>NZ_JAMYRO010000031.1:0-72757 GCF_040321495.1 Mesorhizobium sp. M0408 | reverse complement strand
ACGGCAGTTCGACTACTACCGCCGCCTCCGGCGCTACCACCAGCGATGGCAGTCATGGCAAGACCGCGCTGTCGCCCCTCCTCGCCAGCGACGGCAGTTCGACTACTACCGCCGCCTCCGGCGCTACCACCAGCGATGGCAGTCATGGCAAGACCGCGCTGTCGCCCCTCCTCGCTAGCGACGGCAGTTCGACTGCTACCGCCGCCTCCGGTGCCACCACCAGCGATGGCAGTCATGACAAGACCGCGCTTTCTCACCTCCTCGCCAGTGATGGCAGTTCGACTGACACCACCCACGATAATGCCGGCGACAAGGTAAGCGAGGGCAGCAGCGTTGACCGCATATTGGCCTCGTTGAGCCATTCTCTTTCGGCTGGCTCGGAACTTCTCCCGACCAACGATCCATCCGACAAGACGGCAACCAGCCTGATCCGCCACGGGTTCGCGCAAACCGTCCAGCCCGATGAAAGTGTCGGCGCCCAGGCAAAAAACGGCGCCGCCGCCGAGATCATGTCTGGCCACGGAGGCAACAACGATGCCTTCGACTTCAGCAAGCTTCAGGACAAGCTCCACCTCGATCAAGCCGCTCTTACCGAGCTTAAGTCGGGCGGGCTTTCATTGCATACGTCCCCTGCTGGTACGGCTGCCGATGATGGTTCCCACCACATCATCTTTGACAGCTCAACCGGGTCGCTCTCTCTCGACAGCGACGCGGTCGGCAGCGCAGCTCAAGCGCAGCTCGCTACCCATCTCCCGTTGCAGCATCACTCTTTGATCTGAAAACCGGAGCGGCGGACCTTCAACTCGAGCGTGTCCGCCGCTCCGTCCGTGTTCAATTGCGCCACGGAAGCTTGACTAAGAAAAATGCGATATCGGCAGACATCAGAGAGATCGAAGTTGGTCGCATTATCGCCAATGCGAATTCCGGATTCACCACACCCTACGCAGTCTCGGCAATTTTCAGCACTGCGTCGATCTCGGCCATCACCGCTGCCGGCAGCGGCCCTTTCTCCAGCGCACCGAGATTGTCCTCGACCTGCTCGGGCCGCGTGAAGCCGGGAACCGGCAGGGCGATTGCCGACTTGGCGAGTATCCAGCCGAGCGCGCCTTGCGCAAGCGTGCGTCCGCCCGAGGTGAGCAGGTCGCGGATTGCCGAGAGCCTTGACAGATAGTGCGGGTTGGCGGCGCCATCCCTGAAAAACACCATCCATTCGGCATTCCCGCCGCGCACATCGTTGGTGGGCAGCCGCATGGCCGGCGTGTATTTGCCGGTGAGCAGCCCCATTGCCAGCGGCAGCCGGCTGAACGAGACGAGGTTCTCGCGCGCCGCAACGGCCATCAGCTCGTTCGCCGGGGTAAACACATTGAAGTCGTTCTCTACGGCGACGAACCCCTCGCGCGGCGCGTAGGCGGCAAGCCGTTCGCGGTGATCGGTGCTCCAGCCGAAGCCGCCGATCTTGCCCTCCTGGCGCAACAGGCCGAGCGTATCGAACACCTCGCCGGCGCGCTCGATCGGATACTCGTTGATATGTAGCAGCACGACGTCGATACAATCCCGCTGCAGGCGCTGCCGCGAATTGTCGATCGATGTCCGGATTGCCGCAGCAGAGGCATCCTCGGGTGCGATCTTACGCGTTTCGGGATCGCCGAAATAGCCGACCTTGGTGACGATGACGGCTTCGTCCTTACCCCTCAACGCCCGCCCGAGGATCAGTTCGGCATTGCCGGCGCCGTAGGCGGCAGCCGTGTCGAACACCCGCGCGCCGATCTCATAAGCCATCGCCAGCGCGGCTTGCGACCTGATATCGTCGACCTCGCCATAGATTGTCGCCGTGTCACGCCAACGCGCGGGGCCACCCGCCGCCCAGGTGCCGATGCCGATGCGCGGTACCGAGCGGCCACCCCAAAGCATCATCATCTGCATGCCCGGCTCCTCAACGACGCAAGCTGGCGTGGCGGGCACGCTCGCGGATCTCTTCGCGAGAAATGCCGGCATCCGCCAGTGTGCTGTCCCGGGCCTGCCTCAAGCTCGCAAGCGTCTGGCGATAGGCAATCCAGCGGGCGAAACGGTATCGAAGTTCATCCAACATGATCGTCTCCTTTGGCACGCAGAATGCCCGCCTGGGTTGGTCGAAAGCGCAAAGCCTCTGCGCGAATCGCATGCGCGATCGAAAGGGCTGCGCTCGCTTCTTGGCCGGCCGAGGCGCTTGTCTCTGTCCCGCCAGGCAGGATTGTCCAACGCCTCCAATGCCTGCATACTTGCGCACGATGCCCGCTTTGCGCTACAGCCACGGTCGCAAGGAGTTTTTCATTTCTGCAAAATGGATATCGGCTGGGACGATCTGAGGTTGTTTCTCGACGTTGCGCGGCTGGGTGGCTTGAGCGCAGCGACGGGAACCACGCGCCGCAGCGCAGCCACCCTTGGACGACGCGTCACCGCGCTCGAAAAGCAGATCGGCGAACCTCTATTCGTGCGCCAGCAGACCGGCTACCGGCTGACCCCGGTCGGCGAGGAACTGCTGCGGCGCGCCGAAGACGTCGAGGCGGCAATGCAGTCGCTGACCCGCTGGCGCGAGGGAAACCTGCCCGACCGCATTGTCCGCGTCTCGGCCGGGCCATGGACCTCGGCCTTCGTTTCCGCTCATATCGGCGAGATCTGGACGGTCGATGACGGCATAAGGGTAGAGCTTGTCACCACCACCGACCGGGTCGACATCGGCCGCCGTGCCGCCGACATCGGCATCCGCAGCGAGCGCCCGACCGAGCAGTGGCTGGCCGGCCGTCAGAGCGGCAAGGTCGCCCACGCCATTTATTCCGGACGTCACCTGATCAACGGCATCGCCGCCGGATTGTTCGTCGGCGTCACCGGCGAAGGCGCAAACATTGCCTCGGCGCGCTGGCTGCAAGCCCATCACGGCGACCGCATCGCCGTACGCGGCAACAACACCCATTCGGTGCGCGAACTGGTGGCCGCCGGCGCCGGCCTTTCGGTCTTTCCGTGCTTCGTCGGTGACGGCGATCCGCGGCTGGTTCGCGTTGCTCAGCCTATCCCCGAACTTGAAACCGACCAGTGGATCGTCACCCATCACGAGGAACGTCACTCCCCGCCGGTACGGAAAGTCGCCGACCGGATCGCCGCCTTGATGCGGGCGCACCAGCCGCTGTTTCGCGGCGAGACGCCGATCCGGTAAGCCTCAGGCATCGATCGGCCGCCAGTGGAGCAAGAATCAGATATTTTGGTGGGCCGGACGATGGTACCGCCGCCGTTGAGGACGCCGGAGTGCGGCGCGCTGCTCGTCGAGATCCTTGCCTTGGGCGACGAGAGCGGTATAAACCGATCAGCACCGGGCCGCCTATCCGGTCACTCGTCCTCCTGCCGGCTCATAGCCGTATGCTTCGCCCTTACGCACCACGCGACCGATGCCCGGCCAGCCAAGGTGTGCGCCGGCGATCCACGTCCCCGCCTCGGCCGCGTCACTGAAAACCTTTAGGCGGGTTGCGCGCGCGGTCAGCTGATCGTCGTCATAGCCCCAACTGAACGCGGGATTGCCGAACTGCAAGGCCGGCACATGAACGATGTCCCCGAAGAATAGGAAACGGTCCTCGTCCGTGTCGAACGTGTAGCCGGTATGACCGGCAGCATGACCGGGCAAGGCGACCGCCCTCAATCGCTCACCCACCTGGTCGCCATTCTGGACAGGCTTCAGCAGGGGCCGGAACTGCGCAAGGTGCGCGTAAGCGAAAAAGCTCCCCACAGCCGCCTCGGGAATAGCGATCGCCTTCAAGTTTGGAAAGAGCACTCGGCCGTCGGGGGTCAAAAGTCCGTGCACATGATCCTGATGGGCGTGGGTGAGCGCCAAGACCGTGATCGAAGCCGGGTCGATCTTGGCTTCCGCCATGGCCTGCTCAAGACGCCCCACTGTCGGGGCCCAGCCCCCTCCTCCGCTGTCGATCAGAACGCCGTCAACGCCTGGACCTGCGAGGGCGAAGCAATTGACAGACAGGCGAAGCGCCCCTGCCAACGCAGCTTGCGGCACCGGATTATCCTGCGGGTCCCGCAGAAGGTCCGCCGGCATCTCGATGTAACCGTCCGAGAGCGACCAGACGCGCCACCTCCCTGACGTGCTGCCGAGCACGTTATTGGTTTGCGATGTCACGATCATATGGCCACCTGCCGCAAACGAAAATGGAGGATAGGTTCGATTGTCACTATTGGCTCCCTGCATAATCTGCGCAAAAGCGTGGGGAAACCGATGAAGATCAATGCGGAAAGCACCCGATCTCGATAGGCCACGGATCGGAAGATGATCGTTGACGGATCTGCTAGCTTCGCGGCGATGCCAGCTCTTATTGCATTCCCATGTAGATTCCTCCCTTCGTAAGCTCGTCAATCATCTGATTTATGCGCTTTCGGCGTGTTTCCGGGTGACGGGCGCGCTCGATCCAATGCAAGTAATCATTGCGCTGATAGGGAGGCCGTTGCTCGAAAGCAGTCATCAGATTTGCGGCCTCGAGCTCTGCACGCAAACTGTCGGGCATCTTAGCCAACGGACGTTTCAGCAACTCACATCTCCGCCATTCGAATCCTGATGCTGGAATAGATCACAAGTCAGCCGTCGCGCCTGCGAGACCGCAGCCGGCCTGGCGACAGCCGTTTCAATCGGGTCACGACGCGATTCATATGGGCCTGGTGAGTGAAACCCGCGTGCTGAGCAATCTCGGCCAGCGGCAGATCGCTATTTTCCAAAAGCTCGACCGCGCGATCAACGCGGCGGCGTAAAATGAATTGATGTACCGGCAATTGCGTCGCCTCGCGAAAGGCGGCGGTGAAGGCGCGTCGTGGTATTCCCGCGATTCCGGCAAGATGGTCGATCGACACCCCCTTTTCCAGATCGCCGTCAATCGCAGCGAGGACCCGGTCGAACCGCTGCGAGGTTAGGACCGGAGACTTCTGCTGCCGCTGGCGTGCATGCCCGAGACGGAGCAGGTTCGCGAAAACCAGGCCCAGCGTCCATTCGCGGACGATCGGGTTGGCTGGCGGGTCGCCTTCGAGGCGTCGGCACAACTCGGCCACCAGCGAATCGCGTATCGGTCGATCGGTCAGGATTGCCAGGTCCTCGGGGGTCCCGCCTGCGGATACCAGGAGCCTTGACGCCAGCGCGGAGTCAACGGTGATCATCGTCAGCTCTCGCGGCTCCTCGATCTTGAACCGCGTGGCACGCTCGGGAAGACTGAGCAGCAGGTCGCCGGGGCGGGTGAAGACGCGCCGCAGCCCGCGGCCAAGATCGATCTCTGCATAGGATGAACCGCTGCGAATCACACGCAGCTGAACGACTCCGGCCGGCGCATGGCGATAGTCGCCGGCAGGAAAGAACAACCTCTTTGCACTTGCCGCGGTCACCATCGTTGTACCGGGCGTCCGGACGCAAGTTCCTCCAGGACTTCGATGATCGATCGCCGCATCCTCGATCCTTGATGCCTACACTTTTGCCCGTTTGACTGGTCCACCAGGCGCATCATTTGCCAGGGCAGTCAGTTCACCAATCCGGGGCACAAAGATGTTGTGCAGTGTCTGGGTCATAATGGTCATTTCACGCTGAACTTGCAGTTCCTGTGCGGCGGGAAACAATGTGTCCTGCAAGAAGAGCTCCAGGCCTGCCTTGTCGTCCCATATCTCGATGATGCGATAACCATCGTCTGTGGCATGCGCGATGTGCTGGTAGATGCCGCCAGCGGGCCGTTTCTCCACGCCGATCCGATCGAGGATGCGGCTATAATCTTCGGCCGTCAGGCCGGCAATATCAAGTGTCGTCACTACGGCCATGGTTCATCCTCGCTGCTGATAGTGGTTGTTTGAGGTGGAGTTCTTGGACGGACCCGGATCCTATTGGGCCGATGTCGTTTGGCATCGCCCGCCCTGACGGCGAGTTTGTCTCCCGAACTTCACCGACAGGAGCGGTCTTTGGTCCTCAGCCACCGAGCGCCTCGATGACAAGACGGGCGGTCGCCGCTCCGGAGAAGTTCTGCTGGCCGGTGATCAAATTGCCGTCGCGCACGGCAAAATCGCGCCACAGCCCGGCCTGAACATAATTCGCGCCGAGCGCACGCATCTCATCCTCGATCCGCCATGGCATCAGATGCGTACCGTGTGGCAGCGCGCCCATCTCCCAGACGGCATTGTCGGCGAAGTCTTCCTCGACATTGGCGAAACCCGTAACAGTGCGCCCTTTGGCCAGCAGCTCGCCGGTTGAGAGGCGAGCGTAGCGCAGCAGCGCGACGCCATGACACAAGGCGGCCGCGACCTTGCCGGCCGCGAAAAAGTTGATGAACAGCCGCTGCAACTCAGTTGCGCCTTCGAAGGTGAACATCGGCGCTTGGCCGCCAGCGACGACGATAGCGTCGAACGCGTCGACCGACAGCTCTGCGATGGGCCGGGTCGTCTCCACCAGCGCCGCCAGTTTCGGCGTCGACAGGAAACCGAGCGAGATCAGATCCGTATCCGAATAGCCGGACGGATCGCGCGGGTCGCTCAACGCATCCGCCTCGCATTTGCCGCCCTCAGGCGAGAAGATCGCGACTCCATATCCGCGCTCGGTGAAGGCGAGCCAGGGATGAGTTAACTCGCTCCACCAAAACCCGACCGGCCAGCCTGTGGTGGTTGACACAGCCGGGTTTGAAAGGACCATCGCGACGCGTTTAGGATGCCGCGGGTCGAGTGGGTTGGAATCGCGCACGCTCATCGCGCCATCTCGACTGGTTCGCCAAGATTCGCCCAAATCGTCTTGTATTGGGTGTAGCTTTCCCACGCCTCGCGGCCCTGCTCGCGGCCATAGCCGCTCATCTTGAAACCTCCGAACGGCGCATTAGGATGGTACTTGTGCCAGCAGTTCAGCCAGACCGTGCCTGCCTTGATCCGGTCGGCGAGCCGCAAGGCGCGGCCGAGATCGCTGGTCTGGATGCCCGAGGCGAGCCCGTAGCTCGTATCGTTGGCGATCCGGATCGCGTCCTCCTCGCTGTCGAATGGAATCACCGGCAGGACAGGGCCGAAAATCTCTTCGCGCGATATCCTTAGGTCGTTGGTCGCATCGGCGAAGATGGTCGGCTCGATGAAGAGGCCCTTGCCGTTGACCTGGCGGGTGCCGCCGCCCGCGGCCAGTCGCGCGGTGCGCTTGCCCTCTTCGACATAGCTCAAGACCTTGTCATACTCGCCCCGCGATGCGATCGGCCCGATCATCGTCGCAGGGTCCAGCGGATCGCCGAGCGTCGCCGACTTCGCCATGGCGCTCAGCTTCTCGACGACCTCGTCATAGCAGGCGCGTTCAACCAGCAGGCGCGATCCGGCGACGCAGACTTCGCCCTTGTTCCAGAAGATGCCCCAGAAGGCTGCCTGTATCGCGACATCGATATCGGCATCGGCGAAAACGATATTGGGACTCTTGCCGCCGAGCTCCATGGTCAGGTGTTTCATCGTCCCGGCACCGTTGCGCATGATGCCCTGGCCGACGGTGGTCGACCCGGTAAAGGCGATCTTGCCGACGCGGGCATCGTTGACCAACGCGTCGCCGATGGTGCCGCCCGGGCCGGTGACGAGATTGTAGACGCCTGGCGGCACGCCCGCGTCGAGGATCACTTGCGCCAAGGCGAGGGCCGTCAGGGGCGTGTCGGTCGCAGGCTTGTGAACGACCGTGTTACCCGCCGCGAGTGCCGGCGCGATTTTCGAACAGGACAGCGCGAGGGGAAAATTGAACGGGGTGATCGCAGCGATCACACCGAGCGGCTCGCGCCGCGTCAGGATCCTGATATTTGGTTCGTAGCTGGTACGATAGGCGCCGTCCATCGCGCTCATGGCGAGCCCGCCATGAAAGCGGAACAGTCCTGAGCAGTGCGGCATGATGATATCGCGGAAATCGCGATAGGGCATACCCATATCCATCGCCTCGCGCACCGCGAAATCCTCGGCCCGCTCGTCCATTAGATCGGCGATGCGAAACAGGATCTTGGCGCGCTCCTCATGATGCATCCGCGCCCAGGGTCCTTGCTCGAAAGCCCGCTGCGCGGCCGCGACGGCATCGCTCGTGTCGGTGACGTCCGCCTTCGCAATATCGGTGATCGCCGCCTCCGTGGTCGGATCAAAAGTCGTCGAAGTCTCGCCACTGACGGCATCGCGCCATTGGCCATCGATCAGCAGACGTCCTACTGGAATCGCCTTGCGCCGCGCGGGTAGATAATCAGTCATGAGTCCGTCCGTCCTGTCGAATGAGATTGAAGGAAATTGTCGGCCCCATCCCGCGCCGATAGGCGAGCTGGACCAATAGCAGCATCATCGGCTCGATCAGGCGCGAGGCCGTGAGATCGCCGACATCGACCGGTATTGTCGGCAGATCGGCGAGAAGCCGGCAAACCGCCGCCTTGGCATCTGCGTCATTGCCGGCGACATAGCTCGTCACCGGATCGCCGTTGAGACGCGGATCATCCCTGTCAAGCAATTCGGCAAAGGTCGGAATGCACTTGACGACAAGGGCGCCCCGCGCGCGCCTCTGAACCTCCTCGCCTACAGACGTAGTAGTGCCTAGCAGCATCGTGGAAAGGTCAGGTGCGACTGCATTGGTATTGTCCCAGACGATCTTGCCCGACAAATCGCCAAGCGCGTCCATCGCCAGCTCGAGAGCCGGCCATGGCGTCGCCAGGGCAATTACGTCGGCCCATCTCGCTACTTCGTCAGGGGCACCGAAGCCAACACGGAGGGTTGCCGCGATTGCGCGCAACTTGCCTTCGTCACGACTGAAGCTGAGGCGAATTTCGTGCCCGGCGAGGCCAAGACATTTCGCCAAGGCCTTCCCGAGCGAGCCTGGTCCGATGATCGCAACTTTCACAACTGCCTCCCGACACGCGATCGGGCTTGCCTAGCATCATTGCAGTCGCGCTTATTTCACGAATTGCCCTTGCACGATCGGGCGCACTCGTCACATGGGTCGGCGCCAATTGGCATCCGGATCCGCCGCGCGCTCACGCCCTTCCCGAACGTGTCCCTATTGGGCATGTATGTGTGGGCGACCATAGAGCAGGGTGCGATCAGCGGAGGTCCCCAGGGCACAAGCTTGCTCATATTGGTTGACGCTAGATTTTCCTTGCCTAATCCGTCGGCGTTGCGATGACTTTTGTGGCATCAGCATAACGCGATTGCCTGCAAATCCGGGGAAAGGCCGCCTCAGGACGGCTTTCCGGACTGGCACGCCCCTTGCTTCGTTATTCATGTGCAGAGCGTCTAGGGTTCCGGCCGTGTCGATCACGGTGCTGGTCCAAGAGACGCGACCGCTTGAGATGCATTGAGGCATCTGGCGGAACACGGCGGGCCAAAATCCCGGGAGAACCCTGCACGGGTTTGCTGGCGCGAACCTCTCCCGGATGCGCGCTCCGTGAACCCCCCAACAGACGTTCGGACGCAATCCGGATCGCAAACAGGGGTATGTAATGTTTCGCAAACTGGCCACAATCATCCTAGCCGCATCACTCAGCCTCCCCTTCATCTCAGCCGCGCAAGCGGCGCCCAAGAAAGACTTCAAGATTTGCTGGTCGATCTATGTCGGCTGGATGCCGTGGGGCTATCTTTCCGACAGCGGCATCATGAAGAAGTGGGCCGACAAATACGGCATCAATGTCGAGATCACCCGCATCAACGACTATGTCGAGAGCATCAACCAGTACACGGCCGGCGGCTTTGACGGCTGTTCGATGACCAACATGGATGCGCTTTCGATCCCGGCCGGCGGCGGTGTCGACACGACGGCCTTGATCGTCGGCGATTTCTCCAACGGCAACGACGCGGTCATCCTCAAGAACAAGACCGCGCTCAAGGATATTGCCGGCCAGAAGGTCAATCTCGTCGAGCTCTCCGTCTCACATTACCTACTTGCGCGCGCGCTGGAGACGGTGGAGTTGGCCGAAAAGGACATTACGGTGGTGAACACCTCCGATGCCGACATGGTCGCTGCCTACGGCACCAGCGACGTCACCTCCGTCGTCACCTGGAATCCGCTGGTCTCGGAAATCGCTGCCATGCCGGGCGCCCACAAGGTATTCGATTCGACTGAGATCCCCGGCGAGATCATCGACATGATGGTCGTCAACACCGCGACGCTGAAGGACAATCCGGCCTTGGGCAAGGCGCTTGTCGGTGCATGGTATGAAGCCATGGCGCTGATGACGTCGGGTACGCCCGAAGGCAAGGCGGCCAAGGAAGAGATGGCCAAGGCGTCGGGGACGGATCTTGCCGGTTTCGACGCTCAGCTTGCATCAACGGCGATGTTCTTCGAGCCGGCCAAGGCGGTCGCATTCACCAACGGCGCCGAACTGCCGAAGACCATGGATCTGGTGCGCAACTTCCTGTTCAGCCACGGCATTCTTGGTACCAACGCGCCGAGCGTCGACGTGATCGGCATGAGCTTCCCCGACGGCTCGACGCTGGGCGACGTCAACAACGTCAAGCTGCGCTTCGATCAGGCCTTTATGGCAGAGGCGGCGGGCGGAACGCTCTGACGCGGGAGCGCGACATGCTAGCCAGAGGAACCGGCATCATGCAGGCCGCAGCAGGCCCCGAAGTCGCGCGCCTGCAACTTAGCAGGCCGAAAGCGCGGCTTCGCCTCATCAACGCGACGGTCTCGCGCGGCGGAGCGTTGCTGCTTGGGACGCTGCCGTTTGCCGCCGTGGCGATTGCCTATCTCTTCGCTTCGTCGCAAAGGCTGGCGGTCAATCCCAGCGACAAGCTGCTGCCCTCCCCTGCACAGATGTGGTCGGCCTTTTCAGACCTGGCGACAGTGCCGGACAAGCGCTCCGGCGACCTGATCCTGTGGGCCGACACCTATGCCAGCCTGATCAGGCTGTTCGCCGGAGTCGGCATGGCCACGCTGGTGGCGCTCAGCCTCGGCGTCGCCATAGGTTTCATCCCGCGCGTCAGGGCCTTTCTGCTGCCCTTGGTCACAGTTGTCTGCGTCATCCCGCCACTGGCGCTGCTGCCGATCCTGTTCATTGCGCTCGGCCTCGGCGAAACGGCCAAGATCACCTTGATCGCTCTCGGCGTCGCACCGGTCATGGTGCGCGACATCGCCAACCGGGTGATGGAATTGCCGCCGGAGCTCGTCGCCAAGGCACAGACGCTCGGCGGCAACAGCTGGACCATGGTGCTCAGGCTGGTGCTGCCACAGGTCATGCCGCGCCTCATCACTTGCGTACGGCTGGCGCTTGGGCCGGCCTGGCTGTTCCTGATCGCGGCAGAAGCCATCGCCTCCACCGAGGGGCTCGGCTACCGCATCTTCCTCGTTCGTCGCTACCTATCGATGGACGTCATCCTGCCTTACGTCGCCTGGATCACGCTGCTTGCGGTGATGACCGACTGGCTGCTCGTGCGGCTCTCTCACATCATCTCGCCCTGGGCGCATCCGGTGCGGACCAGATGAGCCGGATCCTCGTCCATGGGCTGGAGAAGAGCTACGGCGACGCCCGCGTGCTGGAACGGGTCAATGTCTCCGCCGAAGCGGGTGAATTCCTGTCGCTGGTTGGCGCCAGCGGTTGTGGAAAATCGACATTCCTGCGCATCCTGCTTGGCCAGGAACAGCAAAGTGGCGGCGTGGTCGTCGTCGGCGACCAGCCGATCGTGCCGGAACCGACGCCGCAGCGCGGCATCGTCTTCCAGCGCTATTCCGTGTTCCCGCATCTGACCGCGCTGCAGAACTTGCTGCTGGTCGAGGACTTCCGTTCGGGCGGACCGTTCGGCCGCGTCTTCGGCGCCAGGCGCAAAAGCGCCAGGCAAGAAGCCGAAACCATGCTGGAACGGGTCGGGCTTGGCCATGCGCGCGATCTCTATCCGGCCACGCTTTCTGGCGGCATGCAGCAGCGGCTGGCGATCGCGCAGACCTTGCTCGGCCGGCCGCAGATCCTGCTTCTCGACGAGCCGTTCGGCGCACTCGATCCCGGTATTCGCATCGAGATGCATGAGCTGCTCACCGAGCTCTGGACCGAGCACGGCATGACCGTGGTCATGGTCACCCACGATATCGGCGAGGCATTCAAGCTCGGCACCCGCGTGCTGGTCTTCGACAAGGTGCGCCACGACCCCCAGTTCCCGTCCGCCTATGGCGCGACGATCACCTACGATCTGAAGCTCGACCGCAAGCACCGGGCTTCCGCACGAGACGTGGCCGAAGTGGCCGCGATGGTCGGGACGACCCGACTGGATAGCGCAATCGCGACGACGGCGTCGTGAAGGAGGTTTCATGCACAGAGATAGTCCAGAACGCCGGCATCGTCGCGCCGGGCTCACCGACCACCAGCCACGCCAACGCTTCCACCATCCGAACTTCGAGATCCGCGACATGCAGGGCTGGAAGTCGATCGAGGCGGAAGGAAAGCTGCCCGAGGATGGCTGGCGCAAGGAACAGAAATGGGCACTCGACATGGGCCTGCCCGGATCGGATTCGATCATCGACAAGTCGATCCCGACATTCGCGCGAGGCGAGTTGCCGCATTTCGCCGGCATCAACACCTTCCTCAAGGCGCCCTATGTCGAGAACGTCCGCGATGTCGGCAGATATGACGCTGCCGTCATGGGCATTCCTTTCGACAGCGGCACCACCTACCGGCCCGGAGCCCGCTTCGGGCCGCAAGGCATGCGCCGCATCTCGGCGCTCTACACGCCTTACAATTACGAGCTCGGTGTCGACCTGCGCGAGCAGATGACGCTTTGCGACGCCGGCGACGTCTTCACCATCCCCGCCAATCTCGAAAAGAGCTTCGACCAGATCACCAAGGGCGTCAGCCATGTCGCCTCTTCCGGGGCGCTGCCGATCATGCTCGGCGGCGACCATGCGATCGGATTTCCGTGCGTGCGCGGTATCGCCGACGTTACTTCCAAGCGCATCGGCATCATCCATTTCGACCGCCACATCGACATTCAGGAAAAGGATCTCGACGAACGTATGCACACGACGCCCTGGTACTGGGCAACCAACTTGCCGAACGTCTCGGCCACCAATCTGGTGCAGCTCGGCATCGGCGGCTGGCAGGTGCCGCGCTACGGCGTCGCCGAGGCGCGGAAGCGCGGCACCAACGTGCTGACGATTTCCGATATCGAACAGATGGGGCTGGAGAAGGCGGCGGAGATCGCGCTCGAGCTCGCATGGAAGGACACCGACGCGGTATACATCTCCTTCGATGTCGACAGCATCGATTGCGGTTTCGTGCCGGGTACGGGCTGGCCGGAGCCCGGTGGCTTCCTGCCGCGCGAGGCACTGAAGCTGCTCGGGCTAGTGTCGGCGCCCGGCATCTGCGGACTGGAAGTGGTCGAGGTGTCGCCGCCCTACGACACGTCAGACATCACGGCGCTGTTTGGCGTGCGGGTTGTCGTCGAGGCGCTGGGCTCGATGGTCGCGCACGGCAATCTCGGCAAACACAAATCCATCATCGACAAGCCGACGAGCTTTTGATCATGCACGATGATCATCACCACCACAGCCATGACCATGGCGACGGTCACCATCACGGGCCGAACGGTCATCATCACCATCCCCACCCCGTCGGCCACAACGGGCCGGCCGGCAAGCCGTTGCAATGGCAGACACCGCATCTACCGCACGACCATGCGCCCGAACCCGCCGACGCGCGGGCGACGGATCTCGATCTCGTCGAGATCGCGTTTCTCGAAGGGTTTTCGCGGGCGCCCGACCCGTCCAGTTTCCTGCGCCTCGCCGGAATTCCCTTCGTCGGCGAAACCGCCGACGGCATGCGGCTGCATCTCCTGCGCGTCGAGACGCAGGACATGGTCGATGTCGGCGCCGTCATGCCGATGATCGGCGGCGCTGGCGTCACCTATCACCCGCTGCCCGCGAAACTGACGTCGCGCCGGCGCCGCCTGGCCTTCGTCTACCATGACGGCAGGGGACAAAGACTCCTCGACTTCGGCGAGGCGCGGCTTCTGGCCGACAGGTCCGGCGCCGCACAATTCACCATGCCAGGGGCCGGACAATGAGCACCGGCCTTGAACCGATCGCACCTCTATCAAACAGGTCAAGAACCATGAACAGAACGCTTTCATTCTTCGGCAGACTCGCCCTGGCAGCCGCCACAACCCTCATCCCCTCATTGGCCTTCGCCCATAGCGGCGGTTTTCATGCCCACGGGTTTGTAGACGGCCTTCAGCACCCGCTGACCGGTATGGACCACCTGCTTGCCATGATGGCTGTAGGCATCATTGCCGCTCGCGCCGGCGGCAAGGGGATCATCATCGTGCCGTCGTGCTTTGTCTCGGCGATGCTCGCTGGCGCCCTGCTCGGTATCGCCGGCATCGGCCTGCCCTCACTGGAAACCGGCATAACGCTATCGCTGGTGGTCTTCGGCGCCATGATGGCGCTTGCCAAGCCGCTTCCGCTCGCTGTGGCCGCCTCGCTGACTGCTCTCTTCGCCCTCTTCCACGGCAATGCCCATGGCCTCGAAATTCCCGAGACGGCCAGCGGCATCGCTTATGCGGTCGGCTTCGTGATCGCTACTTCGGCTCTTCACGCGACCGGCGCGTTAGCCGCCCTAACACTTCGGCGCTGGCCGCGAGCCATCCGCACGGCAGGGGTCGGCACGTCGTTGGTCGGCGTGGCGCTGGCGGCACAGATCATCTGAACCGCAGCCCATTCATCTGCGATGAACAGGAGGCGAAGGCGTGATCAACCGGCTAACCGTTTGGCAGCGCATCCGAAACGTGCTGTACCAGATCCTGAAGACCCGGTCTGAGCGACTCTGATCTCATCCGGAGATTGAGGCTAGCAGCTTGCCGTACGCCGCGCGCGCGTACGGAGCGGTCCGCCGTGGGTCGCGACTAACTTCCTAGGTGCAGCCGGACGGTCTTGCCTGACGTCGCCGGCCTGTTCCCAGCTACGCCAAATGATCGCCGTCGTGAACTCCGCGCCGGCGAGCGTGACTTGGTCGTCACCGCTGCTGGCGGCCTCCCGGGCGAGGTCATGAAGAACTGGCGTGTCAAAGCGCCGAACAAATTCGATCGCGAATTCGGCTTCTCACGCATGGGCTACGAGATCGCCGCAGGGTGGGGTGCGGCGATGGCCGATGTAGCATCCAGACAGTAATTCGAGGTTGATTGCGACGGGACTATGCGCGGATTTCTATTCCGAACACCGTGCCGGCGTCGTTCAAGCACTTGATAAACGATCCTGACACTCCACCGGCGGCTGGCAACACATCTGCGGCCTCCGGAGGCCCACCATAAGTCAATAAAATCAAACGCTATGGACGGCGGTTCGCCAGTTATTACTTGGCTACCCGAACCAAAACACACCGCTAAGTCATTGATAAATAATAACAATGGTGGGCCCGGAGGATGCATCAAAAGCATTGATTTCATTGACTTTTTCGTGGGCCAAAATCAGAAATCTTCCCGTATCGTTCCGTATGGTTCCGTCGCCGATGTCGGCCAAAACACCGAACGTTCTGCTTATTTGGCCGTCCAAGGCATCCGGCACCTGCTCGAACCCGATATCCGTCAGCCCGAAGCCGCCCGGACCGGTTGGCTCTTCGGCTGGCGCGCTGAAAGCAGGGCAACGAATTGATCCACGGCCTGCCCGGCCCGCGCCAGGACCAGCGGATCCACAAGCTTGCCATCGGAAAAATCGCTGTCGCTGCCGTACACGGCGCTTGGCACGGTCAGCGCCGAGTAGAAGCCGAACAGCGGGCGGAGCTGGTGTTCGACCACCAATGCATGGCGCTGGCCACCACCCGTCGCGCCGATCAGGACCGGCCGGTCGACGAGCGCCAGTGGATCGATGAGGTCGAACAGATGCTTGAACAGGCCAGCATAGGAGCCGTTGTAGACCGGCGTCGTGACGATCAGCGCGTCGGCCTGTTCGACCGCGTTTACCACATTCAGCGCCTCCGGCGTCAATTCCCTTCGCGTAAACGCAGCACCCAGACCACGGCCGGCATCGACAAGATCGAGGAAATTTACTGTGACAGACAATCTTTCGCGCAGCGCCTCGCCGAGATGATGCGCCAGCGTCCGCGACTTCGACGGCCTGTGGGTGTTGCCCGAAAGCACGACGATGTTCTGGCGCAGCCGTTCGACGTGGAAATTCATGGGCTCTCTCATCTGTCCAAAGCAATGGGAAACGCGGGCGGGGCCGCCGGCCCCGCCATTTCGTCGGCGACCGTCAGGCGGCGCGCAGAGGCCGTGTCAGCGGGATCGGCGCGGCCGGCTCCGAACGCGGCACGCGGCCTTCGACCGGATGGCTCGGATCATTGAACCCATGCGTTGAGGCATGGCCGGCGGTGACGAGGCGGTCGACAAAGGCCTCGTCCTCGGCGCTCAGCCTGAAGTCCAGCGCCTTCGCATAGCTGTCCCACTGTTCCTCGGTGCGCGGGCCGGCGATCGCCGCCGTGATCAGCCGGTTGTTCAACACCCAGGCCAGCGCGAAATCGGCGGCCGAGATGCCGCGTGACTTTGCGTGCGCCGCGATCTGCCTGGCGATCTCGATCGATTCCGGGCGCCACTCGGTCTCGGCGATGCGCTTGTCGCCACGGCCGGCCCGCGTGTCGGCGGCAGGCGCCTGGTTCGGCTCGTATTTGCCGGTCAGCACGCCGCGCGCCAGCGGGCTGTAGGAGACGACGCCAAGACCGTAATAGGCGGCCGCCGGCAGCTGTTCGGCCTCGGCGGTGCGGTTGACGATGTTATAGAGCGGCTGGCTGGCCACCGGCCGGTCGATGCCGAGTTCATCGGCCAGATGCGCGACTTCGGCGATGCGCCAGCCACGAAAGTTGGAGACGCCGAAATAGCGCAGCTTGCCCTGGCGGATCAGGTCGGCGATCGCCCGCACCGGCTCTTCCAGCGGCGCATCGAAGACGGCGCGGTGGAAGTAGAACAGGTCGATATAGTCTGTTCCCAGGCGCCGCAGGCTGTTCTCGACCGTCTGGATCACCCATTTGCGCGAATGGCCGCCGAGATTAGGCCCCTTGTCATGCGAGTTGACGAACTTGGTCGCCACGACCCAATGATCGCGCGTCGCCTTGATGCCGCGACCGACGACTTCCTCGGACTTGCCGTTGTGGTAGACGTCGGCGGTGTCAATGAAGTTGATGCCTTGCTCGCGCGCCTTGTCGATGATGCGATGCGCGACCGTCTCCTCGGTCGGCCCGCCGAACATCATCGTGCCCAGGCTGAGCGGCGAAACCTTCAGGGCGCTGCGGCCAAGATAGCGGTAATCGGACATTTTTCTGCTCCGTTGAACTTTCAATTGAGGGTTGGTTCGGCGTAGTGGCAGGCGACGTGGTGTCCGGGCGAGATCGCCCGGAATGCCGGCTCCTGCGAACGGCATAGATCCGTCGCCAGCGGGCAGCGCGTGTGAAAGCGGCAACCGTTCGGGATGTTCTGCGGGCTCGGCAGATCGCCATGGATCGGCGCGGCCTGGCGGCGCCGCGACGGGTCCGGCACGGCATCCATCAGCGCGCGCGTGTAGGGATGCTGGGGCGAGGTCCACAGCATCGAATTGTCGGCGCTTTCGACGATGCGGCCGAGATACATGACCAGCACCCGGTCGGCGAAATAGCGGACGACTGATAGATCGTGCGAAATGAAGAGATAGGACAGGCCGAGCTGACGTTTCATGTCGACCAACAGGTTGAGGATCTGCGCCTGGATCGAGAGATCGAGCGCCGACACCGGCTCGTCGCAGACGACCAGTTCCGGATTGAGGATCAGCGCCCGGGCGATGCCGATGCGCTGGCGCTGGCCGCCGGAAAATTCATGCGGGTAGCGGCCAAGCGAATCCTTGGGCAGGCCGACACGCTCGATGATGTCCTCGACAATGGTGCGCCGTTCGGCCTTGCTGCCGATGCCATGGACTTTCAGCGGCGCGGTCAGGATGTCGCCGATCATGTGGCGCGGATTGAGCGATGCGAACGGATCCTGGAAGATCATCTGGATATTACGGCGCGCCGCCTTCAGCCGGCGCGCGTCGAGAACGGTGATGTCGGTGCCGTTGAACTCGATCCTGCCGCTAGTCGGGTCGACCAGCCGCATGATGGTCTTGCCTAGCGTCGATTTTCCGCAACCGCTTTCGCCGACGAGACCAACCGTCTCGCCGCGTCCGACTTCGAGGGATACGCCATCGACGGCGCGCAGCGTGCCGCCCTGGGCGTGGAAATGGGTGGAAAGGTCAGAGACCGAGAGCAGCGCCATGCGCAACCTCCGGAATGAAGCTGTAGGGGCAGGCGACTAGACGATCCTCGCTCACCTCGACGAGGGCGGGTACGAAATGGGCGCAGCTGTCGCGCGCCACCGCGCAGCGCGGGCGGAACGGGCAGCCCTTTTCGCCGGCGGCCGAGACGATACTGCCGGGAATCTCCGTCAGCCTGGCGTCGCGGTAGTGGAGATTGGTCTTCAGCCGCGGCGACGCCGCCAGCAGGCCGCGCGTATAGGGGTGAAGGGGTGTTCTGAACAGCACGCCGGGCAGCGCCTGTTCAACCTTGCGGCCGGCATACATGACGACGACCTTGTCGGCCCATTGTGCGACGACACCAAGATCGTGGGTGATGAGCACGACAGCCATCGATAGTTCGCGGCGCAGCGTATCGAGCAGATCGAGCACCTGCGCCTGGATGGTGACGTCGAGCGCCGTCGTCGGTTCGTCGGCAATCAGCAGGCGCGGCCGGCAGGCAACGGCGATGGCAATCATGACGCGCTGGCGCATGCCGCCGGAAAGCTGGTGCGGATAGTCGTCGATACGCCGCTGCGGATCGGGAATGCGAACCAGATTGAGAAGCTCGATGGCACGGTTCCGCGCTGCCTTGCCGCGTATGCCTTCGTGCAGCGTCAGCACCTCCGTGATCTGCCGGCCGATGGTCAGCACCGGGTTCAGCGATGTCATCGGTTCCTGGAAGATCATGGCGATCTCGCGCCCGCGCAAGTTGCGCATCGCTTTCTGGTCGAGACCGAGCAGGTCCCTGCCGGCGAATTCGATCCGGCCATTGGGGATTTTCGCCGAGCGCGGCAGAAGCTGCATCAGGGCGAGCGCAGTCAGCGACTTGCCGGAGCCTGATTCACCAACGATCGCCAGCGTCTCGCCCTCACCGACCTCGAAGCTCAGCCGGCTGACCGGCTCAGTGTTCGGGAAGCGAACCGTCAGATTGTCGATCCTGAGCAAAGGAGCCGCCATCTCTAGCGCTCCTGTGAGAAGCGCGGGTTGAGCGCGTCGTTGAGGCCGTCACCGATCAGGTTGAGCGCCAGCACGGTAAAGACGATCGCCAGTCCCGGAAGCGCTGTCAGATACCAAGCGGTGCGGATCAATTCCCTGCCCGCTCCGATCATCGAGCCCCAGCTGACGACGTTGGGATCGCCGAGGCCCATGAAGGACAGCGCCGATTCCATCAGGATCGCGGTCGCCACCATCACCGACGAGGTCACGATCAACGGCGGCAGCGCATTGGGCAGGATCTCGCGGAAGATAATGCGGGCATGGCCGTAGCCGAGGCTGCGGGCGGCCATGACGAAATCCTTCTCGCGGATGGCCCGGAATTCGGCGCGGGTCAACCGCGCCACCGTCGGCCAGGTGATGACGGCGATCGCCACTGTCACGACAGGCGCGGTCGGCTGCGCGATCGCCACCATGACGACCAGAAGCACGAAGCTCGGTATGGTCTGAAAGATCTCGATCAGGCGCACCAGCAGATCGTCGATCCAGCCGCCGAAGTAGCCGGCGGCGGCGCCGACCAGGATGCCGAAGCCGAGACCGAGCGCGGTCGCCACCAGGCCGACGAACAGCGAAATCCGCGCGCCATGCAGAATGCCGGAAAGCACATCGCGGCCCATGGAGTCCGTGCCCAGTGGGAAGGCTGGGTTCTGGCCCGGCCACAGGAAGGGCCGCGCCACCATCGATAGCGGATCGGCCGGATAGAGGACTGGTGCTAGCAGTGCGGCCAGCACGACCAACGACAGGAACACCACGCCGAACATGGCGTTGGGATTGCGCAGGAAAACCTTCAGCGCACGCCCTCCAACGGCTATCGGCACCGACGCTGCCGAAGCGGAGCGTGCGTCGGGCGCGTGGAGATTGCTCCAGCTCTTTGCCTCGGGCTCAGGCGGTGCCGCGGGCCCGCGGGCATCGGCATGGAGACGGCGGGAACGGGCATCGCCCGCGGCGAAATCGGTGGAAGCCATCAGCGTACTCCGATGCGGGGATCGAGCCAGGCGTGCAGAAGATCGACGGTCGCGTTGGCGATGATGACCAGCAGCGACGACAACAGAAGGATGCCGAGCAGCACGGTGAAATCGCGGCCCATGACCGCTTCGAAGGCGAGACGCCCGAGGCCGGGCCAGGAATAGACGGTCTCGACAACGACGGCGCCGCCGAGCATGCCGCCAACATGCATGCCGGCCATGGTGGTAATGGGGATCAGCGCGTTGCGCAGGACATGGCGAATGGTGATGATGGCCGGCGGCAGGCCCTTGGCTGCGGCGGTGCGCACGTAGTCCTGCGACTGGACCTCCAGCATCGCCGCTCGTGTCAGCCGCGCATAGATCGCCACGTAGAACAGCGCCAGCGACAGTGCCGGCAGGATCATGTAGCGCGCCCTGTCCCAGAGCCCGGCAAGGCCGGTCAGGTTGCTGCCGATGGTTCCCGAGCCGCCGCTCGGCAGCCAGCCGAGCTTGACCGAAAACAACACGATCAGCATCAAGCCGATCCAGAAACCCGGGATTGAATAGAACAGCAGCGAAATAACGGAGAGCAGACGATCCGGCAGGCGCCCGGCAAACACCGCCATCACCGATCCAAGGGCGAGGCCGAGCACAATGGCGACGGCCAGAGCCACCGCCATCAGCACCAGCGTGCCGGGCAGCCGCTGGCCGATCAGGTCGGCGACTGGCATGCCGTAGCGCGGCGAAAAGCCGAGGCTGAAATGCGCCAGATTGTAGAGATAGTTGAACAGCTGGACGAGCAGCGGATTGTCGAGCCCAAAGCGCTGGCGCAGTGCCGCCATGGTCTCCACCGTGGCCGAACCAGCCTCGCCAGCCATGACGTCGGCCGCATCGCCCGGCGCGAGCTGCAGCAGAAAGAAATTCAGGATCACGATGCCCAGAACGGTCGGCACCGCCTGTATCGCGGTGCGTCGAAACGTTCTGCCAATGCGCGTCAGGGTCGACATCGTTTTCGCTATCCCGGCTGTGGCTGACGATGCGGGTTTGCTGTTTCCCGGAAAGTTTCGTGCTTTTTAGTTGACAAAATTTATAGACATTGTCAAACCTGATTCAAGAAATTTTATCCTGCAAATGGCGACTTTGCAGAATAGAATTTTATTTCATGCTACGAAATTAGCGGTTTGAGGCATGAAATCTTAAGCGCGGGAGCGGGTCGGCCAAATCTTTTCGCAAACGGGCCCGCTCTTGGAACAATAGATTTTTAACTCGGTGGCCGAGGATCGGCCGATCGGGGGCGGCAGCAAAAAAGGACTAGGGCGCGATGTCTCATTTCCTCATTCCGAACCGCCGCAGGTTCCTCGGCATCTCGGCAGCCGCACTCGGAGCGACGCTGTTGCCTGCATCGCGCAGCGCCTACGCCGCCGAGCCGAAACAGGGTGGAATGGCGACGCTGGTGCTCTCGGCTGAGCCGCCTGTGCTGACGACCATCGCCCACACGGCATTCAATTCGGTCTACGTCTCGGCAAAGACCACCGAGGGCCTGCTGACCTATGATTTCGATCTCACGCCGCGCCCATCCCTGGCCAGACAATGGTCGGTCAGTGACGATGGGCTGCAATACACCTTCAAGCTGCGCGAAGGCGTGAAGTGGCATGATGGCCAGCCGTTCACCGCCGCCGACGTCGCCTATTCGATCACCACGATCAGAGAGGTTCATCCGCGCGGCCGCAACACCTTCCTCAACCTTGTAGACATCCAGACGCCGGATCCGCTGACGGTGACGCTGGTTCTGTCGAGGCCGGCGCCTTACCTGATCACGGCCTTGGCCGCGGCCGAAACGCCGATCGTGCCGAAGCACCTCTATGACGGCACAAAGGCAGCCGAAAATCCGGTCAACGTCGCTCCGGTCGGCACCGGCCCTTTCGTCTTCAAGGAATGGCTGCGCGGCAGCCACATCGTCTACGAACGTAATCCCGACTATTGGGACGCGCCGCGCCCCTACCTTGACCGGCTGATTGTCCGTTTCATCCCTGACGCTTCGGCGCGCGCATTGGCGCTGGAGACCGGCGAGATCGATCTGGCGCCGGCCACGCCGATTCCGTACAGCGATTTGCAGCGCTTCGAAACGCTGCCGCATATCGGCTTCGAGAAGCAGGGTTATCAGTATTCCAATGGCATCAGCCGGGTCGAGTTCAACCTGGAGAAACCCTATTTCCAGGATGTTCGCGTCCGCCGTGCCTTCGCCCATGTTATCGACCGCAACGTCATCCGCGAGACGATCAACTATGGCTATGGCGCGACCATTCCAGGCCCGATCAACCCCAATCTGAAGAAGTGGTACGTCGCCGACCTGAAGACCTATCCGGTCGACATTGCCACTGCCGAGAAACTGCTCGACGAAGCAGGCTTGCCGCGCGACGCCAACGGTACCCGGCTCAAGCTTGTCCACGACTATGTCCCGAGCGGCGAAACCTACAAGCGCGGCGCCGACTACATCAAGCAGGCATTGGCCGCGGTCGGGATCGAGGTCACCGTGCGCAGCCAGGATTTTGCCACCTACACCAAGCGCATCTACACCGACCGCGATTTCGACTTCACCTTCAACGGCATGAGCAATCTGTTCGACCCGACGGTAGGCGTACAGCGGCTCTACTGGTCGAAGAACTTCAAGCCCGGCGTGCCGTTCTCCAACGGTTCGAAATACAGCAATGCCAAGGTCGACGAACTTCTTGAAGCGGCCGCCGTCGAGGTCGACCACGAAAAGCGCTTCGAGCAATGGGCCGCGATCCAGCAGATCCTTGTCGAGGACCTGCCCGACATCGGCATCGTCAGCCAACCGGAAATCACCCTCTACAACAGGCGCATAGCCGGTCACACGGTGGGCGCCGAGGGCAATGCCGGCTCCCTCGCAACCGCCCATATCGTCGCCTGAGCCTGACCCGTGCGCGGTCCTTCGCACGGGTTCCCTTCCTCCACCCGAGAAAGTTCGCCATGACGCTCGCCCACAAGCCTGGTTCCATCGTCGGCACGCCCTTCTTCAAGGCGCCGACCGACTATCCGGACAGCCCGCTGTCGAAAGCACTTCAGCAGCCGGTGCTGCTCGGGCTGTTCCTGCCGATCCAGGCCGGTGGCTGGACCAACTCGACGCTGCCGCGCTCGACCGACTGGCGCTTCGACTACAATCGCGATCTGACGTTGAAGGCCGAGGAGCTTGGCTTCGACCTCGTCTTCGCGCTCAGTCAATGGCTGCCCAAGGGCGGCTATGGCGGCGTTTTCAACGGCCAGGCGCTGGACAGTTTTGTGTCCGTGGCGGCCATGGCCGCGATCACCAAGAAGATCATGCTGATTTCGACCATGCATGTTCTCTACGGCCCGTGGCATCCGCTGCATCTGGCGAAGTTCGGCGCCACGCTCGACCACATCTCCGGCGGCCGCTGGGGCATCAACGTGGTCACCGGTCATCGCGCTGTCGAACATGAAATGTTCGGCTGGAACCGCATCGAGCATGACCACCGCTATGAACTCGCCGCCGAATTCGTCGAAGTGCTGCAGCGGCTGTGGCAGGATGATGAGAATTTCTCCTTCTCCGGAGAATCGAGCTGGAAGCTCAATGGCGGCTTCGTCACGCCGAAGCCGAATTACGGCAGGCCGATCCTGGTCAACGCCACTGGCTCCGATGCCGGCATTTCCTTTGCCGGCCGCTATTCCGACATCGTCTTCGTCACCAGCCCGGCCGGCTCCGACATCGCCAGCGCGCTGGAGGCGCTGCCGGCGCATACGGAGAAAGTGAAGGACGCGGCCCTTGGTGTCGGCCGCACCGTGCGCACTCTGCTCAATCCGCTGATCATCAGCCGGCCGACCGAGAAGGAAGCCTGGGCGGTCGCCGATGAGATCGTCGCCCATGCCGACAGCCGCACGCCGAAAGGCTTCCAGACCTTCAACAGCGACGCCCAGGCCTGGAAAGGACGCGAAGGCCGCGAGGACCCCTACGCCAAGGTCGGCGGCAACATCTACCTCATCGGCACGCCCGAACAGATCGTCGACCAGTTCGTCAAGTTGAAGGACGCCGGCATTGACGGCCTGCAGCTGTCCTTCTTCGATTTCAAGCCTGACCTCGAATTCTTCGGCGAGAACATCCTGCCGCTGATGAAGCAGGCTGGCCTGCGCAACACCTAAGGAGCCATCATGACCGCGACTGGGATCTCCGAAATCTGGTACACACGCTGCCCGGTGCCGACGCCTGTCGGGCTCGCCGCACAGCTCGGGCTTCTCCACGAGACCTTTCGCAAGGAGGGGATCGAATTGAAGTCGATCATCGATTCGCCCAATCGCGACATCCGCCAGAGCCATTTCAACCACACGCTCGACTGGTCGTTCCGCCACGGCGGCAACGTGCCGCCGATCCGCGCGCGGTCCGAAGGGCGCAAGACGCGTCTCGTCGGCATCACTTGGACCGACGAATTCCAGGCAATTATCGCCCTGCCCGGTTGCGGCATCAGGACAACCCAGGACCTGAAAGGCCGCCGCTTCGGCATCGCCCGGCGCCCCGAAGGCATCGTCGACTTCATGCGGGCGACGGCGCTGAAGGGCCTGGTCTCGGCCCTCTCGCTCGAAGCCCTCAGCCATGGCGACGTCGAGATCGTCGACATAGCGTTGGCCGACAGCGTTCTCGACAGCCAGGAAGGACCGTCGCTGTTCGGCCTCAAGCGCAAGCAGGCCTATGGCGAGGAAGCCGCAGCCCTGATCCGGGGCGAGGTCGACGCCATCTATGTGAAGGGCACGGCCGGCATCAACGTCGCCAATCTGATCGGCGCCATCCAGGTCGCCGAATTCGGCTTCCACCCCGACCCGAACATCCGCATCAATTCCGGTTCGCCGCGGGTGTTGACCGTCGATGACCTGCTGGCCGAGAAACGCCCCGATCTGGTCGCGCGACTGATCGAGACCATCCTGCGCGCCAGCGCCTGGGCCGAGGCGCATCCGGAAGAGACGAGGCGCTTCGTCGCCCGCGAAGCCGGTGCCACCGAGGAGCAGGTGCTGGCCGCCAACGGCCCGGATGTCCACAAACATCTCGGCCTCGGACTGCAGCCTGAGCTGGTCGGCGCGATTTCCCACTACAAGGATTTCCTGCGCGACTGGGGCTTCCTCGCCGGCGACTTCGACGTCGAGGCCTGGGTCGATCGACGACCCTTCGATCTGGTCGATACGCGCGCCGCCGCCTGAGAGGAAAGCCAGCATCATGACCTCCACGATTTCAGGATTTCCGGAACTCCTCGACAGAGTGGCCAGCCTTGCCGACAATCTCGCGCTGACCGCCGCGCATCACGACGCGACCGGGGAATTCCCATTCGCCAATTTCGACCGGCTTCACCAGGCGGCGCTGCTTGGCCTGGTCACGGCGCGCGAACATGGCGGCTTCGGTGGCGGGCTGACGGAAGCACAGGCGGTGATCGCCGAGATTGGCCGTGGCGAGCCGTCGACGGCGCTGGTGCTGGCCATGCACTACAACAGCCAGTATGCGATGCGGAAATCCGGAAAATGGCCGCGCCATCTGGTTCAGCGGATTGTAGAGGCCGGCCGTCTTGGCCCTGCTTTGATCAACGCCGCGCAAGCCGAGCCGCGGATTGGCTCGCCCGCCCATGGCAAGCCGCCCGAAACCATTGCCCGGCGCGACGGCAATGTCTGGCGGATATCCGGCCACAAGAACTACGTCACCGGCATTCCTATTCTGAAATGGGTGAACTTGCTGGCGCTGACCGACGAGCCGCAGCCGCGTCTGGCTTCATTCCTGGTGCCGACCGACGCGCCCGGATTGCGCGTCGAAAAGACATGGAACGCCGCCGGCATGCGGGCGACGGCCAGCGACGACATCATTCTGGATAATGTTGCGGTTCCTGCCGAAGACATCACCGAGGCGCAGCCGGCATCCGAGCCGCTGAGGCGCGAGGAAGGCGCGACGGCGTTCTTCTTTTCGCTGATCGGCGCTGTCTACCACGGTGCCGCCCGTGCTGCCCGTGACCGGCTTGTCTCCTTTGTCAGCACGCACGCGCCGGCAAGTCTTGGTGCGCCGCTGTCGACCGTGCCGCACATCCAGGCAGGGCTCGGTGAGATCGAGGTCAGGCTTGCGAGCAGCACGCGGCTGCTGCGTTCGCTCGCCGAAGATGTCGACGCCGGCCGGCCTGTGGGCACCGACGGCATGACGGTCAGGCATGTCGTCATCGACAATGCCGTTGCCGTCACCTCGCTGGCGCTGGAGCTTGCCGGCAATCCAGGCCTTAACAGAGATTTCCAGCTTGAGCGCCACCACCGTGATGCGCTGACCGCCCGTTCCCACGCACCGCAGAACCACATGATCCGCACGATCGCCGCCAAGGCGACGCTCAGCCGCCATACCGCCCGGCAGCTGGCCGAGACACCGGCTATTGCCGCTGGCAAGCCCAAGCTCGCGGCGGTCGGTTGAGCGCCATGACAACAGAACATGTCGAAGTCGCCATCATCGGCGGAGGCCCCGGCGGCCTGACACTGGCGCAAGGCCTGAAGAAGAACGGCATCAGTGTCGCGGTCTTCGAGAAGGACCGCGCCCGCACCGACTATGTCCAGGGTTTTCGTCTGCGCATCCGCCAGCGCGGCATCGATTCGCTGATCGCCAATTTGCCGCCGGAACTCTACGACGCTTTTGTCGCCACGCTCGGCCAGGCGCCGGATCGCAACATCCTGCTGGACGAGAATTTCAAGATCCTGGGCGAGGATGCCTGGGGCGGCGGCAACGCGCTGGGCGAGGCCGACGACACGCATATCGAAAAATCGGTAAGCCGTATCACGCTGCGCCAGGTGCTGCTCTCTGGCCTCGACGGCATCATGCGCTATGGCAAGGTCTTTTCACGCTACGACGAGCAGCCGGATGGTTCGGTCGTCGCGCATTTCGAGGACGGTTCGGCAATCCATGCCGATGTGCTGGTCGGAGCCGACGGCGCCCGCTCGCGCGTGCGCCAGCAACTGGTGCCGCATGCGCGAAGCTTCGACACCGGCGTCAGGCGCCTGGCCGGCAAGATGACGCTGCATCCCGCAGCCCTTCACCAGATCTCGCCGCTGCTACTCGACTACAATGCCGGCGTCAGGCCAACCGAAGGTCATGGGCTTATGGTCACCAGCCACAGGGTCAATGTCGACGCATTACGAAAGCATGGACTGATCGGGCTGGACGACGCCACCCACAAGGATTTTTCCGGTTTCCATTTCAACAACACCACCAGCTATGTCTGGTGGAACACCGCCTATGAAAAGGACGAACTTGCCACGGACGACGCGCTGGCAAAGCTCTCCGGTTCAGAACTGATTGACCTGCTGATCTCGAAGATCGCCCACTGGCACCCGGAAATCCTCAACCTCATCCGCTACACCGACCCATCGACGGTGGCGCTGCTTCATGTCCACAGCTCCGAACCTGTCGATCCCTGGCCGACGAAACCGGTGACGCTGCTTGGCGATGCCATCCACGCCATGACCTATTTTCGCGCGCTTGGCGGCAACACCGCGATCTACGACGCCGGGCTGCTGGTGCCAGAGCTGGTGGCCGCCAAACGCGGCGACAAGCCGCTTCTCCAGGCGCTGTCGGAGTATGAGGCCAAGATGCTGGAGCACGGCGCCAAAGCCGTGCGGTCTTCGCTGACGGCGATGCAGAAGAACGTGCTGGCGGGCCGTCGCCGCCAATCGGAAGCCGCCGAATAGTGGCTCCGAAAAAATCGCCTGACAGTGCGCCTGCCCTACGCCGCTTCCACCAGGCTGGCCGACTGGAAGTCATACAAGAGGATCGCGATCTCGAAGCCGCGCCGCTGCAGCCAATGCGCCGTCGTCGCCGCGCGGACACCGAGCAGATCGTCGATCAGCACGACGCGGGCGCCGCGCACGGCGATGGTGCGATAGGCGACACCGAGCAACTGCCCGCCCTCAGACGCGATCGACCCCGGAATATGCGCTTCGGCGAACTCGTCGGGCGTGCGCACGTCAAGCAGGTAGGTCGTCCGCTTTTCGTCCTTCGCCCAGTTCGCGGCCCTGGCCGCATTGATGCGGGGAAAGCTGTCGCCTTCGGCAAGCTTTGCGATGTGCTCCCCGGCGAAACGCTTGGCATCCTCGCTTGCCGGACCATAGATTGCGGTCTTGCCGGTTTCGAGTGCAAGACCGGCCTCGCGCCATGCCTTGGTGCCGTCGTGCAGATAGGCGACCCGGTTGGGCACGCCGGCATCGATCAGTGTCTGCGCCCCGATGATGGCGCGCGGCAGGCCGGCGCAGGAGACGACAACCTGCGTCTCCGGTGACGGCACCAGGTCGGCGAAGCGCAGCACCAGCTCGGCGCCCGGCACGCTGATGGCGCCCGGCACATGGTCCTTTTCGAACTCCGCCACCGTGCGGCTGTCGAGCACCACCACGTCGGCGCCTCGGCCTCTGAGCACCGCGAGCTCTTCAACGCTGACGACCGGGGTCCCCTTCTCGTCGCGGATCGCCAGCGAAAAATCGACGCCCGGCGTATCGAAGGTCGGCAGGCCTTCAACGCCGCTTTGCGTCCATTCCGGAATTCCACCGTTCAGCGAAAACAGCTGGGTACGGCCATACCCCACCAGTCGTTCGACAAGTTGCTCGGCAACGCCGCTGCCGTCGTCCGCCAGCACGGTGCGCACCGATTTGCGCGGGATGAAGCGGTCGATCTCGGCCTCGACCTGAGCCGCGGGCAGGTTGGTGGCGAACAGCGGCGATGCGTATCCGACAGTCGCGCTGTCGCGAATGTCTAGCACCGCCAGTTCTTCGCCATCCGCCAGCCATTGGCGAAACATTTTCGAATCGATCGTCCTGTCGCTCATGATGCTTTCCTCTCTTGCTGTTCAGCGGCGCCACGGATCGGACGCGCAAGGCCGAGGTTCTCGCGCAACGTCCCGCCTTCGTAAGCAGTCCGGAACAGACGCCGCCGCTGCAGCTCCGGAATGACGAGGTCGACAAAATCGGTGAGGCCCGTCGGCAGGATCGGCGGCATGACGTTGAAGCCGTCCGCCGCGCCACCGGCGAACCACTCCTCCATCATGTCGGCCACATCCTTTGGCGTGCCGACGATCTGGAAATGGCCGCGCGCGCCGGCAACGGCGAGATACAATTGGCGGATGGTCAGGTTCCGGCTCGCGGCCAATTCGGAAACGACTTTCAGGCGGCTCTTCACGGCATCGGAACTGCCCAGTTCCGGCAACGGTCCGTCGAGTGAATGGCCGGAAAGATCGACACCGCCGAGCAATCCTGAAACCAGCGCCACACCAACCACAGGATCGACCAGGCGCTGGATCGCATCGAACTTGCCCTCGGCCTCCGTGCGTGTCGGCGCGACGACCGGGAAGACACCGGGCATGATCTTCAAGCTGTCGGCGGAGCGGCCAAACGAGCCCAGCCGGCCTTTCAGTTCGCCGTAAAAGCCGCGCGCCGATTCGATGGTCGGGTGGGCGGTGAAAACCACCTCCGCCGTTCGCGCCGCCAAGTGTTGGCCGGCATCGGACGAGCCCGCCTGGACGATGACGGGATGGCCCTGCGGTGGGCGAGCGACGTTGAGCGGTCCCTTGACGCGGAAATGCCGGCCGGCATGGTCCGGGGCGTGGATGCCGCGCCGGTCGATGGCGATCCCCGAAGCCTTGTCGGCGACGAAGGCATCGTCGTCCCAGCTGTCCCAAAGCTTCTGCGCGACAGCGACGAATTCCTCGGCGCGGGCGTAACGGTCGGCATGAACGGGATGCTGGTCGAGGCTGAAATTCGCCGCCGCCGGCGCATCGGCTGAGGTGACGACATTCCAGCCTGTCCTGCCGCCGCTGAGATGATCGATCGAAGCGAACAGCCGCGCCAAGTGGAACGGCTCCCAATAGGTGGTCGAGGCGGTCGCAACGAGCCCGATCCCTTGCGTGATGGTCGAGAGCGCCGACAAAAGCGTCAGCGGCTCGAAATGCACGACATGGCCGGTGCGCTCGAAGGTCTCGATCGGCTGCTCGCCATTGCGCGCGCTGAGACTGTCGGCCAGAAACACCATGTCGAACAGGCCACGCTCGGCAGTGCGCGCGGCGTCCGCATAGTGCTGAAAGCTCAGGCCCGGATTGGCAGGCACATCGGGATGGCGCCAGGCAGCGACATGATGGCCCGGTCCGCGAACAAAGGCTCCAAGCCTTATCTTTCGATTTTCAGTCATCAGCGGTTCTCGGGCTGGTCGCAAAGGGCGTTCCTATCTAGCGCCTGCCAAACCCGCTGAGTGAAAGAATGCCTTCCGCCAGCTGGCAATTATTGTTTTTTGACATCGGGTTACGGGAAAGCACGATGATCGTTGCCGGGGCGATGGGCTAGAGCCACGACCACCGGCGTCGCAAAGGTTCTTGATGCTTCATACCCCTTCCTCCCCGCTACGCTCGATCCCTCGTTCAATCATCATCGTTGGCGGCGGCTTTGCCGGCGCGGTTACCGCGATCAAGCTGCTCGACCGTTCAACTGAGCCGCTGGCAATCACCATCATCGAGCGCCGGGCCGAGCTCGGTCGCGGCGTTGCCTATAGCACCGTCGATCCACAACACCTCGTCAACGGCGCGGCGCGCATCTTCTCGCTGCATCCGGACGATCCCGATCACCTCGTTCGCTGGCTTATGGCGAATGGGCCGGAGCACGGCTGGACACCGCCCGAGGATGTCCCGGACTCAAGCCCGCCGCGCTGGCTGTTCGGCAGCTATGTCCAGTCCGAACTGACGAGAGCGATCAGAGAAGCAGACGGGCGTTCGTCGCTGCGCCACATCAAGGCATCCGCCGTCGACATGCTGACCGGCCCGTCAGGGGTATGCGTCGGCACCGGCGACGGCCAGCAATTGCTGGCCGATGAGGCCGTGCTGGCAACCGGGGTGTTCCAGAGCCAGCCGTCCACCACGGAAGCAGCCGTCGTCAGCGATCCCCGTTATGTCGCCAATCCCTGGGATTCGGCGGCGCTCGATCGGCTCGCCGGCAGCAAGGAACTGCTGCTGATCGGCTCCAGCCTCAGCATGGTCGACGTCGTCGCCAGCATGGAAGCGCGCGGCTTCAAGGGCGGTTATCGCGTCGTGTCGCGGCGCGGACAGATCGTCGAACCTCGGCGCAACGCGGAAGCGTGGCGCGATTTCCTCACCGGGCGGCCGCTGCCGAAAACCACCAGGGCGCTTCTCGCACTGGTCAAGGCCGAACGCCGGGCAATCGAAACCACCGGCCTGGACTGGCAAGGGCTGCCACTGACGATCCGGCCGTGGATCCTGGCCTTGTGGCAAGGCGCCACCGACAGGGAGCGCTTGAAGTTCGCACGCCATCTGCGCGCCTTCTGGGATGTCACCGCGCACCGCGCGGCGCCACCGAGCTTTGAGCGCGTGGCACTGGCGCGAAGCCAAGGCCGTTGGACGGGTGGAGCGGGACGGGTGCTGGCGCTCAATCCGGAAGCCGACGGCATTGCCGCCGAGATCCGCTGGCGCGATAGCGGCGCGGTCGAACGCCTGCGTTTCGATGGTGTCGTCAACTGCCGCGGCCATCAGGAGCACGACTGGCGGCGGATCGCCGATCCATTCGTCCAAAGCCTGCTCGAGAACGGCATCGTTAGGCCGCATGCGACCAGCTTCGGCATCGATGCCACGCGCGAAGGTCAGGTAATTTCCCGTAACGGCAGGACCCACGGCAATCTGTTTGCCGTCGGCCATCCGCTGCGCGGCGTTGCCTGGGAATCGAGTTCCATCGGCGAACAGCTGGCTCAGGCCATCGCCCTTGCCGACCTTCTGGTCAAGGCCAGCCCAAGGCTGCGTGCTCTGGCCTGAGCATGCTGCACATCAAGGCGACAGAAACACAAAAAGGGGCCGCATCGAGATGCAGCCCTTTCTCATTCCGATTGCCCTGCAGGGTCAGGCGTTCGGATCGATATAGGCGTCGGCGAAACTGGCCGACAGGCCTTCGGCACCCGGTGCGTAGTTCTTGACGGTTTTGCGGGCGATGATGATGGTCGGCGGCGCGATCAGATTGATGATCGGCAACTCATCGGCGATGATCTCCTGGAACTTGAAGAAGAGCTGCTTGCGCTTGGCCTCGTCGAGCTCGACCGATGCGGCTTCCAGCAACCGGTCAACCTCCGGGTTCTCATAGTGCGCGCCGTTGGAGAACGGCAGCCCTTTCTTGATGTTCTTCGACCAGTAGAGCCGCTGCGCGCCGGCGCTCGGATCGAAGATGTTGCCGCAGGATTCCGTCGACAGGTCCCAGGTGCGATCGGTGTAGATGGTTTTGACATAGGTTCCGAAGTCGAATTTTTCGATCTCGGCATCGATGCCTATCTTGGCCAATGCCTGCTTGAGGAAATCGGCATAGCCCCAAGGGTTGTAGGGATTGTTGGTGAGCCTGAGCTTGAAGCGTACGCCGTCCGCTCCCCGCTTGAAGCCGGCCTCGTCGAGCAGTTTTTCCGACAATGCCGTATCGACGGTCGCGGCCTTTACGTCGGGATCGAAATACTTCTTGTTGACGACGCTGATCGGCGTCGGCGAGACTTGGCCATAACCGTAAAACACGATTGCATTGACCGCGTCGAGGTCGATCGCGTGCGCGATTGCTTGGCGGACCTTCTTCTCCTTCAGGATCGGGTTTTCGAGATTGATGATCAACTGGTGCAGCGGGCCGCTGTAGGCGAAGACCGTGCTGTCGACTACGAATTGCGGCAGCGCCTTGAAACGCTCCAGGTCGGCAAACGCCACCGGGTTCGGTCCGATGTCGACCTCGCCGGCCTCCAGTGCCGCGGCGCGTGCACCCGGATCGGTGATGAAGCGGAAAATGATCCGGTCGAGATAGGGTTTAGGCGCATCCCAATAGGTCGGGTTCTTTTCGACGAGGATGTGGCTGCCCTTCACCCATTCCTTCAGCACGAACGGCCCGCTGCCGATGATCTGCTCGAAGGACGGATCGTCAGCCGGCTTCAGTTTCTCGTATACGTGCTTGGGCACGACCGGCGATTCCGTCGCGGCCAGCCCCGAGATCAGCGCGGCGGATGGCTTCGACAATTTGATCTTCACGATATACGGGTCCGACGTGTCGATGTCGGTGACGTTCTGGAAGGTGATGCGCCCGCGCGGATGCGCTTCGCGCAGCCGCGAGATCGAAAAGGCCACGTCCTCGGAGGTCAGATCATGGCCGTCGCTGAACTTCACCCCCTGGCGCAGCTTGAAGACATATTCGAGCCCGTCGTCGCTGATCGACCATTCGGTGGCCAGTTGCGGTCGCGGATTGAGATCGTAGTCGTAGGCGAGCAGGCCGTCGAAAATCTTCGGACCGATGGTGGCCGGTCCGCCGGCGCTGGTGTTGATGGAAACGATCTGGTTGGGCTCGGGATAGTAGACGAAATTGAGTGTGCCGCCGGCCACCGGCCTTGCGTCTTCTGCGAATGCCCCGGCGGGAAGTGCGGCGCTCGCGCCGGCCAGCAGCAGGAACTGGTTGAACAGGCGTCGGTTGATGGTCATGGTCGGTACTCCGCGTTGGCGCGATTTATCCTTTAGTGGAGAAGTCGGGGTCGCCGTTTTCACGCGCCGATCCCAACCAAAGGGACTTGCACTTAGGCGTTTGGCGCGAGCCAGATCTGTGCAAAGCTGTTGTTGATCCCTTGCGCGCCAGGCGCAAAATCCCGGACTTTCTTGTTGGCGACAATCTGCGCGCCGGCCGCCACGAGATCGACCGACACCACGTCGTCATGGATGATGTGCTGGAACTTGTACCAGAGCTCGCGCCGCTTGGTCTCATCGGGCTCGATCGCCGCCGCTTCTAGGATCTGGTCGACCTCGGGGTTTGCATAGTGGCTGGCGTTGGAGAAGACGAGGCCGATCTTGAAGTTCTTCGACCAGTAGGCGCGCTGAACACCGAGCGTCGGATCGAAGGTGTTCGAGAGCGACTCGACCACCAGGTCCCAGGCGCGGTCGGTGTAGACGGTCTTCAGGAACGTCGACAGGTCGAGCTTCAGGATCTCGGCGTTGATGCCGACCACTGCCAGCGACTGCTTGATGAAATCGGCATAGGACGCTGGCAGGAACGCGTTATAGGCGAGCCGCAGCTTGAAGCGCGTGCCATCGGCGCCACGCGGATAGCCGGCGTCGTCGAGCAGTTTCTCCGCCAGTTTGGTATCGGGCTCGCGCGCCTTGATGCTGGGGTCATACCATTTTGGCAGTGCCGTGCTGATCGGACTTGGCGACACCTGCGCATAGCCATAGAGCGCGATGTCGACCAGCTTCTGCAGGTCGATGGCGTGGGCAATGGCTAGGCGCACATCGCGCTTAGTCAGGATTTCGTTTTCGTAATTGAAGAACAATTGCTGCTGCGGGCCGGAATAGGCGTAGGTGTTGGTGTCGACGACCAGAGCTGGGTTTGCCTTCAGCCGCTCGATATCGGCCAGCGGCACGGGATTGGCGCCGATATCGATCTCGCCGGTTTCAAGAGCCGCCGAGCGTGCGGCCGGGTCGAGGATAACATGCAGCACGACACGGTCGAGATAGGGCCTGGGCGCATCCCAGTAGTCCGGGTTGCGGTCGAAGATCAGATGGCTGCCGGGCACCCATTCCTTGAGCACGAAGGGACCGGTGCCGATCGTCTGCTCCAGCTTGGGCTGCTCCGCCGGCTTGAACGTTTCATAGACGTGTTTCGGCACGATCGGCGATTCCGAACTGCTCAGCGCCGTGATCAAATAGGGCGCCGGCTTTGAAAGCACGATGATGGCGGTGTGCGGATCAGGCGTCTCTACCGCCGTCACGTTCTGGTAGGTGATGCGGCCTCGCGGATGCGCCTCCTTCAGCCGAAAGATGGTGAAGGCAACGTCCTGCGAGGTGAAATCCTTGCCATCGTGCCATTTGACGCCCTCGCGCAGCTTGAAGGTATAGCGCAGGCCGTCATCGCTGGTCGACCATTCCGTCGCCAGCAGCGGTTTCGGGTTGAGATCATAGTCGAAATCCAGCAGGCCCTCATTGACCTTGGGCCCGATCGCCTGGCCGGTGCCCGACGAGGTGTTGATGGCGATCAGCGACGTGGGGTCGGGATAGTAGGCCCAGTTGAGCGTACCGCCCTGAACCGGCGTGCCTTCGGCGGCAAAGGAAAGACCGGGCAATGCGAAGCTCGCACCGCCAAGCAGCAAGAGCTGGTTGAAATGACGACGATTGACAGACATGGCCTTGAGCTCCGGAAAACGGCTTCGATGGCATCCGGCGGCCGAACACACTCCGGCGCCTCGACGCGATGATCTCTGCCACGCCGCAAAACCGGAAGAATGATTTTCTATCGTCTGCCGAAAGCACCGCTTCGCACGACCGTTTCATTCCAGGATCTGGCAAAGCTGCTCGACGCCCAAATCAGCGCTCCGATCTTATTTCTACAAGAATTGTAGACATTACGATTTTTTAGATTTCCGTTCCCGCTGCCGCGACGCTGCGGCAAACGAAATTTTCCACCGGGCACTTTGGCGCAAAGCCCGCCCTCGTCGCGCCCGGCCTGAACGTGTTGAATGCGCTCCATGGTCGATCTCATTCGCGCAAAATCAAGGAAGCTGCGGCCGACGCTGGCGAGGCTTCCGCCGCTGACGTCGCTTCGCGCTTTTGTCGCAACCGCCCGCCACCTGAGCTTTACGCGGGCGGCCGAAGAACTCCATGTGACGCCTGCCGCCATCGGCCAGCAGATCCGCCTGCTCGAGGATCACCTCGGTCAACCGCTGTTCCATCGAAACCGCGGCGAGCTTCTGCTGACGTCGGCCGGCCAGGCGCTGATGCCCGGCCTCACCGAGGCTTTCGACGTCGTTGTCGAGTCGGTCGCGCGGATTTCCGGCGACGAGGAGGATGCGCCGATCAAAGTGTCGGTCGCGCCCTCCTTCGCCAGCAAATGGCTGATCCCGCGCCTCGACGCACTGCGCGACGCGGTACCCGGCCTAGAAGTGCTGGTCGACGCATCGACCAGACTTGCCGACTTTGCCAGCGAAGACGTCGACTGCGTCATCCGCTACGGGTCGGGCGCCTATAGCGGCCTGCTGACGGAACGGCTTTTTTCGGAAGCGGTGCTCCCCGTCTGCAGCCCGGAATTTGCCCGCATGCACGGTCTCTATCGCGGGCCGGAGGGGCTGCGTGACGCACCGATCCTGCATGAGGACGGTCCGGAACGCGATCCAAGCTGCCCTGACTGGAAGGGCTGGCTGAGATCCAACGGCCTGTCTGGCCGCTTTGTCGAGGGCGGTATACGGCTTAGCCAATCGTCACTGGTGCTCGACGCTGCTGCTGCCGGCAAGGGCATCGGTCTCGGCAAATTCCGGCTGGCCGAGCCTGACCTTGCCGCAGGGCGGCTGGTCAGTCCGTTCGGCTCACCGCAGCCGGTCGAGTTTTCCTATTATTTCGCGACGACACCGCACAAGGCGAAGCTGGCGACAGTCGAGCGCTTCCATGGCTGGCTGAAGGCCGAGGCGCGGAGGCTTGGCGCGCTCGACTTCACGCCGCCGGCGGCGCTGCCGGCGCGCATCGCCATCATCGCCGCCGAATAGCCCCGCCTCGGTCTCGCGAGCAGGCGCGCGCCTATTTGAGCTTGAAGCCCAGGGCCTTCAGCACTTCGCCCAGGCGATCACGGCCTTTCAGCGCTGCTTTGCTGCCGATGCGGTTCGAAAGCAACTCTGTCCAGTCCACCACAGGCATCGCCTGCTCCTGCTGGAATAAACGAAGCCTCTGGTTGTAGGCTGCAAGATCGTCCGGATCGGGCTCTGATCGATAGCGCTCGCGGTGCAGCACCACAGCCTGCGGCAGTCTGGGCTTGATGTCAGTCGCAGCCAGGAGATCGGGATAGCCGACGGTCAGGCCGAACACCGCCACGGTTTCCGGCGGCAGACCGAGTTCGCGTGCCACCTCCTGCGGATGATTGCGCATGGCGCCGATGTAGCAGGAGCCGAGCCCGAGCGCATCGATCGCCACCACGGCATTCTGCGCGGCAAGTGCGGCGTCGATCACGGCCAGCAGAAAACTCTCCTGATAGTCGAGCCCCTCGCCCTCCCGGCCGTTTGCCTCGGCTATGGCGCGCAGCCGCGACAGGTCGGCCAGCCAGACCAGCAGCAGTGGCGCCTGCTCGATATGGCGATTGATCGCCGCCAGTCCGGCAAGCCGCGCCTTGCGCGCCGGATCCTCGACGACGACGACACTCCACGCCTGGAGATTGGACGAGGTCGGTGCCGACTGGGCGGCCGCGATGATCAGTTCGAGCATTCCTTCGGGCAGAGGCCTGGCGAGATAGTTGCGGACCGAGCGATGCGAAAGGATCGCCTCGAGGGCTTCGTTCCAGTTTCCGGTGTGCGTATGTTGCGGCGCCCGGTAACGCCGCCGCAGCGCCGCTTCACCACGCAGGTCGGCGTCGGAAGGGCGGATGCTGAAGGCGGCCGGCTGTGACATCGTCTTCCCTACTTGGCAATCTGGCTTCCCTCGCCGGCCCTTGCCGGTTCAAGAAGCGCGGCTTAGGCCCCATTGCGCAATAGCGGAAGCAACTGATCGCCTTGCCGCTTGATCTCGGAAAGGTACGGCGTGTCCGAGAGCACGAAATGCGTGATGCCCAGATCCCCGTACCTGCCGAGCGAGTGGGCGACGTCGGCGGCCGAGCCGACCAGCCAGGTGGTACCGGCACCGCCGCCGCCATATTTGCCCGGCGCAGTATAGAGGTTGTCGTCCAGCACCTCGCCACGCGCGTGCAGATCAAGCAGACGCTGCTGGCCCACCGCTACCGCCCGACCGTGATCGTTCCAGCCGGCGCCTTGGCCCTTGGCCATCTCCTCGACCTTCGCCTCGGCGTCCGCCCAGGCCTGGCCAGTGGTGTCGCGGACCAGCGTGGTGACCCGCAACCCGAATTCCAGAGGCGGGAGGTCTCGGTCGAGTTCGCTGCTCAAGGCTTTGAGCCGCTCGATCCGCTCCCGGACGCCGTCGAGCGGCTCGCCCCAGAAGAGCTGGACATCCGCCTCGCTGGCCGACACCCGCTCGGCCGCCTCCGACGCGCCGCCGAAATAGAGCTTCGGATGGCGACGATCGCCACGCACAGGAATGCGGGGCATGACGGTAGACCCGGTGACCTGGAAGTGCTCGCCCGCAAAGGTCACGTTCTCTTCGGTCCAAAGTCTGCGGACCAGCCGCATGAACTCTCCGGTGCGGGCATAGCGATGGTTCTGCTCGCCTTCGCTGTCGCCATACGCAGCGAGGTTGTCCTTGCCCGACACTATGTTGATACGCACGCGCCCGGCGATCAGCTGGTCGAGCGTGGCGACCGCGGATGCGAAGTGCGCCGGCCGCCAGTAACCCGGGCGGATCGCGATGAGCGGTTCGAAGGAGGTGGTCCGCGCGGCGAGCGAGGCGGCGACGGTGAACGTGTCGGGCCGCCCCCAGCCGGTACCGATCAGCGCGCCCTTCCAACCGTGTTCCTCAAGCGCCTTCGCGTGGCTGGTCAGCGTCTCCAGGCTGTTGTGGTCCTCGACGGCCGGCTCGCCGCGATGACCGGGATCGACCTGGTTCGGGATGTACCAAAGAAACTCGGTATCAGCGCTCATTCTCGGGCCTGTATTTTTGTCGGGCATGCAGGTCAATGGCAGGACCTTCCGCTCAGCTGCATTTTGATGATCATTCAAAAGGCTGCCCCTTGCAGCCCTGGCGCCTTGCGCGGCTGCGGTGCAAAGCGGCTTTCGGGCCTGATAAGGCCGAGGTGGTCGCGCAGCGTGCGCGCTTCATATTCGCTGCGGAACAGGCCACGCCGGCGTAGGATCGGCACCACCGTGTCGACAAAGACCTCCAGTCCGGTCGGCAGGACGTCCGGCATCAGGTTGAAACCGTCGGCGGCGCCGGCGACAAACCATCTTTCGATGTCGTCGGCGATCTGCTCGGGCGTGCCGACGATGGTGCGGTGGCCGGTGCTGCCGTTCAGCGCCCGGATCAGCTGGCGAACGGTGAAATCGTTGCTGCGCGCGAGCGCGAGCGTGGCCTTGAAGAAGGTGTGGCCGCCATTGGGGGGCAGTTGAATCCCTTCTGGCAGCTTCTCGTCGAGCTTCAGCCGCTCGCGGTCGATGCCGAGCACGCCGGACAGCCGCCCAAGGCTGTAGTCGAGCGGAATGCGATCCCACAGCTCTTCTTGCCGCCGCTCCGCTTCCGCCTCTGTGCTGCCGATGATGGTGGCTAGGCCGGCGAGGTTGAGCGGCACGCCGCCGGTGCGGCCATAGGCGACGGCACGCGCCTTAAGTTCCCGCGCATAGCCGAGCGCTTCCTCGAAAGATTGCGATGCGGAAAACACGGCTTCGGCGTGGCGGGCGGCGAGGTCCTTGCCGTCATCGGACCCGCCGGCCTGGACGACCACCGGATGCCCTTGCGGCGAACGCGGCACATTGTGCGGCCCGTGCACCGAGAAATGTGCGCCCTTGTGGTCGATGGCGTGAACCTTGGTGGCATCGACGAAGCGCCCGCTGGCGACATCACCGATGAAGGCATCGTCCTCCCAGCTGTCCCACAATGCCTTGACGATGTCAGCGAATTCCGCCGCCCGCTCGTAGCGCCGGCCATGATCGATGGCACCGTTGAGGCCGAAATTGCGGGCCGAGGCGGGATCGGCCGTGGTGACGATGTTCCAGCCGATGCGTCCGCCGCTGACATGGTCGAGCGTCGCGAAGCGCCTGGCGATATTGTAGGGCTCGTTGAAGCTGGTCGATACCGTGGCGATCAGGCCGATGCGCTCGGTTGCGGCGGCTACCGTCGCCAGCACGATGGTCGGCTCCAGCGACGTGATCGGACGATAGTCAATGCGGTCCGATATCGCCGCCTGGTCGGCAAGGAATACGGCGTCGAGCTTTGCGCGCTCTGCGATCTTCGCCACCTGTACATAGTGGTCGACGGTGAAGGCGGCATAGGGGTCGACGCCGTCCATCCGCCATGCCGCCGGCGAGAAGCCGGCATGCAGGACGTTGACGTTGAGATGGAGCTGCCGGCCGCTCATCGAAAGACGCCGGGCTCGGGATAAGCGCCGGTCAGATACCAGGTGCCGACTGTGCGGGTCTTGTATTCGGCAGGGTTGTGCAAGGTGTGAATGCGTGCGTTGCGCCAGAAGCGGTCGAAGCCGTATTTGCGCACTGCGGAGCGGGCACCCATCACCTCGAATATCTCGGTCGTGACTTCGAGCGCGACATCGCCTGCCAGCACATTGGCCGCGGCGACGGCAACCGCCGCCTCACCGCGTTCTTGCTCGGTCAGCGCCTTGCCGCGCGCGATCGCATGATCGATCGCCGCCGCCGCGCGATCGGCCAGCACCGTCGCCGCCCGCGTCTTGACCCAGAGCTCGCCATACTGCCGCTTGATCCATGGATCGTCGATATGGCGCTCGACGCCGGAATACATCCACGGCCGCGAACTGTTGAGCGTATAATCTCGCGCCGCCAGCAGCGCGCCCTGGGCCGTGCCGACAAAGACATTGAGCAACACGCTCTGCTGCTGCAGCGGGCCGATGGTGCGGATTGGCAACGACGCGTCGACCCAACCGCGCACCAACTCGCTGTCGTGGATCCTGACGTCCTTGTAAGCGACCTTGCCGCTGCCGGTCTGCGTCTGGCCGATGCCGTCCCAGTCGTCGAGAACGGTGATGCCTTCGCGGTTCGCGGGGATCGCCGCGAATTTCCTCTCGCCGCTGACCTCGTCTTCCCACGAGGTCGAAAGATAGTCGGCGACATGCGAGCCGGAGGCGAAGGGTTTGAAGCCGTTGACGATCGTCCACTCGCCATCTTTGCGGCCGAACAGCGTTTTGGAAAAACTGTTGCCGGTGTTGCCCCAGAACCAGTCGCCGGCAGCCGAACGCCGCAGCAGATCGGCTGAGCGCGGTTCGTCCGAATTGAGCCTGGCGGCGATCAGTGCGCTGAAATGGTAACCGTAAATATGGCCGATCGAGCCGTCGACCTTGGCGAACTCGCGCCCGATCTTCAGCGCTGTCGAATAGGGTTCGCCGGCGCCGCCGAATTCCTTGGGAATGACGATGGTGAGCAGGCCGCTTTGCTTGAGCATCCGTATCTGTTCGACGGGTCTGCCGCCAAGCTGGTCGCGCTCGACCGCATCGCGGGCAAAGATGTCGCGCAGCTCGACCGCCTTGGCGATCCATGGATTGGACGTATCGGGATCGAAGGTCATCGTCTCACTCATGCAGATGAGGGAAGCCGTGGCGCTCGGCAAGCAGTGCGAGAATACGCCTAGTATCGTCGACGAAGACCTTGCCTTTGGCCGTCGGCAGGCCGGCGGGCGGATCGCTGCCGATGATCAGCACCGGCAGCGACTGGTGCCGTTCGCCGAGCGCATCGATCACCTTGCCTCTCGGCCTCGAAAACGGCACGCGCTCAACGTCGAGTCTGGCGGCGAGATCGGGAAAGGCTGCGAGCAATCCCTCAACCTGGTTGCAATAGGGGCAGACGAACGTCTGGCCCGGCTGCTTTGGGTCGGCGAAACCCGGCTGGATGAGAAAGAGCGTGTCGCGCTCCATTGCCGGCCTACTCCGCAGCCGCCGCGGCATGCCGCGAAAAGCGGTTTGCCGGCCGCTTCAGGCCGAGATTGTCGCGCAAGGTGCTGCCCTCATACTCATCGCGGAACAGGCCACGGCGGCGCAGTTCCGGCACCACCAGCTCGATGAAATCCTTCAGGCCGCCGGGCATGATCGGCGCCATGATGTTGAAGCCGTCGGCACCGTAATTCTCGAACCGCTCTTCCATGATGTCGGCGATCTGTTGCGGCGTGCCGACCACTTGCCAGTGGCCGCGGGCGCCGGCGATGCGCAGATAGAGCTGCCGGATCGTCAGATTCTCGCGTCGCGCCAGATCGATCACCAGAGCCTGCCGGCTCTTGCCGGCATTGGTCTCCGGCAAATCCGGCACCGGCCCGTCGAGCGGATAGGCGCTGAGGTCGAAGCCGCCGGCCAGCGCCGAGACCAGACCGAGGCCGACTTCCGGCTGGATGAGATCCTGCAGCTGTTCGAACTTCTCCCGCGCCTCGGCTTCGGTGCGGCCGACGACCGGGAAAATGCCTGGCAGGACTTTCAGGTCATCCTCCGAGCGGCCATATTTGCCGAGCCTGCCCTTGACGTCGGCATAGAAGGCGGTGGCTTCGTCGAGCGTGATCTGCGCGGCGAAAATCGCTTCCGCGGTACGAGCCGCCAGCTCTTTGCCCGGACCCGACGCCCCGGCCTGGACCACGACCGGATGACCTTGCGGCGTTCGCGGCGTGTTCAGCGGACCACGCACCTTGAAGTGCTGGCCCTTGTGGTTCAGCACATGCAGTTTGTCCTTGTCGAAATAGCGCCCGATTGCTCTGTCGCGCGGGAAGGCGTCATCTTCCCAGCTATCCCACAGGCCGAGCACGACATCGGCGAATTCCTCGGCGCGGTCGTAGCGCTCGCCATGCTGGATATGCGTCTCGTGACCGAAATTGAACGCTGCCTCCGGATCGGACGAAGTGACCAGATTCCAGCCGGCCCGCCCGCCGCTCAGATGGTCGAGCGACGCGAACTGGCGGGCCAGATTGTAGGGATCGGAAAAACTGGTCGACGCCGTGGCGATGAGGCCGATGTTCCTGGTCACAGCCGACAGTGCCGACAGCAGCGTGATCGGCTCGAACGGATAGACGCCGCTATGCGCCTTGCGGCTGGCGGCCTCCAGATCCTTCAGCCGCGCCGCCACGCCGTCGGCGAAGAAGATCGTGTCGAACTTGGCTGCTTCCGCCAGCCGGGCCAGCTCGACATAGTCGTTGAGGCTGGTCCCTTCTCCTGCCTCCGGGTGGCGCCAGGCTGCGACATGGTGGCCGGTGAAGAGAAGAAAGGCTCCAAGCTTGAGCTTGTCCTTGCGGCTGGCCATGTTCCGCGCCTCCTCAGCGATACAATCCGCCGACCGGGAATTCCCCGGTGAGCAACCAGGTGCCGATCGTGCGCTCCTTGTATTCGGCCGGATTGTGCAGCGTGTGCGTGCGCACGTTGCGCCAGAACCTGTCGTAGCCGTTGGCCTTGGTGGCTGAGCGGGCGCCCATCACCTCGAAAACCTCGCTCGACGCATCGAGGCCGATTTGTCCAGCGTAGACATTGGCGGTGGCGAGATCGATCGCCGTCTGCCCGCGCTGCTCCAGGGTCAACGCCTCGCCCTGGCCATAGGCGGCATCGAGGCTGCATGCCGCTATATCGGCCAGTTCGGCCGCGGCGAGCGTGCGGATATAGAGGTCGCCATATTTGCGTTGCACGAACGGATCGTCGGTATGTTTCTCATAGCCGGAATAGACCCAGGGGCGCGATTGCGAGACCGTATAGTCGCGGCCTTCGCTCAGCGCTCCTTGCGCGCTGCCGACGAACAGGTTGAGCAGGACCGCCTGCTGGAACAGTGACGTCAGCGTCTGGAATGGCGTCAGCGGCACCGCGGGCGAGCCAATCAGTTCGTCATCACCGACATGCACGTCCTTGAAGGTGACCTTGCCGGAACCCGTCTGGCGCTGTCCGACGCCGTCCCAGTCGTCCTCAATGACGATGCCCTCACGGTCAGCCGGGATTGCGGCTGCCAGCCGGTCCTGACCGTCCTCCCAGGCGACCTGGATATAGTCAGCGATGTGCGAACCGGAAGAAAAGGGCCGAAAGCCGCTCAGGATCCAGCCCGTGCCGTTGCGCCTGGCCGTCGACGTCTTCGACATGGCGTTGCCGGAATTGCCCCAGACCCAGTTCTCCCTTGCCGAGCGTTTCAGCAGTCGGTCCTTCTGCGCCTCGGTCCCGCGAAACAGCACGCCGTTGAGCGGCAGATGATGGTAGCCGTAGAGATGGGCGAGCGAGCCGTCGGTGCGGGCGAATTCGCGCACGACGCGCAGCACCGACAGCCAGGGTGCGCCCTTGCCGCCATAGCGCTTGGGAATCTGCGCCGACGGCAGGCCGCTTTCCTTCAGCAGACGGATTTGCTCGACCGGCCGCCCGCCGGCCTTGTCGCGCGCCACGGCATCCCGATCGAAGATATCGCGCAGTTCGACCGCCGTGGCGACGAACGGGTCGGAAAGGTCAGGGCTGAAGGTCATCGGCGTTTGTCCATGGAAATGCGTCTATTCCGCCGCGATGGTCCGCGCCGGCCGCCAGACGGAAGCGGCATAGGCGTCTTCGCCGAACTCGGCCGGATGGCTCCCGGTTATGCGACTCTCATGGCTGTCGAGATCGGCGAGGAAGAGATCGCGGCTGATGCGCGCGACCACAGCCGGCACATCGCGCCTGATCGACGGCACATCGCCGATCGGCAGGCCGAAACTGACAAAGCCGCCGGGATTGAAGACATGGATATTCCTCAGGAATGGCGCCTCCCCCGGCGCCTTCTCGAGAAATTCATGGCCGAGGCCGAGATAAGGATGGGCGCCGAAAAACTCATCCCGCTCTGCTTCCGACGGCGCGTACTGGTCGCGCCATAGCCGGATGGCGGTGGCGAAATCGGCAAGTTCCGGCTTGCGGGTCGGGTCGGCAAAATACCCGGTACCGGCGATGATGAAGTCGAAGGCAAATGTTTCGCCGGCGATCTCGGTGACGACCTTGCCGTCTTCGACATCCGCATTTGTCCAGGGGGCACCGAGATGCAGATGAAAATTCTGGTGCCGCACCGCCCGCTCCACCGCATCGAGCGGTGGCGTCGAACCGGCCTCGCGGAAGCGCAGCGCCTGGCGCCAGCGCACCGCAACGGGCAGCAGCGGATAATTGTCATAGGCGCCGGGATAGCCGCGCACGCGGTTGATCGGCACGCTGGCGATGCTGGTGCGTCTGGCGAACAGACGCACCGATTTCGCGCCGGCTTCAAGGGCCGTCGCGGCCGCGTCGAATGCCGAAGCCGCCGATCCGACGACAGCGATTACCTTGCCCTTGAGAGAAGCGAAATCGATTGCCGCCGAGCTGTGCGCAACGAAGCCAGGCGGCAGAGTGGCGAGCACATCCGGTATCACCGCACCGCCGCTGCCGCCGAATCCATTGGCCAAAATGATCTTGCGCGCGGTTTCGACCGATGGCCTGCCTTCCACTTCGAGGTGGAGGCGAAAATGCCCGTCAGCCGGCTCTATGCGAACGAGTCGCGTGCCATAGCGGATGCCGATGCCGAGAAAGTCGCGATACCATTTCAGGTAGTTCGCCCAATCCGTCCGCGCGATGCGATCGAAGCCAGCATAGGCTTCCGCACCGTGGTGGGCCTCGTACCAGGACTGGAAGCTCAGGCCCGGCAGACCGAGTTCCGGTCCCGGCAGACCTTTCGGCGTCCGCAGCCGGTTCATCCGCGCATGGGTCAGCCAGATACCGGCCTTGCTCTCATCGGGCGCGGCATCGACGACGGTGACCCTGCCGATGCCGGCACGCCTCAGCGCGAAGGCGAAGGTCGCACCCGTCTGCCCGCCGCCGACGATAAAGACATTGTGGTCGATGCCCTCCCGGTCCGGCACCCAGTTCTGCGGATCGGGGCCGATCAGTCGAAGCGTTTCGCGGGCGTCGTGATCTGGATCGGACGGTAAAGCCATTTCGGTCCCGGCTGAAGTTCAAGCGTCGCGCCAAACTCCGCCGCGGTCGACAAACAGTCCAGAAATGTCTGCTTTGATTGCCCGGTAGTTTTTTTCACTTGCATCCGATTTCACAATCGGGAGCGCCATCGGGCAAATGGAGATCGGAGCTTCCAGGAGACGCGATACTACCCGGCCAGCGGATGACCGGGCCGCAGCCGCGGTCTACGGACCGCCGCGGCCGGTGCAATTGGTGCCGGTATTCCGCTCGCGACTGGAGCGGCGATTGGCGAAGGGTCATGAACCTGCAAGCGGATGGATCCACACTTTGCTCCGCACAAGGGCATTTTGAGACTACGGCCGAGTTCAGAACCCGCCTAATTGCACGTCGTTGCCGCCGATTGCCGTACGCATCGCTGAAGGGTCTTTTGAAGCCGGGAGTGTTGAGCTACCTGTGACGGGTGCCATCAACGAGACGGAGAAAATCGACGAACGGGCCCAAAATCATTTCGCTAAAAGTCACGGATTTACCCGACAGCGCTCACCCGAAGAATTAAGCGTAACATATTGATATGTAATAATATGGTGGGCCCGGAGGATGGACCAAGATTGTTGATTTCATTGGCTTTTTCGTGGGCCAAAGTCGGAAATCTTCCCGTATCGTTCCGTATGGTACCGCGACAGCCAGACAGTCGAACATCGCGGCCCTATCCCGCGGGCTGCCGAACATGTCACAACCGCTTCGTCAGCACCAAATGGCACAGCGCGCGCCAGTATTCCGCGGCCGCCCGGTGAGGCATCATGAGAAGCTTCTTGCAGCACTTGATAAGCGCGACAGCGCCGAGGCGCGCGCAGCGATCGTCAACGACATAGCAGATGCGGCAGCCCGAATTAAGCTGCATGGCGGACTAGCTTGAGGCCCTGTTTGGGAACTGCCACACGGTAGCTCCCATAGCCCACCTTCACGAGCAAGCTTTCCTTGCACATGCGGGCGAGGTAGCAGCGAGGAACGCCGATGTCGGTCAGGTCTTTTGTCCGGACTTCGCCGTTCTCAAGAGCGAGCGAGACGGCGCGTTCCCTCAATGTCGGCTTTGGACCACCGGCAAGCCGGATCCGCTCGGCGCGGTCGCGATCACGCTTCCGCATCCTGACGGAGGGCTCTGGCGTAGCTTTGAGGGCAATCTGCAACACATAAGTTCGCGGTTTCGTTCAGCCCGGCGAGCCCCGCCTTTTCTACGCCATGACACGATGCTGCGCGCCGGCATCCGATGTTTCCCTACGCTACGATCCGCTTCGATCCTGCCCGCTAACTCTCGGTCATTCTGTCCGCAAAAAAGTCCACCACTTCAGTCATTTAGCCTCTTCAATTGGAGTAATCGCGTCACATCGAGGTAAGCCTGCGCAGGGACCGAACCTTTCCCTTCATTGAAGTGCCCTCTTCCCAAGCTTAGTCAATGAAGCAATTGGGGGCGGAATACATCTGGGCACTGGACTTGGTCGGCGACCTGAACTACCGCCATCTCACGAGCCTGGACTATGCTAGCGCGGAGCGCGCTTGCCAATCCCGCTTCTTTCGATCCGTTTCCTTGGGCGTCACTCCCACTGCATCAAGCGCCGAAAACTCGTGAGGCCATAATCCGGGCAGCGCCGGCAATTGGCGCTGTTCGGGTACAGCAGTGCTGTGTCCTCTCCTGTTCTACGGACGAAGCAAATCCGAGAGGTTGTCTGACTTTTCTATTTTGTCTGTGAGGTCGAGCCCCGACAGGAGGTCGACCAGATGGCTGGTCATCAGGTCGGCCGCTTGGGAACTACGCCCTGCTTCGATTGCATCGACCAGAGCGTGATGGGCGTGTTTCTCACAGGTCGCGTCGCGCCGTTTCCAGTAGAGTGCGATGATGAGAGAAGAATGAGAGACAAGGTCGCGAACGAATTTGGTGAACACCGAATGTGCAGCGATTTCGGCGACGCCTACGTGGAAACGTGCCGACAGCATGATCGCCTCACTGTCCCGGCCGGCGTGAAGTGCTTCATGCTCCCTCTCGAGATGCTGCCGCAACTGCGCAATGTCGGATGGCACTGCTGCCTTCGCGGCAAGCCAAGCCACCTTTGGTTCAATCAGCGCTCGTGCCTCGAATACCTCTCGCGCTTCCACCGTCGATGGCTGGGCCACGAAGGCGCCGCGGTTTGGCTCCAGCCGCGCCAACCGGTCATGAGCCAGAGCTTGCAGGGCGGCACGAATGACGGTTCGGCTCACCGAATAGATCGACGCCAGCTCATCTTCCGGCAGCTTGGTGCCAGGGGCGAGACGGTGGCTGACGATGGCATCTCTCAGACCATAGTAAATCGGCGACCAGCGGGCTGCCGGTTTTTCGTCGCGGTCTTCTTCTCTGAGCACTGTCAACATGCTTCTCAACGCGCAGGCACGATACTGCCTGATTCATCCCAAACAGCTCAACGGTCGATGCAATCTAGTATCGCTTACGTGGCGGTCAATCCCGGGACACAGTATCTCAATTTGTGGGGCCAGGCGCGTTCTGGGTCGGCGGTATAGCTGCCGCAGCGCCCGCCGGAGACAGCGATTCATAGATGCCCGAAAACCGTTTGCCGCGGGGAGCAGCGTAGCCACCAATCTTCGATGTCCTCAGACCGACTCTGAAAAGGCTCTCTGCCAAGGTGACCGCGCAGGCGACACCGTCGAGTACGGGAACGCCGTGTTCCTCCGATAGGCTGCTTGCCAGATCGGCCATGCCTGCGCAGCCAAGAACGATCGCCTCCGCCCTGTCCTCGTTGATGGCGCGCGCGATCTCGTCCGAGATTCTGGCCCTGGCGTCCGAGCCCGGCAGTTCGAGATCGAGCACGGCAACTTCCGACGACCTGACTTTCGCGCAGCGCGACGCGAGGCCGTATTTCGCCAGGTTGTGCTCGATCGCGGGGACGGAGCGGGCGAGCGTCGTCACGACGCTGAACTTGCCGGCGACGAGACTAGCGAGGTGGAAGGCGGCCTCGCCGATGCCGATGACCGGGGCCTCGGCGGCGCAACGTGCCGCGTCCAGCCCGGTATCGTCGAAACATGCGATGACATAGGCATCGATAGCGGCCGCCTTGCTCATTTCGGCGACGATACCCGGAATAGCGAAGACTTCGTCGTAATAGCCTTCGATGCTCGGCGGACCATCGCCGGGATTCACCGAAACGATTTCCGTCCCGGCAGAAGCGACGCTCGTCGCGACCTTGCCGATCTTGGCGGTCATCGATGCGGTCGTGTTGGGATTGATGACGAGTATGCGCATGCCGATCAGCCTCAAATCTCGCCGCCGAGATAAAGATGCTTGACCCGTTCGTCGGTCAGCAAATCAGCGGAGTTCCCACTCAGCGCAACGCTGCCGGTAGTCAGCGCATAGGCTCTCTGGGAAATGCGCAGCGCCATGCGTGAGTTCTGCTCGACCAGCAGAACGCTGACTTTCTCGTCGCGATTGATCGCCACGATCGAGCGGGCAAGGTCCTGGACGAGCTTGGGCGCGACGCCCAGCGACGGCTCGTCGAGCAGCAGCAGACGCGGCTTGGCCATCAGCGCGCGGCCGATGACCAGCATCTGCTGCTCGCCGCCGCTCATCGTGCCGGCGGCTTGCGAATAGCGCTCCTTGAGGCGGGGGAAGCGGCCAAGCACCATTTCCAGCGAGCCAGCGATCTCGGCCTTGTCGGATCGGGTGAAGGCGCCCATAAGGAGATTGTCCTTGACCGACATGTAAGGGAAGACACGGCGTCCCTCCGGCACCATGGCGATGCCCATCTTGACGATCGCATCGGGGGCGGCGGCGTCGATGCGCCGGCCATTGTAGTGGATCTCGCCGGACTTGATCTTGCGCAGCCCAGTAATGGCGCGAAGGATCGACGACTTGCCGGCGCCATTGGCGCCGACCAACGCGACGGTCTCGCCCTCATTGACTTCCAGCGACACGCCCTTCAGCGCGTAGACGTGATCATAGTAGAGTTGGACATCAGCAAATTTCAGGATCTGGTTCATAGCCCGATGGCCTCGTCTTCGCTGCCGAGATAAGCCTCGATCACCTTGTCATTGTTCTGGATTTCCGCTGGCGTTCCCTCGGCGATCTTCTGGCCGAAATTCAAGACGACGATGCGGTCAGAAATCTTCATTACGGCAGGCATGTCGTGCTCGACCAGAAGGATGGTGAGGCCGCGCTCGCGCAACCGTCTGACCATCGCCACCATTCTCATCGTCTCGTCGTGGTTCATCCCGGCGAAGGGCTCGTCAAGCAGCAGGATCGACGGGCTCGTGGCGAGGCCGATGGCGATGCCGAGAGCCCGCAAGTGACCGTGCGGCAAGTTTCGGGCGATTTCGCCGGCGAGCGACGACAGGCCAAGCAACGCCAGAATCTCGTCGGCTGATGCGCCAAAGGCTGCCTCGTCAGCCTTAGCCGTGCCAGTACCGAGGAAGAAGCCAAGCAGGCTCGCGGTGGAGCGCAGATGGTGAGCGATGATGACGTTGTCGCGCACGCTCATGTTTTTGAAGATCGTCGTTTCCTGAAACGTCCGGACGACGCCTTTGCGTGCGGCTATGTGCGGCGCGAGATCGGAGATGCGCTCGCCCTTTAAGCGCACTTCGCCCGATGTCGGCCTGAGGAACGACGAGATCAGCTTGAATAGCGTCGACTTGCCGGCGCCGTTGGGACCGATGACCGACAGAATCTCCTTCTCGCGCACCGAAAAGGAGATGTTGTTGACCGCGACGAGACCGCCGAAGCGTTTCGTCAGAGCCGAGACCTCAAGCAGATCGGCCATGGCTCAACCCTTCTTCCGGGTCGTGGCCGCAAGGCTGAGCAGCCCATTGGGCAGAAACAGCATCAGCACGATCATCAAGGTCGAGTAGATCAGAAGCTGGAACCGGCCAGTCTGGAACAGGAGGTCCCAGCCGAAATAAAGCACCAGCGTGCCGAGCATCGGCCCGAATACGTAGCCGAGCCCGCCGAGGAAGCAGTTCAGCATGAAGTTGACAGAGTCGGTGACCGTGAAGCTCGACGGATAGATCGACTGCGAGATGGCGGCGAAGATCGCACCGGCGACGCCGCCGAAGAAGGACGAGACGGCATAGGCTATGACGCGCAGATAGGCGATATTGACGCCGATCGACGAGGCCAGATCTTCGTTCTGCTGGAGCGACTGGCAGAGCTTGCCGACGCGCGAATGAACCAGCCGGTACACCACCGCGAAACAGACCAGCATAAGCGCGACCGCCAGCAGGTAGAAGGCCAGCCGAGAATTATGCAACGTGGCGAAATCCGGGATGATGGTGAGGCCCAGAATCGTGAGCGCCCCAGGCAGCGGGATGCTGACCATGCCCTTGGCACCGTTGGTGATCGGCAGCGCCAGCGCCAGAAGCCGCGCAACCTCGGTCAGCACCAGCGTCACCATGGCGAAGTAGACGCCGCGTAGGCGCAGGATCGGCAGGCCGATAAGCACGCTTGCGGCCGCGCAAAACAGGCCGGCGACCGGCAGCGTCAGCCAGAACGACCAGCCATAGGTCACCACAAGTATGGCCGAGACGTAGCCACCCATCAGCGCATACGCGCCCTGGCCGATATTGATCCGGCCGATGTAGAAAGTGAGCCACACGCCGGCACTGGCGATGCTAAGCAACGCCACCGAGGTGAGCGTGTAATAGAGGTCGATCCGGCCGCTGGCCGAGATCAGAACCGGCACGGCGATGAAGACGATCGCCAGAAAGGCGGCAACCGGGGCGATTTTCACGCTACGCGTCATGGCACCATCAACCCCACGGCTTGCCCATCAGCCCGTTGGGGCGGATCGACAGGAACACCATCAGCGCGGCGAAGATGACGAGGTAAGTGACGTCGCCATATTGGCGCAGCACGGTGAGGCCGACCGACTCCATCATGCCAAGGATGAAGCCGCCGGCGATCGCACCGCCGACAACGCCGGCGCCGCCGATCATCACCATCATGAAGGCCTTGATCGAGATCGGCCCGCCGATGCCGGAATTGACGCCAGTGATGGTGACCAAAAGACCGCCGACGATGCCCGCCAGCATGGCGCCCATGGCGAAGCCGATCATCGAATAGCGATCGACCTGAACGCCCATCAATTGGGCGGCGACCCGATCCTGGGCCAGCGCCCGCATGGCTCGCCCGACCCTGCTGTACTGCATGTAGAGGACAAAGGCCGCGATGAAGACCAGTGCGAGCACGCCGACGACCATACGGTCATAGGGCATGATGATGCCGCCCTCGTTGAACACGCCCTTGACGATCTTGGGGACACCGCGCTGTTTTTCACCGAACAACAGCAGGATGACCGCGTCAAAAAAGAATGCCGTTGCCGCCGCGAGCAGCATTGTGCTTTCTTCGCGTAGACTTCGCCTGATGACAGTTCGGAAGAGGAATTTCTCCATCAGCGCGCCGACGACAGCGAGCGTCACGCCGGACGCCAGCAGCGCCACAACAAAAGGCAGCCCGAGTTGTCCGTAGATTGTGTAGGTGATGAACCCGCCCAGCACATACATCTGCCCATGGGCGAAGTTGAGCACGTTCATCAAGGCGAAGATAAGCGTGAGCCCCAGTGCGATCAGTGCATATTGGGCACCGAGGTAGAATCCGTTGGCGATGACCTGTTCCATTGACGCCTTCGATCTTCCGAGAGACCCGGAACATGCTCCGGGCCCCCGGCAACGCGGGAGGAAATAACCGCAGGAACCTAACCCTAATCAACCGAGCCGACGAACAGGGTCTGGAAGGCGCCGTCCTTGTACTCATTGACAACCATCGGCACCGCGAGCTGACGCTTCTGGCCGAAAGAGGTCGTCCCAACATAGCTCAGCTTGGCGTCGCCTTTCAGGTAAGGGTTGGGAGCCGAGAAGGTGTCGATGGTCTTCTTGAACTCCTCGACATTGTCGATTGCCGCCGGATTGGCCTTCAGCGTTTCGAGGATGTATTCGAGCGCATAGACCTTGGTATTGGACTCGTCATTGTATTCGCCGAACATCTTGGTGTAGCGGTCGACGAATTCCTTCATCGTGTCGGAGGCGATTTCCGGCGTGGAGGCGCCACCGACGGAGATGAAGCCGTTGGCGTACTCGCCAGCGCCCTCCTCCAGAACCTTGGCGTCCTGCGCCGTTTCGGTCGAGATCAGGCCCTCGAAACCGAGCTCACGGGCGGCGCGGATGAGCAGCGGCGCATTGGCGGGCGCGACGCCGGATAGCACCAGCAGGTCGGGCTTCAGCGAAACGATCGGCGTGAGCACCGGCGTGAAGTCGCGCGTGTCGTTCTGATAGGTGTCGTTCTGGGCGACAATCTCGAGGCCCAATGCCTTGGCTGCCTCGACGCCACCATCGCGCTGGCTCAACGGATCCGATTCATTGGCGGCAACGAAGGCGATCGTCTTCACCCCCTTTTTTTCCTTGAGATATTTGTAGATCGCCGGGCCCGATTGATAGTTGGCGATCATGCCGAGCACGGCATTCGAGGCAGGCTTCTGATAAAGCGCCTTCGGGAAAGCGTACGGGAAATAAATGATGCCGTTGGCCTCGGCGACCGGACGCACGGCGGCGGCACCGTCATCGACATTCGGGCCGACCACATAGTGGATGCCCTCCTGAGCCATCTTCTCCATGCCGGCGATGGCGCGCTTTGGGTCTTTCTGATCGTCGAAGGTAACGATGTTGACGTTGTAGGTGCTGTCACCGATCTTGACGCCGCCGGTTTCGTTGAGCCAGGCGGCACGCGTCTGCATTGAACGCACATTCGATGTGCCCCAGGCGGCGGCGGAGCCGCTTGTGACACCGACGAATCCGATCTTCAGTTCCTTGTTCTGGGCCTGCACGGACGGGATACCCATGGCGGCGATGGCCAGGGTCGAGACGGCGCCAAGCGCCATCGATTTGAGAGTCGCGCGTCGGTTGATCATTCTGCATTCCCCTTCTGGTTATCGCGCTTTGTGTTTTGCTCATCGGCTGCGCGGATGCCTTAAAGGGAAACCTGGATTGGAAAATTGTCAACATTATTCTTCATTTTCGTATACAATCGTGCGCAAGGTGTGCGAAGGAACGCTTGCGGATTTAGCGTCCGATGCTGTCGTACTGTCCACCACCCGCACCCTCGTCGCGCTATGCCGACGTCGATTTGCCGTCGAGGAGGCCAACAGGGTCTCTTGCGACTCTCCCGCCCGGAGCGGCGGCGACTCTGATTTCCGCCTAGGTAGAGAGGAAGAGGTGACGAAGCCGAGCGAACGCAGCGCGCGGATTAGGTCGCGAGCGATTGCAGAACGCCGGGGTCGGTAGGAGATGCTGCGGCTGACGTCCATCGGAACGAGCGAAGCGACGGGTCGTCAACGTTCTCAAGGAGATGATACCGCTGAGATTGCTGTTCGCTTCGTTTCCGACCTGGCCAGCGTTACACGCTCGGCCCAATGATGCGATCGTTGCTGGCGATCCCCAGGAGATCATTAAGGTGATCGATGCGTGGACGTTCGCCTGTGATATCCTCGAGGAAGCGCAATTGGATGTTGATCGCCACGGAAGGCGGATAACAGCTTGCACTTCGCTAGGTCATTGGCGCTCCATTTCCACCTCTGTCTCTAGACTTTCGATGTCGCGGGAGATCGAAGCGACAGCCAGCGTGCGCCCTTTGCGCTTGAAGCGCAGCAGGCAATCTTTGGCAATGATGTCTCCATCGACCGCGATCTCGTCCCATTGTCCGGCATGACCGACATAGTTGATGGGAATATCGTAATGCTGGCTCCAAAAGAACGGCACGGCGACGAATTTCTCGCGATGGCCGAGTATGTTGAGTGCTGCGGTTTGCCCCTGCCTCTCTGCTACCACCCAATGCTCGACCCGAATGTTCTCGCCAGTGTGAGGATCGGGCCACCGCGCAATGTCACCGGCGGCGAAGATCCCTGGCGCGCTCGTCTCCAGAAACGCGTTCACGACGACCCCGTCGTCAACGGTCAGCCCTGCCTTCTCGGCAAGCCCAGTCCGCGGTCGCACGCCGATGCCGACGACGACGAAATCTGCCGTCAACGTATTGCCACTACTTAGTTTCACGTTGGTGCCGTCGATGCTGCTCGCGGTATCTTCGAGACGGAATAAGACACCATTCTGCTCATGGAGGGCGCGGATGAAGTCGCCCATTTGCGGACCAAGGACCCGCTCCATGGGCCGTCTCTCCGGTGCCACGACATGAACTTCGATGTCGCGCAAGCGCAGGGCCGCGGCAACTTCCAGGCCAATGAAACTGGCGCCAAGCACGACGGCGCGGCGCGCAGTCGTGGCTCGCTCGATGATCGCCTTGCAATCTGCGAGCGAGCGCAGCGTGTGAACCTGTGGCTGGTCGGCGCCGGGGATAGTGAGGCGGACCGGTTCGGCTCCGGTCGCAAGCAGCAGCCTGTCATAGGGGGTCCGGGCGCCATCAGCGAGTACAACCTCGCCAGAACGTGCATCGATGCTGACGACGTCCGCATTGAGATGCAGATCGATATCGTTCTTTGAGTAGAAGCTCTCCCGGCGGAGCGGGATCCAATCCTCCGGTGCTTTGCCGGCGAGGTAATCTTTGGAAAGATTGGGCCGATCAACGGGTGGCGCTTCGTCGTTGCTGAGCATGACGATGCTGCCATGATAGTGTTCGCGCCGCAGTTTTTCGGCCGCTGCGAAACCGGCCGCGCCGCCGCCGACAATGACGATATTCTCGGGAACCTGGCCGGAGCCTCTATCGCGCTGCTTCGGTGCCGTCCGCTTGCGCTTCTCGCCCACAAATATCCGTTCATCGCGTAGTTCCACCGACCAGCATGCGATTGGATTGAAGGCGGGGGCATGCAAGGCCTCGCCAGTGCGCAAATCGAAGCACGCGTGATGCCACGGACACCGGACAGTATCCCCCACCACAAGACCGTCGACGAGCGGCCCACCGTAATGTGTACATGCCGCCCCGATGGCGAAGACCTCAGCCCCGCGGCGCACCAGCAGTACCTGCTCGCTGCCACAATGGCCGACGAACTTGCCGCCATCGGGAAGATCGGCGAACGCGACGCCCTGGACCAGATCCGGCCCGTCTAATTTGGAATGACCTTCAGCCATTTTCTTCTCCCTTGGCGATACAGTGTCAAATCGCCTGGACGGCTAAGAAGCGGGAAATCTTCAGGTCCGCCGGCCTCGGAATACCTTCCGCCTGGCTAGTGCGCCTTCAGGTGCCCGACACCGCTTGTGCCCAAACGTCCGACCACATCATTTGTTGCCAGTGGGCGGCATGCACGCTTGAATTTCCGATCTCGTGCCCTTCGGCGACGAGCTTGCGGCAGCGCCTTTGTCGTCCTTGTGGGTCTGAAGGCCGTGCGCAGCCTAATAGATCGTCTGGCGTGAGGCGCGGCCCGCCAATCGAGCCAGCTTTGGGATGGACCTATCTATGGCGCGTGTAGGGAATGGGGTAAAATAAGCCGACAGCGGGCTCCGAAGGGTCGCAGTTGTTGTGAGTCTCAACGGTCGGAAAGTGCGAGCCAAGTTCAGATGTGTGAGCAGGGATTTGCATAAGTTCGTCCGTTGACTGGAAGACTGCACGAATGCGCCACGCTCGCGCAGCAAATCGATCGGCAGTCCTCGGGAGCCTACCATAAATCAATAAAATCAACGCGATACACCGTGGTTCGCCAATATTGACTTGGCCAACCAAACCAAAATATGATGCTAAGTCATTGATAAATAACGACAATGGTGGGCCCGGAGGATGCGCCAAAAACATTGATTTCATTGGCGCGCCCGGCAAGGCTTGAATACAGGACGAATTCCACTTTGAAGCTGGTACGCCGACAATCTATTCAGCGGCCTCAGCGACCTGCACTGGGATGTAATTCAGGATGGGCCCGAGCCACTGCTCGACCTCCGAAATTGACATGTCTTTGCGCCGTGCATAGTCCTCCACCTGATCGCGCTCGATCTTGGCCACCCCGAAATAATAGCTTTCCGGATGGGCGAGATAGATGCCGGAGACCGACGAGCCGGGCCACATGGCATAGCTTTCGGTCAAGGTGACCCCTGCGTTGCGTTCGCCGTCGAGCAGCCTGAACAGCGTCGCCTTCTCGGTATGGTCGGGCTGCGCCGGATAGCCGGGCGCCGGCCTGATGCCGCAATAGGGTTCGCCGATCAGATCCTCCGGGGCCAGGTTCTCGTCCGGCGCATAGCCCCACAACTCTTTTCGGACACGCTCGTGCAGCCGCTCGGCGAAGGCTTCGGCGAAGCGGTCGGCGAGCGCCTTCACCATTATCGAGGAATAATCGTCATTGGCCCGCTCGAAGCGCTCGGCGATCGCCACTTCCTCGATGCCGGCGGTCACGATGAAGCCGCCGAGATAATCCGCCTTGCCACTTTCGAGCGGCGCGACGAAATCCGACAGGGCGACGTTGGCCTTGCCGTCGCGCTTGGTCAGTTGCTGGCGCAGCGTGAAGAAGGTCGCCAGCTCTTGCGAACGCGTGTCGTCGGTGAAAAGCCTGATGTCGTCGCCGACGGCATTGGCCGGCCAGAAGCCGATCACGCCCTTCGGTGCGAACCATTGTTCCGCGATGATCTGCTTCAGCACCGCTTGTGCATCCTCGAACAGCTGGCGCGCCGCCGGCCCCTGTGCCTCGTCTTCGAGAATCTTCGGATAGCGCCCCCTCATCTCCCAGGTCTGGAAGAACGGCGTCCAGTCGATGTAGCGGGCGAGTTCGGCGAGGTCCCAGGTCTCGAAAACCTTCAGCCCAAGGAAGGAGGGGTTTTGCGGGACATAGCCCGACCAGTCGATCTTGTGGGCGTTTGCCCTTGCCCTGGCGAGCGGAAGGCGCAGCTTGTCGGCTTCACTACGCGCATGCGCGTCCGCCACCTTGCGGTACTCGGCGCGTACCATATCGACATAGTCGCCCTTTGCCTGGTGGGACAGCAATGACGAGACGACGCCAACGGCGCGGCTGGCATCTGTGACGTAGACCGTCTGGCCGCGCTCATAGCGCGGGTGGATCTTGACCGCCGTGTGAACGCGGCTGGTCGTCGCCCCGCCAATCAGCAACGGAATGTCGAAACCTTCGCGCTCCATTTCGGAGGCGACATGCGCCATCTCGTCGAGCGACGGCGTGATCAGGCCGGAGAGGCCGATGATGTCGACGTTTTGCTCGCGCGCCGTCCGCAGAATCTTAGTCGCTGGCACCATGACGCCTAGATCGATGATCTCGTAGTTGTTGCAGGCGAGCACGACGCCGACGATGTTCTTGCCGATGTCATGGACGTCGCCCTTGACCGTCGCCATCAGGATTTTTCCGGCGGTCTGGCGTTCGCCGGTGTCGATGCCGTTGGCGGCGTTGGCCAGCTTCTCGGCTTCCATGTGCGGCAGCAGCCCGGCGACCGCCTGTTTCATCACGCGCGCGGACTTGACCACTTGCGGGAGGAACATCTTTCCGGCACCGAACAGGTCGCCGACGACGTTCATGCCGGCCATCAGCGGGCCCTCGATGACATGGAGCGGCCGCTCGGCGGCAAGCCGCGCCTCGTCGGTATCGGCGTCGATGAACTCGGTGATGCCATTGACCAGCGCATGCGAAATGCGCTTGTCGACAGTCCACTCCCGCCAGGCGAGATCGCGTTCCTTGGCCTCCTTGCCGGCGGTTCCCTTGAAGCGCTCGGCAAGTTCCAGCATCCGCTCGGTGGCGCTGCCGCCGCCCGCCGGCTGGCGGTTGTTGACGACGTCCTCGCAGGCTTCGCGCAGTTCCGGATCGATCGATTCGTAGACTGCAAGTTGGCCGGCATTGACGATGCCCATGTCCATGCCGGCCTGGATGGCGTGGTAGAGGAACACGGCATGCATGGCCTCGCGCACCGGTTCGTTGCCGCGAAACGAGAAGGACAGGTTCGAGACGCCACCCGAAATGTGGACGTGAGGTAGGGTCTGGATGATTTCCCGCGTCGCCTCGATGAAGTCGACCCCGTAATTGTTGTGCTCGTCGATGCCGGTGGCGATGGCGAAGATGTTCGGGTCGAAAACGATGTCTTCCGGCGGGAAGCCGGCCTGCTCGGTCAGGAGCTTGTAAGCGCGGGTGCAGATGGCGACTTTTCGCGCCTGCGTGTCCGCCTGGCCTTCCTCGTCGAACGCCATGACGACGACCGCCGCGCCATACGCGCGGACGAGTTTCGCATGGTGGAGAAAAGCTTCCTCGCCTTCCTTCATCGAGATGGAATTGACCAGCGGCTTGCCCTGCACGCATTTCAAGCCAGCCTCGATGATCTCCCATTTCGAACTGTCGATCATCACCGGCACGCGGGCGATATCCGGCTCGGCGGCGATCAGGTTGAAATACTCGACCATCGCCTTCTTCGAATCGATCAGGCCCTCGTCCATGTTGATGTCGATGATCTGGGCACCGTTGGAGACCTGATCGCGCGCGATGTCGAGGGCGGCAGGGTAGTCGCCGGCGGTGATCAGTTTCCTGAATTTCGCCGAGCCGGTGACGTTGGTGCGCTCGCCGACATTGACGAACGGAATTTCCTTGGTGAGCGTGAAGGGTTCCAGACCTGACAGGCGCATTTTGCGCTCGATCTCCGGAATGGCGCGCGGCGGATATTTCCTCACTGCCGCTGCGATGGCGCGGATGTGATCCGGCGTCGAGCCGCAGCAGCCGCCGACGACATTGACCAGTCCCTCGCGCGCAAAACCCTCGATCTGCGCCGCCATGAATTCCGGGCTCTCGTCGTAGCGGCCGAACTCGTTGGGCAGGCCGGCATTGGGATAGGCACAGGTGAAGGTGTTGGCGACGCCGGAAATCTCGGCGACATGTGCGCGCATGGCGTTGGCGCCGAGCGCGCAGTTGAGGCCGACCGTGAACGGACTGGCGTGGCGGATCGAATGCCAGAAGGCCGTCGGTGTCTGGCCCGACAGCGTGCGGCCCGACAGGTCAGTGATCGTGCCTGAGATCATGACCGGAAGATGCACGCCCTTTTCGAGGAAGATCTCGTTGCAGGCGAAGATCGCCGCCTTGGCGTTCAGCGTGTCGAAGATCGTCTCGATCAGGATGATGTCGGCGCCGCCGTCGATCAGGCCGCGCAACTGCTCGCCATAGGCGATGCGCAGATCGTCGAAGTTGACGGCGCGATAGCCGGGGTTGTTGACGTCCGGCGACATCGAGGCGGTGCGGTTGGTCGGTCCCAGCGCGCCGGCGACGAAGCGTCGCTTGCCGTCTTCCTGTTGGGCGCGAATGCACGCCCGCCGCACCAGACGGGCACCGTCCCGGTTCAGGTCATAGACCGCATCCTCCATGCCGTAATCGGCCTGGGCGATCGACGTGGAGGAGAAGGTGTTGGTCTCGATGATGTCGGCGCCGGCAATCGCGTACTGGTAGTGGATTTCCTCGATCGCTTTCGGCTGCGTCAGGATCAGCAGGTCGTTGTTGCCCTGTTGATGGCAGGCGCAGCCGACGAACTTGTCGCCGCGGAACTGTTCCTCGTTGAAGCCATGCCCCTGGATCTGCGTGCCCATCGCGCCGTCGAGGATGAGGATTCGTTCGCGCGCGGCCGATTCCAAGGCAGAACGAATCTCCGATCCATCCGCCTTGGCGACAACGGGTCCGAAAAGGGAATCCAAGGAGGATTCAGAATGCACCACGGTGAGCCTCGGCTTCCAAGATCATACACCGTGACATAAACATATCTTTATGTCAAAATATGATGTGCTCATTGTAACCTTTGATACGTCATGGCAGGCATCACGCTGGTCGTTAGCCCCACTGCCAATGCGGCAAGGCCTATTCCGAGTTCATGTCTCATCTTTCACTCCTCCAAAGAATCTTGAATGTCAGTCCGTCATTTCGCAGTCATGGCAATGTTCCTTCTCGCCAGACCGGAAACCTCCTGGCCATCAAAGGCATTGTGGGGGCCCCGCCTCCGCGATTTCCTCCAATCGGCCCGGTGGCGCCTCCCGGCTTGATCCAAATTTAAGACGCCAACGCACGGGCACTGGCCCTATGAAGATTCATCGCTTTTCGTGCCCGCACCCGAGCAGAAAACTCCCCTCAGGTGCCGGCCTTGGGAGGCAACATTTTCTGCTGTTTCGAATTGCCGGCTTGGTCTCAACTCACGGACCGAGTTGGCCATATTCATGCGAACGAGCACAGAAGAGCGCTATCAGCCCATCTGTCGCGAAGAGCGGAGAAATTGGATCAGGGCAAGTTAATTTCCTCCTCCACGTTTCGCTGGTTGGCAGCGTTATATGTTGTTCTTGGCCACAAATTAAACGGTACGGGAATTCTGTCAAGCCAAAAAACCCGCCGAGGCAACGGCCCCGGGATTCCGCGTATTATCCTCTGCATATTTGCGTGAATGATGCTCAATCCGGTTAGGAGTTGCCGCGCGCACAAGCATTGGTTGCGCCGTCGAGGACCTTGACATTTGTCACGATGGGGGCATTTTTGTTGTCATTGTCAACATTTATAGAGTCGCCAGTACCCAGGAGGAAACAGCCGATGCGCAGATTGGGCATTCATTCGTTCGTATGGACCGGCGGTGGCACTCAGGCCATGCTTGAAGAAGCGATGGAGAATTCGGCTGCGTGCGGTTACCGGCTGATCGAGTTTGCGTATCTTCAACCCGAAAAGTTCGACATCCATCGCCTCGCCAAGAAGGCTCAGTCGTTAGATCTCGAAATCGCCCTCACCATGGGCCTGCCCTTGGGCGCCGATGTGTCGAGCGAGGACGGCGCTGTCGTGAAGGCAGGTGAGGAATTACTCGCGAATGCAGTCGCGGCGGTGCGGGACATCGGCGGCACCAAGCTCGGGGGCATTCTCTATTCCGCGCATACGAAATACTCGACAATGCCGAGTGATCGCGGCCGCAAGAACAGCATTGCAGCCATTGCCAAGACGGCTGACGCAGCAAAGAAGGCCGGCGTCGATCTGGTCCTGGAGGTCGTCAACCGGTTCGAGACGAATCTCTTGAACACGGCGGCTCAGGGCCTCGACTTCATCAAGGCGACCGGCTCCGATCACGTCACGCTCCATCTCGACACGTTTCATATGAACATCGAAGAGGCCAATCCAGCGGCGGCCATTCGTCTGGCCGGCGACAAGATCGGCTATTTTCACATCGGCGAAAGCAATCGCGGCTACCTCGGCGATGGAGTGATCGATTTCGATCGCATCTTCGACGCGCTGCTAGACATCGGCTATAACCGCGACATCACCTTTGAATCGTTCTCCAGCGCCGTGGTCGATGAGGGTCTGTCCCTCGCATGCGCCATATGGCGCGATACCTGGACCGAGAACATGCCGTTGGCAAAGCACGCCAAGGCCTTCATCGACCTGAAAATGCAAGAGGCGGTTCGTCGGCGAACGACGAATGCCCGTCCATAAGTCGAGGATAATCTGATTATGCGGCAGTGCGGACCCTCTGCCTAAGGCGCCCTGCTCCGCGGTCTTCAGCGCTGTAGTGCTGCGGTTTTTTCGCTGTTCATCGGCAGCCTCGGATCCGTGAGACAGAAGCTTCGGGGGATGCGCGTTCAATAAGATCGCGCCAGTTGCTGCACGCCTGCGCGGCGTGTACCAAGTGAGCGCGTTGTGGTTGCGTTCGGCTTGCGGACCGCAGGTAACCTGGAGAGACCTAAGTGAATGACCCGGCGCTGACCGCCAGTTCAAATCGCAGGATTCGACAAAACAATGAAGTGGCGGCTCTAAGAGCCCTTCATCAATTTGGACGTCTCACTCGAGCCGAACTCGCGCGCAAGTTACGGCTTAACCGCTCTTCGTCGGGGCATATCATCGCGAGCCTGACGGCTGACGGTCTGGTGCGCGAAGCAATTGAGGATCTGCCTGAACAAGCGGGCTGTGCCCGAGCCGGCCGTCCCGGCATCATGCTGGAGCTTGTGCCGGATGCTATTTTCTTCCTTGGGGTCGAGATCGGTGTCGAGCATATCAGTACGGTAGAGATCGATCTTGGAACCAATATCGTTTCGACGAATGTGGAACCGTTTGATGGTCCGTCGATCAACGTAGAGGCCGCGGTCGACCGCGCCGTGAGGCTGGCTCTCCAATCTATTCCTGTGTCAAAACTGGAGCGATGTGAAGGCGTTGGCGTATCAACCCCGGCGCAAATGGATAAGAATGGCTTCGTCCACTTTGCGCCGCTTCTCGGCTGGCGAAATGTTCACCTTGCAAAGCTGGTGAGAGACGCCCTGCCGATTCGTGTTCCGGTCCTTGCCGAGAACGATGCCAACGCATTCGCGATCGGCGCGACTTACGGGCGCAGCGAGGTGCATTCCGGCGTCACGCTTTTTCTCGTTATGGAGAGCGGTGTCGGCGGCGGCATTATCGTTGACGGCAGCCTTTTTCGCGGCGCCAACGGGCTGGCGGGGGAGATTGGGCACTTGATTATCAGCGACGCGCCAGGCCCGCGCCGCAATCTCGAACAACTAATCGGCCTTGAAAACATTATGGCCGATTATCGCAAGACCTCCGCCCTCAGTGATCCGACATTCGGCAACTTCCTTTCCGATGTCCAAAACCGGTTGCCCAGCGCCGTCTCAACAGCCGAGGACTGGGCAAGGGCTTTGGCAATAGGCCTGGTGCAGACTTGCCGAATCATCGACGCCGACAAGATCGTGCTAGGCGGTTCGGTCGCCGCACTCTATCCCTTGATGGCTGCCAGGGTCGCTGCACACATCCATGCCATACAGGAATCCAGTTTCCCGTTCCCATCGATCACAATGAATGATGAAGGAACTGTCGGTTCCGCCTTCGGTGCGGCCTGCATGTTACATCAGCGATACTTGTCTCTGCAAAGCCAGCGTTTCGCCGACGGTACGGCGGAACTCGAAGGGGCAGAGGAAGACGAAGACTAATGTCCAGGTTCGGCACTGCCGAACCGATGCTGCTGCTCGGGCTACCCGTCTGATCGCGATTTAGAACGCCATTGTGGCGTGTCCGTCTCGATTGATTAATATGTTGCATAAAGCGACAAACATAATTAATGTAGCCTCTGGAGGAGCATCCCGCATTCCCATCGTGGCCGTCTCGGGTTGTCGTTCGCTGTGGAGCGAGCGGCCGCAACCTCCAGGCGCGTGCTCCAGTCAAAAGATGTGCGCTAGCCGAGTTGTATGATGCCCGCAGATGCGATTTTAAGTCAGACCAAGCTCGCACCCGACGCACTAGGGCCGACGGTGGTCATCGGCGAGATCCTGGTGGAGATCATGGCTAAAAGTCGCGGCGACGGCTTTCTCGAGCCGATAGAGCTTATCGGCCCCTTTCCCAGCGGCGCGCCGGCGATTTTCATCGATCAATGCGCCAAGATCGGCGGGTCGGCGGCAATTGTCGCCTCGGTCGGCGATGACGATTTCGGCCGCATCAACATCGAGCGGCTCCGGTCTGACGGCGTGGACGTATCGGCCATCTCGGTCAGCCAGGATTATCCGACCGGAAGCGCGTTTGTTCGCTATCGCAATGACGGCTCGCGCGACTTTGTCTTCAACATCGGAAAATCGGCGGCGGCCCTGGTGAGCCTGACGGTTGAAGCGAAGGCGCTCTTCGAGCGGGCTGGACACCTCCACGTCATGGGTAGCGCTTTTGCCATCCCGGGTATCTGGGAGACGATGGATCATGCCATCGGCGTCATCAAGCGGCGCGGCGGCTCCGTTTCACTTGACCCGAACTTGCGCAAGGAATTGCTCGGGCTCGGGCAGACGCAGGAGCGCTTCGCCAAGCTCGTCGATGTCGCCGACCTTATCCTGCCCTCCGGCGACGAATTGTTCATGGCAGCTGGAGTTGATGGTGAATCTGCCGCGGTCATCGCGCTCTTTGGGCGCAGTGTGACAGAGATTGCGCTTAAACGCGGCGAACACGGATCAACATTCTTCGGTGCTGACGGCTCGCGAATTGATTGCTCGGCGTTCAGGGTTGCGGAAATTGATCCGACGGGCGCTGGCGACTGTTTCGGCGGCGCTTACGTCGCTTGCCGCCGTCTCGGCATGCCTGTGTTCAAAGCCCTAGAGTATGCCAATGCCGCGGGAGCCCGCAACGTTACTATTCAAGGTCCGATGGAAGGTGCCGCCTCGCGTCGGCAGCTTGACGAATTCATCGCCGTGACCCCGAGAAACGCTCGATGACCGGTCTCCTCAAAAGCCTGGCGGCGGCGCGGCGCAATGGTTCGCCGATAGGCGTCACGTCTGTCTGCTCAGCGCATCCATTGGTCATTCGGGCAGCAGCGCGCAATGCTGCACGCTTCTCCGACATGCTTGTGATCGAAGCAACCTGCAACCAGGTCAACCAGTTCGGTGGCTACACCGGAATGCTGCCCAGCGATTTTGTTCGTCTCGTCCAGCACATATCGGCAGAAGAAAAGCTTCCGATGGAAAGGATCATCTTCGGTGGGGATCACGTTGGGCCAAATCCGTGGCGCGGGGAACATGCCGGCGCAGCGATGGCGAAGGCAGAAGAGATGGTCACGGCGTACGTGTCCGCCGGCTTTCGAAAGATCCACCTCGATGCTTCGATGGGATGCGCCGGCGAGCCTGCCGCGCTCGACGACGCCAGAACGGCGGAGCGTGCAGCGCGGCTGGCCTTGGCGGCAGAGCGCGCGGCGCGCGCCGCAGGAGATGAGGCCCCGGTCTACATCATCGGCACCGAGGTGCCGACGCCCGGCGGCGCCAACCATGCAATCAGCGACATTGAGCCGACCAGCGTAGCGGCGGCGACGCACACGATCGATGTTCATCGCGACCTGTTCCTGAAGCAAGGCTTGGCCGATGCGTTCTCACGCGTCATCGCACTGGTGGTCCAGCCCGGTGTGGAGTTCGGCAATGAGAATGTGGTCCTTTACGATTCCGCCAGGGCACGCGGGCTGACGCGGCTGCTCGAGCAGGAGCCTGGCCTGGTCTACGAGGCGCATTCAACCGACTACCAGGGACGAACATATTTGCGCCAATTGGTCGAGGACGGCTTCCCGATCCTGAAAGTGGGGCCGGAATTGACCTTCGTCCTGCGTGAGGCGCTCTACGCGCTGGACCTTATCGCGACCGATCTTTTGCCTGAATACGGAGCCCGTCCACTCTATCAGGCCATGGAGCGATTGATGCTGGCCAAACCCGGCAATTGGCAGGGCCACTATCACAGCTCGGAAGCCGAACAGCGCATCCAGCGCCACTACTCGTTCTCGGACCGCATCCGGTATTACTGGAACCAGCCGGAGGCGGAAGCAGCGGTCGCGAGCCTGACCGCGGCCCTGCACGGCAAGACGGTGCCGCTCACGCTGTTTCGCCAGCATCTGCCCGCATTCGAGGCGTTTGCAGGCAAACCGCTCGAGCCTACCTCGTTACTGATCGCCTCGATCCAGCGCAGCCTGGACGAGTACCGCTTCGCCTGCACGGGCGAGGCACTCAACACCGAAAGCAACCCGACGGCTGGAGGACGAAGATGAGCGAACAACTCTCTGGAAAGGTCATTGCAATCACGGGCGCGGCATCGGGTATCGGCCTTGCTTGTGTCCGTGGTTGTCTCGATGCTGGCGCGCGGGTGGTCCTGATCGACTATGCGGATGAGAAACTGCGCAGCCTGGCTGCTGATCTCGGCGAGAACGCGATTCCTTTGAGGGTGGATCTCACCAATCCGGAAAGCGTGGCAGGCATGATGCCCGGCATTCTGGACAAGGTCGGTCACCTCGACGCCTTCCATGCCAATGCCGGCGCCTATATCGGCGGCGATTTCATTGATGGTGATCCGGACGCCTTTGACGGGATGCTGAAGCTGAACGTCAATGCCGTATTCCGAACGGTCCATGCGGTCCTGCCGCACATGATCGAGCGGGGCACGGGAGACATTGTCGTCACCAGTTCCGTTGCCGGCCATACCGCAATACCATGGGAGCCGATCTACACCGCTTCCAAGCACGCAGTTCAAGCGTTCGTCCATGCGCTGAGGCGACAGGTGGCGAAGCACGGCATCCGTGTCGGCGCGATCGCCCCCGGACCGGTCCTGACGCCCCTCGTCGCCGACTGGCCGAAGGAGAACCTCGACCGGGCGATGGCGGCCGGAAATCTGTTTGAGCCGAAGGAAATTGCCGAAGTCCTGCTGTTCATGCTGACCCGGCCGAGAACGGTGACAATTCGCGATATCGTCATTCTGCCGACCAACTTCGACATTTGAGACGTAGCGTCTCGGCATCGAAATTCGGGGAGGTAGGCCATGTACCAAGCGCGCTTCAGGGTGGACAACGAGGTCGCCGTGGTGACCGGCGGAGGCAGAGGTATTGGCCTCGCATGTGCCGAAGCGTTGGGCGAGTCCGGAGCGCATGTGGTCATCATAGAGCCCGACGAGCAGATCGGCAGTGCTGGCAGGGATGCACTGACTGCGAAAGGCTACTCGGCCGAGCTGATGCTCGGTGACGTCACTTCGTCAACAAGGATGAGCGAGATTGCTGACACGCTCGCCACTCGTGGCACGCCGGCTTCGATTCTCGTCAACAATGCCGGCGTCGGCAGCAGCGGCATTTCGTCGGAAGATATCAGTGATGAACTCTGGCTGTGGATGATGAACGTCAACATCAACGGCGTCTTCTGGTGCTCGCGCGCTTTCGGCCGCCACATGATCGCGGCCGGCCGCGGCTCAATCGTCAATCTGGGTTCCATGTCGGGCACGATCTGCAACCGGCCGCAGCCGCAAACACCTTACAATGTCTCCAAGGCGGCCGTGCATCACATGACCCGCTCGATCGCCGCCGAATGGGCGCCTCATGGCGTGCGGGTTAACGCGGTGGCGCCAACCTACATCGAAACGCCGATGGTCCTGGCGATTCCGGAAAACGCGCCGCGTATAGAAGCGTGGTTGCGAGACACGCCAATGGGCCGCATGGGCCAGGCGCACGAAGTCGCCAGCGCTGTCCTGTTCCTCGCTTCCGACGCGGCCAGTTTGATGACCGGAGCCGTCGTACCCGTCGATGGGGGATTTACGTGCTGGTAGGACCGTAGCAGCCAAGAGTTTCCTCCCGGTCACTTCTCTCACCGAAGCTCGAGCTCGAGAAGGTGGATGCGGCTTCGGCCGCCGGCACATCGCCTTAGGTAACCTCGGCGCCGATCGCAGCCAGCGCGAACCACGTCGAAATCCTTGTCCCCAACCAACAGTCGAGCCGCCCGCCAGGCACCGCCGACCAATGTAGATCGGCAATCTGTCAGCAAAATTAATGACGCCTCCGCACGGGCGACGCTGGCCGAGCCCTGCTTCGAACGGTCATGCCGCCGCTGGGCAGTTCGCAGTCTCGCCGCGACTACCAGAAGGCTTGTATGCGCCCATTGCGATGGCGCGCACCTCCAGCGGTGTAGTCGAGCAGAGTCGCCTGGTCGTGGACTAATGACCTCGACGGATCTGTAGGATTTGCGCACGCCGCTCAGCTTGAGCTCAGCCATGGCTTGCCTCCCGGGCACCGGCACGTTTGGTCGTGTCGTTGTTGTTTTCGTCATCTTGCGCCATCGCCAGCGGCGCGCCTGGTTCGCCTTCCCACAGGATCAGGCTGGCGGCGCCGATCAGTCCGGCCTGATTGCCGAGTTGCGCCGGCACGATGGGTACGTCCCGGTAGGCGGGCATCGCCCGCTGCTCGACGACCGCCCTGATGCTTGGAGCCAAGAGGTCGAAACCGTTGGCGAGACCGCCACCCATTACGATCAGGTCCGGCGAATAGAGATGAAGCAGATTGGTGAAGCCGATGCCCAGCCAATTCGCCTCCGCCTCGATGAGTGTGCGCGCGCGCCCGTCGCCTGCACGCGCGGCATCGACCACGTGCCTGGCCGAGATGTCGCCGTCGGCCGAAAGGCGCCGCAGCAGCGAGCCGTCGCCCGGCGCCGTCAGCGCCGTGGCGCGCCGCCCGAGCGCGGTTCCGGAGGCGACCGCCTCGAAGCAGCCGACGGCGCCGCAGAAGCAGCGGTCTCCTTCGCCGGTGATGGTCATGTGGCCGATCTCGGCCGCCAGCCCGCGCCGGCCATGATAGACGTGACCCTCGGCAACGACGCCACCGCCAATGCCAGTCGACACGGTGACGAACACCATCGACCCGGTGCCACGCCCGGCGCCGAAGCGCCATTCGCCGAGTGCTGCGGCATTGGCGTCGTTCTCCAGCCGCACCGGCAGACCGAAATACTTGCCGAGAATGTCGATCAAGGGCACATCGTGCCAGCCAGCCAGTGTCGGCGGTGCGATCACGATCCCGGCCTTGGGGTCGAGCGGCCCCGGTGCGCCGACGCCGATGCCGGCAACCTTGGCCTGTGGGTGCTGTGTCAGAAGGTCCCCGGCCAGCGCGATGATCTGGCCGATCACCGCTTCCGATCCCGCGATCGCCATCGTCGGGGCCGAAACATGGGCGATCACGTGGCCGCCGCTCTCGACCAGCGCGCCGCGCAGCTCCGTTCCGCCGAGATCGAAGGCAAGCGCAACCTTTGTCATCAGGCGGCAATCTCCAGCCCATGCAGCCAGGCCATGCGCTGCGCAAGGTCGGGGTCGCCGAATGCCAGCGATCCGAGCACCACGGTTTCGGCGCCGGCGGCGCGCAGGCGGGGCACCGTTTCGTGGCGGATGCCGCCATCGGCAGCCAAGATGATTTCGTTCTCTCGACCTGCTTTTCGCATCAGCGCCCGTGCCTCGATCAGGCGCGGGCCGGCCTGGTCGGACAGGCTCTGGCCCTTGACGCCGATGGATGTGCCGAGAAGCGTCACGAAAGCCACTTGCGACAGGAAAGGTTTGACCGCGGCCACCGGCGTTTCCAGTCTCAGCACCACCCCGGCCTCGACGCCGAGCTCACGCGCCAGCCGCACGGCGCGTAGGCCGGCCTCGCCGTTTTCCGCATGGACGCTGACAAGATCGGCGCCGGCCTCGATGAATTGGCGCGTCTGCTCCTCGACGATCTCCGCTTCAACCATCAAATGCACATGGATCGGCTTTGCCGTCAGCATGGCAATCCGCGCCACCAGGTCCGGAAAGAACAGGAAGCCGGGGGTGAAGCGGGCGTCCGCGACGTCGATGTGGTGGAGGTCGACAAACGGATCTATGCGCTTCAGGTCGCGCTCCATATTGGCGAGGTCGGCCGACCACAGCGAAAACTCGCCGAGCAGCCGGTTGCGCGGAAGGGCGGCGATGGCAGCGGGGCCGGACAGGGATTTGGTCGTCATAACGGGACAAGGCTCCGGATGTTGAAGTGAGCGCGAAGGAAGGTCGTGATCTCAGCCTGCAGCTCGGCGAAATGCCTGACGCTGTCGAGCGCCTTGGGAGAGATTTCCGCAAAGGTTGCGCCGGGGATCGCCGTGGCAAGCGTGCGCGCAGCCGGCAGCGGATGCACCGCATCCATGGCGTTGCCGATGACCAGCGTGGGGACGCCAAGGGCAGCGGCGTTGCTTTCAGAAACGCCCGGTCCGTCGGCGGCGATGTCGGCGAGGACCTGCGCGAATGGCGCGGCGTCCGGCCGGTCGAAATAGCCGAATAATGAGGCGAGATTGTCGGGCGCGTGGCGCTGCAGGCGCTCGGCGGTTTCCGATTGCGCGAAGATCGTCCTGGCCTTGTCGGGGCCGTGGTCGAGGATGAGGCCGGCGACCTCGGCGATCGGCCGCAGGTTCACCGGCGCGCTGTCGAAAATCCAGGCCGGGCGTACAAGCAGCAGACCCGCGATGCGGTCCGGGTGGCGACAGGCAAGGCGCAAGGCAATGGCGGCGCCCATGGAAACGCCGCCGGCGACGAAACGGTCGAGACCGGCTTGATCGGCGGCGGCAACAACATCGTCCGCGAACATGCTCAGGGAAAACGGACGGCGGCTGCCCAGTCCGGAGGCGCCGTGCCCGCGGCATTCCAGCGTGATGCGCCGCAAGTCGGCACCGGCCGGGAAAGCCTGGGCGATTTGCGCCTCGCCGCCGCCCAGCCCATGCTGGAAGACGACGGCAAGCCCGTTGCCATTATCAGAAATCCGAAGCGTGGCGTCGTCGCGAAGCAGAGCGGCCAGGCGCGCCATCAGGTCAGCCCCATCAGGAAGCGAGCAACCCCTGGTGCCTCTTCGGCCGAGAGGCCATGCGTGACCAGCGGCCCGTCAAAGCCTGATGACTTCAGCCTGGCGACGAAATCCGGGAAATCGACGACGCCCCTGCCGGCGGTGGCAAAGCGCCCGTCGGCGAAGCGGTCCTTGGCATGCGCCATGGCGACGTGGCCGGCAGTGCGTTCGACGGCGGCGGCCACGATGGCGCTTGCTTCCTCGGGGCTCGCCTGTTCGAACAGGTTGGCCGGATCGAGCACGACGCGCAACCGCTTCGAGCCCATCTCGGCGATGAGGCGCATCGCATCCTGCGCCGAGGTTACGATGTTGGCCTGTTCGGGCTCGATGCCGAGATCGACGCCATGACGCTCGGCGAGTTGAAGCGCCTTTTCGATCTCGCCTGCCATGTCGTCCCATGCCTCACGGTCGGCGTTGTCGGGGTGATACGCCCATTGATCGTCCGCGTTGCGCGTTCCCGTGCACAGGGTGACGAGCGGAACAGCAAGGGACGCCGCGGCCTTGATGACCACGCCAAGCCGGCGCATGCCGTCGTCGCGCACCGCTTTGTCCGAATGGGCCATATTGTAGGTGCCCGACAGCGCCACCAGGGCGACGCCGGAGGCACCGGATGCTGCCGCGATGGCGCTGATGGCACCGTCAGGTACCGCATCCGGCATCGACGGCAGGCCGGCGCAGGCAAGATTGAACTGGGTGACGGCAAATCCCGCGTCGCGCACCGCCGCCAGCACGCCGGCCGGCTCGCTGCCCGGGAAGGTCCTGGCGAACACCCCGACCTGCATCAGACCGCTCCCGTGACGGCAGCGATCTCGACGCGCAGCCCGCTCTCCACCGAGCGGGCGATCGCCACCATGGCGCGGATCGAGGCGAGGCCGTCCTCGACATCGGCGCCGCGCAGCGGCGCGCCGTCGAGGACCGTGTTGGCGAGGCCTTCGAGTTGCCGCCTGAAGAAATGGCCGTCGGCGCCAAGCGGCTTTCGCGCCGTCGCATCCTTCTCGTGAAAGATGTCGACCTCGCTCGCTCGGAAATACCAGGGATTGAAGGTCTTTGCGATCACGGAGCCGTTCTCGCCATAGAGTTGAAAGCCTTCGTGCCAGTCCATGCGGACGGCGACGGTGAGGTCGAGATGGCCGAGCGCGCCATTGGCGAATTCAGTTTCGACGAACCAGCAATAGGCGCCGAAACGCTCATTGAGGCGGGCGCGCACCGCGACAATCTCGCCGCACAGGAAGCGTGCGGTATCGACAAGGTGGGAGCCGTGCGCGAGCATGAAATACTGCCTGAGGTCGGCCTTCGGATTGCCGGCCGGCTTCTTTGCCAGCTTGCTGGTGACGGGCAGCGGCTGCACCGCATCGGTGTTGGTGTAGCGATGCGTGGAATCGCAATACCAGGCCTTCAGCGCCAGGATTTCCCCCATCTCGTCGCGGACGAAATCGCGCGCCGCTTCCAGTGCCGGGTCGAAGCGCTTCATATGTCCGACCTGCAGCACCTTGCCGGAGCGCTTAACCGCATCGGCGAGCGTCTCACCTTCCTCGACCGAGACGCCGATCGGCTTCTCGCACAGCACGTGCTTGCCGGCCTCGAGCGCCTTGATCGACATCGCAACGTGATAGGCGTCCGAGGTCGCAACGATCACCGCTTCCAGTTCAGGGTCGGCGAGCATCTCATCGTAGTCGCCATACATTTTTTCGGGCTCATAGGTCGCGCCCATGCGCGCCAGCAGGTCGGGAGCGGCATCGCAGATCGCGTAGAGGTCGGCATTCCGGGCTTTCACGCAGGATTCCAGATGGGCAAATTGCGCGATTGGCCCGCAGCCGAGCACACCGACACGAAGGCGACGGTCTTGCTTGCGGATGATCATGGTCTCTTCCTCAGGCGCCGTAGCCGCGCATCGTCTGGCGGTTGGTCTTGACCGCGGGCCCCCGCTACGGGGGCCCCGGGGGGGGTTTCAGGTAACGCCCCCACCCCCCCATTTGACGGTGGGGGGCGCCGGGGGGGTGGAGCA
>NZ_JAMYRO010000030.1:0-75474 GCF_040321495.1 Mesorhizobium sp. M0408 | reverse complement strand
CGTGGGTGGCTTCTGTCTCCCCCCCCCCTCCCCCCCCCCCTCTTGGTCTTCCGGCGCGGGCGCCCCGCCCACTTTCCCATATGCGATTGCGCTGCGTTTTGGGGTGAGCCTCCTTTACTCCTGTCAGTAGCCCTGCGGCTTCGGCCACGGCATGGTGAACTGGGCACCACGGCGCACGAATTTGTAGCGGTAGAAGTGGAACCACAGCGAGATCAGGAAGTAGAAAGCGACCATGGCGATCAGCTGCGAACCAAAGCCGAGGAAGATCGCAAAGAAAGTGACGACGCAAAGGCAGAACAAGACGATCGCCGGCAGCGGATGGAACGGATGGGTGTAGCCGCGGCGGATCGAGCCGAGCGGCCACTTTTTCCTGAACATGATGATGTTGATGCTCATGAAGGTGTATTGCAGCACGCCCGACAGGATCGAGAAGGTGATCGCTTGGTTGAGGTCGGCGATGAAGGCGAAGGCGAGCGCGATCGGCAGCAGAAACAGGATCGAGCGATAGGGCGTGCGGTATTTCGGATGCACCGCCGAGAACCAGGTCGGCAGATAGCGGTCGCGGCCGAGCGAAAACCAGGCGCGCGCGGCGTCGTTGATGCAGCCATTGGCGGAGGCGAGCGCGGCAAGCAGCGTCGCGATGAACAACAGGTTTTCCAGCAGCGCACTGCCGGTCAGTTTGCCTGCGTCCCACAGCGGATAGTAGGTGATGCCGAGATATTCCCAGGGCATCAGAGAGGCGCAGACATACCAGGTCATGGCGGCGGCGATCAGAAGCGTGATCATGCCGGCCATCGTGCCGTAGGGCAGCGAGCGCGCCGGCGAGCGCACTTCCTCGGCCGCCTGCGTGGTGCCCTCGATGCCGAGATAATACCAGATGCCGAACTGGAAGGCGGCGATGACGCCGATCCAGCCATAGGGCAGGGCGTTGCCCGGGGTCACCAACTCGTTGAGCTTGAGCACGGCGCCTTGCGTCCACGGGCTGACCGAGAAGAACAGGATGACGATCGAGACATAGGCGATGGCGGTGATGACGAAGTTGACGTTGAGCGTCATCAGCACGCCGCGATAGTTGAGCCATGCCAGCACGACGATGGTCGCGGCGATGAAGGAATTGTGGTTGATGCCCTCGACGCCAGCCTTGGCGACGATCGTGTCGCCGAGCAGGATCGCGTCCGACACTTCGAGCATGGTGTAGGCAAAGACCAGGAACAGCGCGACGTTGAAGGCCATCAGCGGCCCGACAATGTGCTTGGCCTGGGCATATTGGCCGCCGGCGGCGGCAACCGTCGAGGTAACTTCGGAATCGATCATCGCGACCGACGTGTAGAGCAGCCCGACGATCCAGCAGACGATCAGCGCCGCCAGCGCGCCGCCCTTGTCCGCCGCGAAATTCCAGCCGGTGAATTCGCCGACCAGAACGATGCCGACACCGAGCGCCCAGACATGGGCGGGGCCGAGCACCCTGAGCAGTGAAACCCTGTCGCCTTGCACTTGCACCGCTGGTTCAGCCGTGATCGTCATCGTTCAATTCCCCACTCAGATCCGGTGTTTTTCGGACACGGCTTCAAGTTCGCCTTCCCTGGACGAGGTCAGCATCTCTTCGGAATAGGTCGTGTCGATCTTGAACCAGTCGTAGAGCATCCACAGCGCGAGCACGATCGAGATGCCCCAGCATGCGTAAGAGAGTGCCACCCACATGACGATGCTTCCCTATCTATTTGTCGCCGAACTTTTCGTCGATGACGTCGCGGTATTCGCGGTCCGATGCGCGGAACAGAAAGATGAAATAGCCGATCAGCACAGCCGCCATGATGATCAGCGTCGGCCAGTCGATGATGTAGTGGAACCGGTTCTGGATGATGTCGTGCGCGGTTTCCGGCGTGTAGCCGAGCTTTTCCCAGATCGAGGCCATGGTCGGGTTTTGTCCGAGCGCTTCCCACGTCTTGGCGTCAAGCGCGTCGATGGATTTTGCCGCCCCTGCCAGCCCTAGTTTCAGCGGCAGCCACAGCGCGACGAAAATCGCGACCACGACGACGGCGATATCGAAAACCTGTCCGGCCTTGCTCTGTTCGGGCGGTGTATAGCGGGCCATGCGTCTCCCCCTCAGGACTTGCGGTTGCGGTAGGCGTCGGCGTTCTTGATGTCGAGGCCGTAGATGAAGTCCTTGTCTTCCTTGTAGTGGTTGACCATCGCCAGGATCGCGGCCGTGTTGAAGATCAGCACGGCGGCGGCGGCGACCGCGACGACGAGCTTGATGCCGGCGTCGGGGACGTATGGCCATGTCATGAACAGGACAAAGAGGATCGTCGCCCACAGGCAGACGATCAGGAGCATGGATCCACGCACGTCGGAACGGTACAACGCTTCCACGCGCTGTTGCAGGTCGGACATCGGCTTTCCCCTTTTTCAACGCCGGTCCGGATTGGCCGGTCATTGCCCTCTTTCAAGAGAGTGAAATTTTTTTCATAAAATCCGGCCGAATTCTGGAATTGTCAAGACGATTTTACGCGACGTTAACCGTTTGTTTGGGCTCGTCGGATTTGCCTGACAATGAAATTATTTGCTTACGGGTATTGCAGGCTCCCTGCGTTTGCGGTCAATATTCAAGGCAACGCTCCCGCCTGTGTGCAGGGAGCAGGGGAAAGCAAAAAGGTTTCTTTCGAACGGAGGACAGCGGATGACGGCATCCTGGAGATTTTCGACGCTTGCGGACCGCCATCGCGCGCTCGGCTCGAAGCTCGAGGACTGGAGCGGCATGGGTACCGCCTGGACCTACGACAAGGACGCCGACGAAGAGTATATCGCCATCCGCACCAAGGCCGGCCTGATGGACGTCTCCGGCTTGAAGAAGGTCCACATCACCGGGCCGCACGCCTCGCACCTGATCGATCTGGCGACGACGCGCGACGTCGAAAAGATCTATCCCGGCAAGTCGGCCTATGCCTGCATGCTCAACGAGGCCGGCAAGTTCACCGACGACTGCATCCTCTACCGCACCGGCCCGAATTCCTGGATGGTCGTGCATGGCTCGGGCACCGGCCATGAAGAGCTGCAACGCGCTTCGGTCGGTCGTGACGTGTCGCTGCGCTTCGATGACAATCTGCACGACCTTTCGCTGCAGGGGCCGCTAGCCGTGGATTATCTTGCAAGGCATGTGCCCGGCATTCGCGACCTCAATTATTTCCACCACATGCAGACGCAGCTGTTCGGCTTTCCCGTGATGATCTCTCGCACCGGCTATACCGGCGAACGCGGCTACGAGATTTTCTGCCGTGGCCAGGACGCCGGAACGATCTGGGACAGGATCCTCGACGAGGGCAAGAGCGCCGGCATCATCCCGTGCCGCTTCACCACGCTCGACATGCTGCGCGTCGAGAGCTACCTGCTGTTTTACCCCTACGACAATTCGCAGAAATACCCGTTTGAGAACGAAGGCCCGGGCGACACGCTGTGGGAGCTTGGTCTCGACTTCACCGTCAGCCCCGGCAAGACAGGCTTTCGCGGTGCCGAGGAGCACTATCGCCTCAAGGGCAAGGAGCGCTTCAAGATCTTCGGCGTGCTGCTCGAAGGCAAGGAGCCGGCCGACGAGGGCGCACCGGTCTATCGCGACGGCAAAAAGGTCGGCGTGGTGACCTGCGCCATGTATTCGCCGCTTGTCAAAAAATCGATGGGCATCGCCCGGCTCGAGGTCGACTGCGCGGTGCAGGGCACCAGGCTCGAGATCCGCAACAAGAGCGGCGCCATCAGCGCAATCGCCGAGCCGCTTCCTTTCGATGATCCGAAGAAGACCAAGCGCACGGCGAAAGGCTGAGGCATACTGCGGGTATGGCAGCGAAAAGCATCATCAGCCGTCCGGTCTATGGGACCCTGTCTCCGCAGCCTGGCAAGCATCATCTTTTCATAGCGGATGCAGAAGGAGCGCTGGCGATTGCCGATCTGGCCGCCAAGGCACCGGCGGATTTCTTCGGCGGCGCCCACATCATCTTCATTCCCGGCCGCGACGGCAAATACGCCGATGCGCTCGAAGCCCTGAAGCCGGCGCAGTTCTACCTCGGCCATTCCTTCGCCAGCGCCCTGCCGCGGCTGAAGCAGACGCTGGCCAACGCGCATATGGGCCTCAGGCTCTACCTTGCCGGCACCGAAGGGCTGATCGGACAGGCCATGCAGGCGGCGCTCGAAGCCGGCATCGACCACACCTCGATCCAGACCGAGCATCGCGGCTCGCTGGCGCGCCGCATGCAATGCGTCCACTGCAAGGGCATCACCGAGAACGTGACGACGCAGCCGGCGACCTGTTCGCATTGCGGCCTGCTGCTTCTGGTGCGCGATCATTATTCGCGGCGGCTCGCCGCCTTCCAGGGCGTCTGCATCAATGCCGAGGACCGCAGCGAAATTCCTCCGATCGAGGAGGTCTTTCGATGAGCACCGGCACCACCAAGCTCGATGTCCTCGTCAGCGATGTCGTCCCGGTCAACGAGCTGGTGACGCGCTTTCATTTCCGCCGGCGCGACGGCGAGCTTTTGCCGACCTTCTCCGGCGGCGCCCATGTCGTCGTCGAGATGCGCGATGGCGAACGCACCAGGCTCAATCCCTATTCGCTGATGGGCTCGCCGCTCGACACCCGCGAATACACCATCTCGGTGCGCCGCGACGACGCCGGCCGCGGCGGCTCGCTGTTCATGCACAGGCAGGTCAGGCCGGGCACGGAGATGGTGGTCAGCTATCCCGTCAACCTGTTCTCGCTCGATCTGCGCGCCAGGAAGCATCTGATGCTGGCCGGCGGCATCGGCATCACCCCGTTCATGGCGCAGACCGCGCAGCTGGCGGCGGAAGGCGGCAATTTCGAACTGCATTACACCTGCCGCACCGCCTCGCTCGGCACCTATGCCGACCTGCTGAGAGAGCGCTACGACCGCCGGGTCAGGCTCTATCACGACGACCGCGACGAGCGCGTCGATCTCGACCGGCTGCTGTCGTCGCAGCCGCTCGGCACGCATCTCTATGTCTGCGGCCCGTCGGGCATGATCGGCTGGGTGCGCGAGCGTGCCGCCGCCCTCGGCTGGCCTCCCGAGACCGTGCATCTCGAGCATTTCGCGGCCCCGCAGCCCGGCGCGCCCTTCGACGTGACGCTGGCGCTCAGCGGCAAGACAATCCGTGTCGACGAGCAGCAGAGCCTGCTCGAGGCGATCGAGGCGGCCGGCGTCGATCCGCCCTATCTCTGCCGCGGTGGCGTCTGCGGCCAGTGCGAGACCAACGTCATTTCGCATGACGGCAAATTCATCCACAACGACCACTGGCTGAGCGAGGAAGACCACCGTTCGGGCTGCAAGATCATGCCCTGCGTCTCACGCTTCGAGGGCAGGTCACTGGTGCTGGAAAGATAGGAGGCGAGCTTGGGCATCACCTTTCGCAAGGAAACCTTCCGCGACGACTTCACCTTCAGGAACAGCCCCGAGCACATCAGGCGGTTCCCGTTCCCGTTCCATGAAGACAGCTACATGTATGCCGTCAACATCGAGCCGCATGTCGTCGGGCCGAAGGGCAGCGTGCTGGAGAACCTGATCGACGTCGACGAGCACTATGTCGCCGAGATGCAGGACCGCGCTTTGGTGTTGGCCGAGGACCCGTTGCGCTGCCAGTCGCTGCCGCACATGACGCTGGCCGGCTGGGATCTGCTCGAGCTTTTGATGGAGCAGCAGGCGCTGGGCTATCCCGAGCATTTCATGCTGATCCGCGACGGCGACCGCTGGCGCTGGATCAACCGGCCGCTCGGCATCGACGACAGCTTCACCTTCGGCGATGTCTCGACGCTGCCCTATGGGCCGATGGAATACATCACCCGCCAGAGCCAGGGCGATTTCTGCATCCTCGACCAGCGCGACGGCAATCTGTGGATGGATGCCGGCATGGTCACCACCCAGGCCGACTGGTCGCTCGATTTCGACATCGGCATGAACTTCTTCGAATGGCACGCGCCGGTGCCGCTGGCGCATGAGAAGGGCATCTTCGTCCGGGCGCTGAAATTCCTCACCAACATCCAGCAGGGCAAGCCGGCGCGCCGGCTGAACTGGACGATGACCATCAATCCGCGCCTCGATACCAGCCCGGAAAATTACCACAAATGGGGTCCGGACCGCGCCACGGTGACGCCGGAAAACGTCGGCGACAAGGTTCATCTGCGCGTCGAGCTGCAGAGCTTCTGGCGGCTGCCGCGCTCGAATGCGATCGTCTTCCCGATCCGCTGCTATCTGATCAAGATGGACGAGCTGGTGACGCAGCCGAAATGGGCACGGCGGCTGCACCGCGTCATCCGCGACCTGCCCGAGGAACTCGCCACCTACAAGGGCCTGACGCGCTATCGGCCGACGCTGGTCGAATGGCTGTCGAAGCTGGATGATGGGAGTGCGACGTCAGCGGGTTTTGGGCCTGATTGAGGTTCTGTTTGCGAGGTTCGCGCTGCCCGTCAAGCTGCCAATCTCCCCCCAAGAGGGGGAGATGCCCGGCAGGGCAGAGGGGGGCGCGAAGGAACGCAACCCTTTCCGACCTCCTGCGAAAGACTATCAACAGTCTAAGCTCGCACCCACGATCGATTGATAAGTCGGCGGGACAGCGCCCCCCTCTGTCCTACCGGACATCTCCCCCACGAGGGGGGAGATTGGCCAACTCACCCCGCGCTCTGCGGGTAGCAGATGATCGACAGATAGCGCATCGGCAGGACGCTCAGCACTTCCGGTCCGTGCGGCGCATCGGCGTCGAAGAACAGGCTGTCACCGGGCTTCATCGGGTAGAGATTGCTGCCGTGCCGGTAAACCACCTCGCCCTCGAGCATATAGAGGAATTCCATGCCTTCGTGCTGGAAGGTCGGGAACACGTCGGAATCCTCGGTCAGCGTGATCAGATAGGGTTCCACGACGACGCCGCTGGTGTTGGAGCCGATATGGCCGAGCAGATTGTACTGGTGGCCGGCGCGCGTGCCGCGGCGCTCGACGTCGAGCCCTTCGCCGGCCTTGACGAAGACGGCGCTGCGCTCCTCCTCGAAACGGCGGAAGAAGGCGGTGACGGGAACGCCGAGCGCCCGTGACAGCGCCTGCAACGTGGTCAGCGATGGCGAGGTGATGCCGTTCTCGATCTTCGACAGCATGCCAAGCGAAATGTCGGTGGCGGCAGCCAGATCGGCGACGGTGATGCCGAGCTTTTTGCGGAATGCCCGCACCTCGCGGCCGATCGCGACTTCCAGCACTTTTTCGCGAGTATCGCGAATGGCATGCGGGTTCTGGGTGAGCGGCGCGCGTATCTTGCGCGGATCGATTGCAGCGGCCGACGGCTTGGCTTTGCCGGCGGTGCCGGCATCATGCTTCAGACTGGTCGCTTTTTTCGCCATTTCGCCACCCCGGACGTTGCCGATTCATTTCACTCACGGTGAACATATTCGGTGCCGATATAGAAGCGCAACTGCCACGGCAAGCTACTCCGCGTCGAATCGCGCGCAGCCGGATTTTCGCCCGAGGTCCTGCGTCGCGTGGAAATCCGGCTTGATGAACAAGGTTTCCATCATGAGGCCGGTTGACAGCATCGAAGGGGCAATTACTGTCCTGTCAGTGAAATTTGTTTCGTTAGGGAAATGAGATCGGGAGGCCCGGAATGAAAGATCGTGTTGCCGTCATCGGAGCCGGGCCGTCCGGCATGGCCCAGCTCAGGGCCTTCAAGTCGGCCGCCGACAAGGGCGCCGATATTCCCGAGATCGTCTGCTTCGAAAAGCAGTCCGACTGGGGCGGCCTGTGGAACTACACCTGGCGCACCGGCCTCGACGAGCACGGCGACCCGGTGCACGGCTCGATGTACCGTTACCTCTGGTCGAACGGCCCGAAGGAATGCCTGGAATTCGCCGACTACACCTTCGAGGAGCATTTTGGCCGGCCGATCGGCTCCTATCCGCCACGCGCCGTGCTGTGGGACTACATCAAGGGCCGCGTCGAAAAATCCGGCGTGCGCCAATGGGTGCGCTTCAACAGCCCGGTGCGCATGGTCACCTTCTCCGAAACAACAAAAAAATTCACCGTCACCGCGCATGACCGCACCAACGACGTCACCTATTCGGAAGAGTTCGACAATGTCGTCGTCGCTTCGGGGCATTTCTCCGTGCCCAACGTTCCCTATTTCGAGGGCTTTTCGACCTTCAACGGCCGTATCCTGCACAGCCACGATTTCCGCGACGCGATGGAATTCAAGGGCAAGGACATCTTGATCATCGGCCGCTCCTATTCGGCCGAGGACATCGGCTCGCAATGCTACAAATACGGCGCCAGATCGATCACCTCCAGCTACCGCTCGAAGCCGATGGGCTTCAAATGGCCGGACAATTGGAAGGAAGTGCCGCTGCTGCAGAAGGTCGTCGGCAAGACCGCGCATTTCAAGGACGGCAGCACCAAAGACGTCGACGCCATCATCCTGTGCACCGGCTATCTCCACTCCTTCCCGTTCCTCACCGAGGATTTGAAGCTGAAGACCGCCAACCGTATGTGGCCGGACGGGCTCTACGAGGGCGTCGTCTGGGAGAAAAACCCGAAGCTGTCCTATATCGGCATGCAGGACCAGTTCTACACCTTCAACATGTTCGACGCGCAGGCCTGGTTCGCCCGCGACGTCATCATGGGCCGCATCAAGCTGCCCTCGGCCGAAGCAATGGCCGAGCACGGCCGGAAATGGCGGGCACGTGAAGAAACACTTGAAGACGCCGAGCAGATGATCTGGTTCCAGGGCGACTACACCAGGGAGCTGATGGAGCAGACCGACTATCCCGGCTTCGATGTCGAGGCTGTCAATCAGACCTTCATGGAGTGGGAGCACCACAAGGCGGAAGACATTATGGGCTTCCGCGACCACGCCTACCGCTCGCTGATGACCGGCACGATGGCGCCGCTGCACCATACGCCCTGGCTGCAGGCGATGGACGATTCAATGGAAAGCTATCTCGAGGTGAAGGGCGTGGCGGCGGAGTAAGCAGTCCGAACGGCGATTGACTTGCCTCAGTTAACTTCCCGCGCCGGGTCGGCTGCCAGCGCCAGGGAATTTGCGACGTGCTCGAGGTGCTCCTCGCTCAGGATGCTGGTCGCGACGCGCACGGCGCTGGTCTTTCCGGTCGAAAACTTCGCCCCGGCATGGACCGCGATGCCGTGTGCGGCCAGCTGGACGTCGACCGAAAACATTATCCCGACAAGTGTTGTCGACGGGGGCCGATCGGCACTCCCGCCGCAACAAGCCTCATGTGGTTTTCTCGCGGCCGGGCCGATTTAGGGTGCTCGCGTATGTGTGAATCTTCGCGATATGGGCGAGCACCTCGGCCTTGCTTGGCCCGCGAGCTATGACAGCCCAGTCGGTTGAGGACGGGCGGGTATCCTTTCCAAATGAACGAGACATGGTCTGATCTCCTGTGGTTTCGGTTGCGAAGCGTTCTCGGCGCTTACGGGAGATCGCACCGCGCGAGGAAGCAAAGCGTTTGAAGGCCCGCCGTTTCGCTGATTGCGGATCTGGCGCTGTTCACGACTGGTTGACGCAAAAAAACCTCTCGTTTTCCCACTGTTGTTCCCACTGCACGTCAAACGCTGCCGGCCGAGGTTTAGCCGTCCGGGGCGATCCCGGTCGCGCAACATCCGAACCCAGGAGTGAATGACATGCAGGACGATACAATGGTCATGGAAAAGGCTTCCGTTAAGAAGGCGTCGCGGGAGCCGAGGAACGGCGTCAATACGCCCACCCTTCTGGCCACCATCAATGCCGTCGCGGGCCAGCCGGAGCTTGCCAAGTTCCAGTTCCGGGCCAAGAGCCGCTGGATCACCGGCACGCACAGCCGCAGCACGATGGCCAACTTCTTCGGCGCTGGCGCCGAGCAGCCGCATGTGACGGCATACCAGGCCGACAGCGATCATCCGGCGGTCCTGTGCGGCGAAGACAACGGCCCGACGCCGGTCGAATACCTACTCCACGCGCTTGCTTCCTGCCTCACCGCCGGCATCGCGAACATCGCGGCCGCGCGCGGCGTGACGCTGCATGAGGTGGAATCGACCGTCGAAGGCGACATCGACCTTCGCGGCATCCTCGGCATCTCTAACGAAGTCCGCAACGGCTACCAGGGCATCCGTATCTCCTTCAAGATCAAGGGCGATGCTTCGGCTGAGAAGCTCGAGGAAATCGTAATGCAGTCGCGCGCCCGTTCCGCGGTGTTCGACGTGCTGACCAACGGCGTGCCGGTCTCGGTTGCCGTGAAGGGCTGATCTCCAGTTCGGAAGAGCAATATCGCCGGCCTCGTCCCGTAAAAGAATGGCGCCGGCGATCTCGTACCCCTGCTTACAAGGCGCGAATTCCATGCGACGCACAGACGTGGCCGTTATCGGCGCCGGACAGGCGGGTTTAGCCATGAGCCGGTGCCTGTCCGAGCGCGGGGTCTACCACGTCGTGCTGGAGCGCGGCCGCATCGCGGAGCGCTGGCGCAGCGAACGGTGGGATTCGCTGCGCCTGCTGACGCCCAACTGGATGACACGCCTGCCCGGCGGCGGTTATCGCGGAGCCAATCCCGACGGCTTCATGACAATGGCCGAGACGGTGGGGTTCCTAGAGGATTACGCGTGCTCGATCACCGCACCGGTGGAGGACGGTGTGGAGGTGCTTTCGACCGAAAGGGTCGACGGAGGCTTCCGGCTGCTGACCGATCGCGGCCAATGGAGCGTGCGTGCGGTCGTGGTCGCGACCGGATACAGCGACCGGCCACGCATTCCGCCACTAGCAAAGCAGATCTCCTCCCGGATCAGGCAGGTCGTGCCGCGGGACTATCGCAATCCTCAGCACCTGCCCCAGGGTGGCGTTCTCGTGGCCGGGGCCTCGGCGACCGGCATACAACTTGCGGAGGAGATCAATCGCTCCGGACGCCCGGTGACCCTGTCGGTCGGCAGTCATACACGCCTACCGAGGCTTTACCGCGGGCACGACATCCTGTGGTGGCTCGACCGGCTGGGAATGCTTGCCAAGCCTGTCGCTGAAGTTCCGGATCTCACCGCGGCACGGCGGCAGCCCTCCCTGCAGCTGATAGGCACACCCGAGCGCAGGACGCTCGACCTTGCCGGTCTTCGGGAGCAAGGCATTCGTCTTGTCGGTCGAGCGGCTGCCGCCTGCGATGCACGCATTCGGTTCAACGGCGATCTCGCCGAAACGACCATGGCGGCGGAACGCAGGCTGAGGCGCGTGCTGGCCAATATAGACCGCGCGGCCGCCGGCGATGGCCTCTACTCGATCGATCCCGGTTCCATTCCGAGCCTGATCCTGAGCGCCGAGGCGACCGAAATCGACCTCATCGACCAGGGTATCCAGACGATCATATGGGCTACCGGCTATCGCCGGGAATACCCATGGCTGAAGCTGGATGTGTTCGACGCCCGGGGCGAAATCCTGAACGATGGCGGCGTCTGCGCGTATCCGGGACTCTACGTGCTCGGCCTCAATTTCATGCGCCATCGAAGCTCCAGCTTCCTCGACGGCGTCGGCCGCGATGCGGAGGCGCTGGCGGCTCACCTGGCAATGTTTCTCGACGTCTCCCGCCGAGCAGCGGCCTGACCGCCGAATACAACGCTAGCGCGGCAAAAATCGACGTTGCCTTCAACGATGAAGCTCACGGCGGACAACGACAAGGGCTCCACTGGCGCCGTAGTCAGCGCCCGCAACCATGGAGAAAATCAAAATGAGTGAAATGGTGAACCCATCCCTGTGCCTCACCAGAACGCGAGGTTTGCGCTGGGCTGGCGGAACAATGTTGGCCGCAGTCTGGCGTTTCATTCGTATCCAACGGGACCGTAGACAGCTTTATGAGTTGCCGGACTACATCTTGCGCGACATCGGCATCACCCGCTTCGAGATCAACTGGATCACTTCGTTTGCCGGGCGTGATCCCAGCCGCCGCACGCGTTTTTTGAGGGCGGAGGAGGGCGGGGCTCGATGATTGCCGCATCGACGTCCCACGTCACGCATAGGGCGTGTCAGGCACCGCTTGTCATCGCCCTGCACTGCTCAGGCGGCAGCGGACGGCAATGGCGCAGCCTGGCGGAGCGGCTCGATGACAGCTACCGGCTCATCGCACCCGATCTGATCGGGGCGCCGGGCGGCGGCACCTGGACTGGTGCCGGCGCTTTCCATCTGACCCACGAAGCCGCCGGTATCCTGGAGATGATCGACCACCATGACGGGCCTGTGCATCTTGTTGGCCATTCCTATGGTGGTGGATTGGCCCCGCATATAGCGGCGATGCGTCCAGACCGGCTGGCCAGCCTCTCCCTTTATGAGCCGTCTGCCTTTCACCTGCTGCGCGAGCTGGACTGTGAGGGCCACGAGGCGCTCGGCGAAGTCTTGGCGATCGCAGGCACCGTCCATGACGGCCTGATCAACGGCAGTTACCTGACCGCGACAGCTCATTTCATCGACTACTGGGGTGGGGCCGGCATCTTCGCCGCGATGAAGCCGGAACTTCAGGCTGCACTCGTGCGGTTTCTGCCGAAGGCCAGCCTGGACTTCCACGCATTGATCCATGAATCGACGCCAGCAAGCGAATATGCCCGATTTGGCTTTCCGGTCTTGGTATTGCGCGGCGAATTTGCACCAGTTCCGACGCGGCTCATCGCCCGCGAACTCGTTTCCCGCGTTCCGGCCGCAATCGGGGCGATTGTTCCTGGCGCCGGACATATGGGACCGCTGACCCACGCAGACGTGGTGGCGGATCGTTTGGTCCGGCAGATATCGTTCCATGACACCGCGGGGTCGCGAGCTGCGTGACCGCGGCTTGCTTGCCCTACAGGCAGCGCAAACCTTCGAAGCAGATCCCTGGATGCGGAGGGATCAAGCCGTAACCGCCATGGGAACGCGATCGGGCAGGACACTTCCGGTCGGCTCCTCCATGCCGGAGAAATCCTCCCGCATCTGCATTTCTGTGTAGAGCTTGGCCGCTTGCGCGAGAGTTGCATCCGCGCCAGCAATCTTGCCGCGCCGCTTCGCGAGCCCGAGAGCTAGCAAGGAGCGGGCAAGCTCCGGCCGCAATTCAACCCGCCTGGCAAGATTGCAGGCCTGTTCGAGCCAGCCAATGGCCGATCTGGAAGGCTTCAGCTCGGCAAGGCCGCGCAGTACGATGATCTCGCTCCACGGATCGCCGCGTCCCCGCGCAAGCTCGAGCGCATGGCCGAGATTGGCCGCAGCTTCCGGCTCATACAGGCGCGCACGCACGCATGCGAGCACCGCGCGCGCGTGACATTCGAACTGGGCAAGATCGAGCCGCTCAGCCTCGGTCACCGCCATTTCCAAGGTGGCGCCCGCGTCGTGGTTGCGGCCGAGCAGGAATTCCGCATGCCCGAGCACGGTCAACAGCCATGGCCGGAGTAGGATAGATGCGCTGGTAGCGGCTTCGGAGGACCACAATTGCAGCGCCTCGACAAGCGCCGGCTCGGGGCCGCGCAGGACGCCCACCACACCGGTGAAATAGGCGGCCGCGCAGCTATCGATCGGGCGCGCCACTTCGGCGGCGACCTTCTGCAGTTCGGCAAGCGAACGTTCCGCATCATCGAACCGGCCAAGGCGTGCTTCCGCCTGCGCGCGGTGCCCCAGGTACCAAACCGCACGCGCACCGAGCTGTCCGAAACGCTCCAGACGCCAAGCTTTGGTGAACCTCTCCTCATGCGGAACAAGCCGCTCCAGCACCTGCCGCGCCTCGCTGCGGATCAGAAGCGCCTGTGAGGCGGCCAGGTCCGACTCGCTTATGCAGCGCTGCACGCCATTTGCCGTCGCGCCGCGCTTGAGTGTGTCGGCCGGTTCCAGCGCCTCCTCGTAGCGGCCGTGGGAGCTGTTGAGATAGCTCAAGTGGAGCAACACGTCGGAGATGAGTTGCGGATCGCCCAGTTCCATGGCCAGTTCGCGCGCTTCCAATAGCTGCGGCAGCGCCTTCCGATAGGCACCCAGGGCGCCGTAGGCGGGCCGCATCCGCACCCGCAGGTTGATCGCCTGGGCGAGGGTTTTCGGATTTCGGGGCAGCGCGGCGACTGCTTTGCGGGCGTTTTCGAGGAACTGGACCGCGGCGGAATAGGCCGAGCGTTCCTCGGCCCGGCCCGCCGCTTGCAGCAGATAATCCGCGGCCGGTTCCCAAGCCTCGGCACGAAGCGCGTGTTCGGCCAGTTCCTCGATGTGGTGGTTCAGCGATCCGGCATAGAGTCTGTCCATCGCAACCAATGCAGCCCGATGCAGCCTTTTTCGGTCCTCCGCCAGGAGAGATTCGTAGGTCACCTTGAGCGTCAACGCGTGCTTGAACGTATACTCCACGTGAGGATAGCTCTGGACCTCGAACAGGAATTCCAAACTCTGCAGTTTGGCCAGGCATACCCCCAGCTCCGCCTCCGAGAGCGGCGAGAGCGCCCTCAGCAGGGGATACGGAACATTCTTGCCGATAACCGAAGCGAGTTGGAGTGCCTGCCTTTCCGAGTCACCCAGCTGCTGGATACGTGCGGCGATGAGCGATTGAACTGTCGACGGGATGGTGATGGAATCCACTGGCCTCTTGAGCTCGTAGCGGCCGGACTGGCCGGCAAGTGCACCGTCCGCAACCAATCCGCGCACCATTTCTTCCAGGAATAGCGGCGTGCCCTCGGCCCGCTCGGCAAGCGATTGCCGCAGTTCCCCCAAGCTGGGATCGGATCCCAGCAATTCGGTGAGGAACTGCTCCATTTCGTCCCGCGCGAACCGCTCCAACCTTATCTGCTGGAAATAGCCGCGGCGGTTCCATTCGTGTCGGTACTGCGGCCTGTAGGTGGCGAGCAGCATGATACGGTTGGCGCCCATGACCTCGACCAGCCTGTTCATTACGGCCTCGCTCTCGGCATCGATCCAGTGCAGATCCTCGATAAGCACGGCTACGGGCGAGGCCCGGCTCAAGGCAACGAGAAATGCGCTCATCGCCTCGGATACCCGTGAGGTCCGCTCCCGCGCATCGAGATGCCACCAGGAAGAATCGTCGACCGGCAGGTCCGCGAGGAAGGAAAGCGGCGCCGTATGACTTGGATCCAGGTCCAGTTCAGCCCGTTTGAATGCAAACAGGCGCTGGGCTTCCGCCAAGCCGTCTTCGCCACGAATGCCACAAGCCGAGAGCAGCAGCTTCTTTACAGCACCCAGAGTAACTGATGAATCAAACTCCAGACCGCCACATTCAAGCACAGTAAAACCGGCCACCTCGTCGAGGGAGAGAAATTCATGGGCAAGCCTCGACTTGCCCATGCCGGCGTCGGCGACGATCCCGGCGACCTGGCCGTGGCCCTCCCTGACCCGGCGCCAGGTTGCAAGAAGGATTTTCAGCTCGAGCTCGCGCGCCACCAGTCCGGTGAGGCCGCGATTGGCCCTCAGGTGCCAGCGCGACAAAGCGTGATTTTCGCCCAACAGCTCGTAAATGCGTTCCTCGTGGCCAAGTTGCGGATGCTCCGAATGCGCTAAGCGGTGCATCTGCACATAGCCCCCGGCGGCTGCGCGCGCCCGGCCTGTCGCGGCGATCGTCGCACGGTGCAAGGCACGCATCAGCCGGTTGGCCGCACGCGGCGCGGCTCCGGCCAGTTCAACCTTGCTGGCTTTGGTCGTCCATTGCTGCCGCACGATCACCTCGCCGGTGTCTATTCCGGCCCTCAACTGGATCCCGCCCTGGGAAAGCTCCTCCACTGCCAGCTTGGCCGCAAGCGCGGCGCGGCATGCAAGATAAGCGTGATCCTCGGTGGCGCGAGCGAGGCCGAATGCTGCGGTGATTGTCCCGTCAGCAGCCGACGTGACGACGCCGCCATGGCTCTCCACGACGTCTATCACCCGATCCTCGACGGGCTGGAATTCGCGGATCGCCACTTCCGGATCCTCCGTTTCGAGGAGATGCATGGGACTGACCACTTCCGCGGCCAGCACTGTTATGTATTGCCGAGAGCGGTTGATTCCCAAGGACGCCGGAGGGCCTGCCAGTTGCTGCGTCTGTTCGGGGTCGGCAAGGAAACGACGCGTTTCGTCGACGAAGGTCGCGAATGCCGGTTCGTGGCCAAGCAGCACGTGGTTGACGCTGTCTAGCGCAACGAAACGCGCGCCGGGGATTTTCCCAGCCATCGCCTGGCCATGATCGAACGGAATGACCGCGTCTCCCGTAGCATGCATCACCAGGGTCGGGACGCGGACCCGCGGTAACAGCTCGTCAACGTCAATGACGGCGCCTTCCTCGAAGATGCGATGGGCAATCTCCGGCGAGACGGTATTGCGTTGCAACTCGTTATACCAATTCCTCTGTTCCGGCGTTGCTTCCGGAATGAAGAGGGAGGTGAACATTTGCCGGAACACCGGGTCGTCTTGGCCCCAGCCTTCCTGAATCAGCGCTCCCATCGCTTCGCGGCGTGCTATTTCGCGCTGATTGCCCCGTTTGCGCCAACCTTTGGTGAATCCGCCATACAGCACCATCCCCGCCACACGCTCTGGATGCCGGACGGCATAGGCTATCGAAACGGCGCACCCCTGGGAAATGCCAAGCAGGGAAACGCGGCGCAGACCAGCGGCATCGATGATGCTCTCCAGGTCGGCAACCATGGCCTCGAAGGACAGGTCGGCGGGATACCGGTCCGACAGGCCGTTGCCGCGCTGGTCGTAACGTATCAGCTGGTAGTGCGCGGAGAGGCCCTCGATCCAATGCTTCCACACCGGACTGTCCCATTCGAGCTCGAGATGGGACATCCAGTGGGCGGCCCTTACCAAAGGGGGGCCTTGACCACTCAAGGAATAGGCCAAGCGCGCGCCGTCGGGCGTCGTGCACCGGCGAATCTCCTGCGCAAGGATTCGCTCCGGCGGAGAGGCAAGCTGTATCTCCGACGCAGGCAAAACACGCGTCGGAGGGACGTTCTCATCGGCGGGAGCGACCCCGATGTCGCTACTCGAAGCGCGGCTCTGGACCATGGCGGATTGCCGTGCTGCCTCGCTCAGCCGGCGGATGTCCGCTCGAAGAGCCTCGTCCCCAGGCTCCAACCCGTCCAGGACATGCGCGTACGGAAGTGCCCGCGCCGGCTCAAGCCGGTCGACGAGCACCCGAAGGATGCGCAGATGCGTCACGTGCAGTTCGTCGGCGGTCGCAATGCGCCAGGCTTCGAATTCCGGACAGCGCGGCAGTGAAAGATCATCCAGGAAACGGCCGCGGAACGCTCCGGCGAGGGCCTCCAGTTTCTCCGGTCCGAGAGCCTCTATGTCACGACCGCCGAGGCCCCGGAGCGGCGCGATGTCCAGCACGACTTCGCTGGTGTTCAGGCGAACTGCGTTGCGGTCGGCTTGCAGGATCTCGCCGTTCCCGAGGTCGACGACCTGTCGGATCTTCGAGAGACTCCAGCGCAGGGCGCCGCGAGGATCGTCCGGTACCTCCCAGAACATCTCGCAAAGGCGCTCGCGCCGCTGCGGGCGCTCTACGAGCGCAAGATAGGCCAGTAGAGCCCGCGTCTTTTTCGAAGGCGGCAAGGAAACGACCTCGCCAAGGCGAAGGACGGTCAGATCTCCGAGAACGCGAATTTCGAGCGACACTTTGCCAATCCCAGTCGCTGCTAAATTAGCCATGGATTGTATCAAGTCCGTGCCGCTGCCGAAAGCGTTCGTTTCCGAAAGCGTGAGGTTTCCGCCTGCGCTCTGATTTGCCTTCCCTTCGTGGGAAGGCCGACACGGACAAGTCCACATGAATGCCGAGCCGGAACGGGATCACGCCCGTTCCGGCTCGCTTTGATGGTGGCGACCGCACTCTGAAAGGCCCGGAGGCAGGGTCTCACGCTGCCGCGCGCACCCATCGGGGCAGCAGGCTCTCGGGATTTGCGCATGCGCCGGGCGTGTAGTTTGCGCCAACGAACTCCAGCCGGGCGGCGAGCGTGCCGTCCCGCCAGGCCGCAAGCGTATCCATGCAACCACCGATATGCTCGCCGCCGACAAAGACCTGCGGAATTGTAGGCGAACCGATCCGGGCCCTCAGAGCCTTGCGGATTTCCCCGTCCCGGCCGTTCTTCTGGAATTCCGGAGCATCGATGTCGATGGACCTGTAGGCGATTCCGGCACGGTCGAAAAGCTTTCTTACCGTCCAGCAGAATTCGCACCATGTCAGGGCGAATATGACCACCGGATGCTCCGGATCATAGATCGCCTCATCGACAAACGCATGCGCCGACTGATCGATTTGGATTTCGTTCACGGGCGCCGATGAAAGGGCGAAGGACGGCGGCCGGTCGAAGCGGTAGCCGAGTGTGGAGCGAGAGATCGCCTCTTCGGCGGGCGACATTTCCTCGCTGATGTGATCGAACAGAATCGTGCTGAGATACCGCTCGCCCGTGTCAGGCAACATACAGAGCACGTTCCGGTCCGGTCCGACGCGTCCAGCGATTTCCAGTGCGCCGCTCAAGGTAGCCCCGCCAGAGATCCCCGCCAGTATTCCTTCTTCCGTCGCAAGCCGGCGCGCAGCTTCCAAAGCGCTGGCGCCTGAAACGGGCAAGATTTCGTCCACAAGACCGTCAGCCATCGCGTTGCCGACGATCAGCGGAATGAAATCAGGGCTCCAGCCCTGCATCGGGTGTGGCCGGAAGCGAGTGTGCGCCCGAGTGGGCAGTCCGTGTTCGTCGAAAGCTTGGGGAATGCCACTCGACAGCAGCGCCGAATTGTCGGGCTCGCAGACGATGATCCGCGTTTCCGGGCGCTCGCGCTTGAGTACTCGCGCCACTCCGGCCAGCGTTCCGCCGGTCCCGGTGCCGGTGACCCAGTAATCGAGTGGACGGTCCTGGAACGCTGCGAGGATTTCGAGCGCTGTCGTGCGGGCATGGACATCGGCGTTGACGGGCGTCTCGAATTGCCGGCAGAGGAACCAGCCGTGCGCTCCGGCCAGCTCGAACGCCTTGGCGAGCATGCCGCTGCCGCGCTCGACAGCAGGGGTCAACACGACCTTGGCACCGAAGAAACGCATCAGCTTGCGGCGTTCGAGGCTGGCGTTCTCCGGCATTACGATGACGAGAGGATAGCCTTTCCGCGCGCAAACCATGGCAAGTCCGATGCCCGTGTTGCCGCTCGTCGCCTCGATCACCGTCTGGCCAGGCCGAAGTGCACCCGAACTCTCCGCTTCTTCGATGATCGCTGCGGCAAGACGGTCCTTGACCGAGCCGCCAGGATTGAACGCCTCGATCTTGGCATAGAGCGAAGCGGCACCATTGTTGATGCGGGAAAGGCGGACGACCGGCGTGTCGCCGATCGTGTCGAGAATGCTGTCGTAGATACTGCTCATCTCAGCTGTCCTTGCCTGGTGATGACGGTGCTCTGCCCTCTTCGATCTCTGAGGTTGGCAGGAAGGCCGTGGTTTGCAGCGTTCGAACCAACGTGGAATTAAAATGGATTTCGACGTTTGAATCAGCGCCTCATCGCAGGGTCCGGAAGGCGGCCGCATGGGACCTGCGCTCTCGCGCCGGATGATGCCGCCAATACGCCCAGAACCACGAGATTGGCCGCGCCTGCGACAGATGCCACCAGGAAAGCGGGCCCATAGCTGCCGAAGCTGTCATAGACGAAACCGCCGAAATAGCCGGCCACGCCCATGCCCAGCCAGGCGATCAGCATGACGATGCCGAGTGACTGGCCAAAGCGTTCGGCTGGCGCAAACTGGCGCACGCAAAGGATCAGGCACGTCATGTTTCCGGCGAAGCCGAAGCCGAAAACCGCCGACAGCGCCAGCAGGCTCAGCTGCTGGTCCAGCGCGGGAAAAATCGCAACGCATGCCGTCTGAATAAACGACGCCAGGGCATAGGCGGCAAGATTGCTTGCCCGGTCGGCGAGGAGCCCGAACGCGATCCGCCCGACGGCGCCGAACAGCATGGCGGTCAGCAGGCTGAGCGATCCGACATCCGAAGACCCGCACACAGCCGTGACGAAGCTCGTGAGGTGCATCAGCGGGACGCCCATGCAGGCGCAGCAGAGGAAGGCTGCGGCAGATAGCAGCGTCACCGGGGAAAGGCGGCCACTTTGGAACCCTGGCTTTGCTGAAAAACGCACCGGCGCGGGAAGGACCTCACCGACGGGCGGCGCCTGAACCGCCGGCATGAAGATCGCCAGCGCAGCCATCGTCGCCGCCGCCATGATCGCGTATGCGAGGCGCCAACCGACGCCGTCAATCAAGGCATTCGCGGCGTAGGGCATTATGCCCTGGCCCAGGGCTCCGCCTGCTGTGACGATCCCCACCGCCACGCCGCGGCGGCGGTCGAACCAGAGTCCGGTCACTGCAAGTACCGGCGCGTACAGACAGGCAAAGCCTAGCCCGCCCAAAGCGAAGTTGGCCGCATAGATCTGCCAGAGCGAATTGGCGGAGGAAAGCGCGGCGAGCGCGATCACCATGCCAGCTGAGCCGATGAATAGCAGGCTTTTGACATTCAGGCGGTCCGACAGCCGGCCCCAGAACAGCCCGCCCAACGCCATGCCGACGCTTGATAACGTGTAGGCAAGGCTGATGTCGGCTCGCGACCAGCCAAACTCCGCCTCAAGCGGTCTGATGAAGACGGATGTCAGCGCCAGGCTGCCAAATCCGAACGCCATGGCGGTTGTGGCACCGGCCGCAGCCAACAGGCCGCGCAGCCGTATTGCGCCGTCCCGAACCTCCCTGCCTCCAGTTGGTGATACCTGACGATTCGACATGTTTCTGACCTCGAAGGACCTCTTCGAAGCTGTCATCGGCCAGCGGTATGGAAGCAGGCGTGTGCGTCAGCGTGGAAACCTCCAACGCGGGCCGTGGAAACGGCTCACCTCGACCTGCAATCTCCTCTCGGTGAACGGTGGATCAGGGAGATATTATGATCATCGCCAGCGCCACCATGATGGACTGGTTGACGCCGAGCATGATCTCGGGACCGGCCAGCGGCAGTTGAACGCGAAAGAAGACAGGGTCTGTATATGGCCAGTCGCCAACTATCCGTCGGAGTAGCTGACCCTTTAGCTAACCTCCCGCGCCGGATCGGCTGCCAGCGCCAGGGAATTTGCGACGTGCTCGAGGTGCTCCTCGTCCAGAATGCTGGTCGCGACGCGGACAGCGTTCGTTTTTCCCGTCGAAAACTTCGCTCCGGCATGGACCGCGATGCCGTGGGCGGCCAGCGTGACCATCGCGTAAGGTTCCGAAGCAACCGGAATGAGGACGCTGAGACCGTGTCCGGCGTCGATATCGACATTGCGTTTGGCCAGTTCGCCGGCGAGCCGTTCGCGACGGCCGCGGTATACCTCCTTCGCCTGCTCCACCAGGGCGGCCGTGGCCGGGTCTTGCAGCAGCCAGGCGGTGGCTGCCTGCAGGATGCGGCTGGTCCATCCCGAGCTGAAGCTGCGGTAGGACTGGATCTGCTCGACGATCGTCGCCGATCCAGACAGCACGGCGAGCCGCAGATCCGGGCCGTGGGTCTTGGAATAGGACAGGATATGGACGACGCGATCGGGAAAACGCCGGCCAAGCGAAATGCGCGGCGCCGAGGCAATATCGCCGACGCCGTCATCTTCGACAATCAGCACGTCGGTGCCGGCGAGCAGGTCGCCGATGACTTCCAGCCGCGCCGACGACATGCAGGCGCCGGTAACCGAATGGACGCGCGGCTGGAACAGGAACGCGACGGGCCGCTGCCGCAGAGCGTTGGCAAGTGCATCCGGCAAGGGACCGTCGCTGTCGCAGTCTACCGGGATGATCGGCACGTCGAGATCCTCGAGGATGTCGAGCAGGCGAAGCGCCGTAGGGTTCTCGATAGCCACCGGCGCCCCCGGCGGGACCAGCGCATGCAGCAAGGTGTAGATGGCGTTGTAACCGCCATTGGTGGCCAGGAACGCGCCGGGATCGTACGGCCATGACGGGCGCACTGCGGCTTCCAGCTCGGGCAGGATGCGCACCCGCTCGTAGCTGTTGAGCTTTTCGGCGCGCGCGCCATGCGCCAGCGCGATGTCGAGCGGCGGCAAGAGCCTCACATCGGGCTCCGCGATCGCCAGGTTCAGAACATCCTGTCCGTAATTGCCGCCGCTCATGTGGCGCTCGGGCCGGGCGGCAAAGCGGTTGCCCATGATCCAGGTGCCGTTGCGTCCGCGGCCGCCGATGATCTTGTAGCGCCGCAACTCGCTCCACGCCTGCGAGACCGTCGCCGGGCTGACGCCAAGCACATAGGCCAGATCGCGCACCGGCGGAAGCTTTGCGCCGACAGGCAGCGCGCCGCTTCTGATTAGCGCACTGGTCTCGCGCGCGATGCCGCGCATCGTGCGGTCGCCAAGGCGTTCAGCGAACCATCCTGCATCGAAATCCATCAGCACCCGCGATCATTAAAGCTAATGTTCAATAACATAATAACATTTGATCGGTCAAAAATAAACATTTACCAATCGCCGGTCAAACATAGCGTTGAAGTTCATGCCGATGCCCGTCTCCATCACTATAGCCACCCGCGATTGGGACTATCTCACCCCTTTGGTGCTGGGTGACGTCACTTCGAGCCGCTTGTCGGTGAAGGTTGACCGCGTCGCCACGCTCATTCCGGATCTCGGCACCGATCCGAACTACGATGCGGCGGAGGTCTCGTTCAGCCGTTATGTGTCGGCCATGGCTTCGGGCGTCGATACGATGGTTGGAATACCGTGCTTCATCATGCGCGGCTTTCGCCATCGCTGCATCATAACGGTCGAGGCCAGCCCGCTGGAACGGCTTTCCGACCTTGCCGGCAAACGCATCGGCGTGACCGGCTGGCGCGATTCCGGCAACACATGGACGCGCGCAGCACTTCGCCGGGAAGGCGTCGGCGTCGAGGATGCCTATTGGTTCGCCGGCAGGCTGACATCGGGGCACCCGATCGCCGACCGCCTCGACGGATTCGGCAGGCCGGGGCGCATCGAAGCAGCACCAGGCGAGCGCCCGATGATGGAGCTGCTGGCGCAAGGCGAGCTCGACGCCGTTTTCACGCCCTTCATGCCGGACGGCTTTTTCGGCCCGGCTTCCGGCTTCCGGCAAGTGCTGCGCGATTTTCGCGCGGCCGAACGCGCCTATTTCGCCGACGTCGGTTATGTCCCGGGCATGCATCTGGTCGCTGTCAAGGCCGCCCTAGTCAGGGAGCACCCCTGGCTGCCGCAGGAACTCGCCAGGCTGATCAACGAAAGCCAGCGCGTCTGGACGGCAAAGCGCCGAAAATATGCCGATACCTCGCCCTGGATCCTCGAGGAGCTGCTTCATGCGGGGCGCGACCTGCCTGCCTCCTGGAACGCCAGCGGCCTGCCGGCCAACCGGCGCATGATCGAGGATTTCGTCACCGAGCTCCATGCCCAGGGCATTCTGGCGGAACCGATTTCCGCCGAAGCCTTGTTTCCTTTCGAGGCCATATCGCGGGCCACCGCAGCCTGACAACGCACAACGAAGAACACGAAGGAGAATGCCATGAGGACAATCAGCTTCATATTCGCCTCGCTCGTCACCATGCTGGCGCAGGCCAGCTTTGCCCAGGATATCCAGAAGCAATCGGTGAACGAGGATTTGCGGGCCCGGCTGCCGGAAGAGATCCGCGCGGCGGGAAAGATCACAGCCGTCAACAACGGCTCATTCCCGCCCTATGAGATCGTCACCGGCACCGAACTGTCGGGGGCGACCAGGGACATTTCCGACGCCATCGGCCAGCTGCTCGGTGTCGAGATCGATCATGCCTCGGTCGCCGGCCTGCCGGCTTTGCTGAGCGGCATCAATGCCGGCCGTTATCAGTTCGCGATGGGGCCTGTCGGCGACTATCCCGACCGGCAGAAATCCAACGACTTCATCGACTGGGTGCGCGAATACGTCGTCTTCGCCGTCGAGAAGGGCAACCCGCAAGGCATCACCTCGCTCGACACCGCGTGCGGCAAGCGCATCGCCGTCATGTCGGGTGGCTCGGCCGAAAAGGTCATCAAGCAGCAGGCGCAGAAATGCACCGAGGGGGGCAAGCCGGCCGTCGAGGTGCAATCCTTCACCGACCAGCCGAGCTCGATACTGGCCGTCCGGTCGAAACGCTCCGACGCATTCTTCTCCTCGCAGGCGCCGCTGACCTATTTCGTCGAGCAGGCGAAGGGCCAGCTGGAACTCGCCGGGGTCGGCCAGGCCAACGGCTTCAAGGACATCTATCAAGGCGCCGTCGTCAAGAAGGGCTCGCCGCTGGGCGGCGTGCTGCTCGACGCGTTCAAGATACTGATGAAGAACGGCACCTACGCCGCGGTCATGAAGAAGTGGGGTCTCGAGAAGAACATGATCGATGCGCCAGGCATCAACCAGGGCCAGTAGAGGCTGCCATGACCGACGCCACCGCTGCCTACGCGGCCGGGCTGCCGCGACGTCCCGACGACGCGCTGCGCGACGTCAAACGAGCCCACCGGCCGTTTCCGCTCGTCCGGCTGGCGCTCTGGGCGTTCACCGTCGCCGTGGCAGCCGGCTTCGCCTATATCGTTGCAGTCAACCCGAATTTCGGCTGGCCGGTCGTCGCCCAGTATTTCTTCGATCCGACGGTCATGCAGGGGCTTTCCGTAACGCTCGGCCTGACGGTCGTGGCGATGATCCTGGGTATCGTGCTCGGCCTGCTGCTCGCCATCGCGCGCATGTCGAACGACAGGCTGGCATCCCTTCTCTCCGGCCTGTTCATCTGGTTCTTCCGGGGAACGCCGCTGCTGGTGCAATTGATCCTGTGGTACAACCTTTCGACGCTGTTTCCGCGCATTTCCATTGGCTTCGCCAGTTGGAACACCAACGACCTGATCACGCCTTTGACGGCCGCCGTTCTTGGTCTGGCGCTGAACGAGGCCGCCTACATGGCCGAGATCATCCGTGGCGGGCTGCTGTCGGTGGACAAGGGACAGGCCGAAACGGCTGAAGCCTTCGGCATGACCCGCGCGCGGTCCTTGCGGCGCATCATCATCCCGCAGGCGATGCGGTCGATCGTGCCGCCGACCGGCAATCAGCTGATCAGCATGATCAAGGCGACGTCTCTTGTCAGCGTCATCGCCATGGCCGACCTGCTCTACTCGGTGCAGTCGATCTACAACCGCACCTTCGAAATCATTCCGCTGCTGATGGTTGCAGTGCTGTGGTACCTGCTGATCACCTCGGTCCTCAATGTCGCGCAAGGCGCGATCGAACGCCACTACAGCCGCGGCGACCGCGGCGCGCGCGAGAAGACGGCGACCGCCACCCTGGAGGCCGCCAATGAGCGCGCATGACACGCCCCTGGTCCGGGCGCGCAACGTTCACAAGGCCTTCGGCCCGCTCGAGGTGCTGAAGGGCATTGATCTGGACGTCGCGCCTGGCGAGGTGGTGGTCATTCTCGGACCGTCCGGCTCCGGAAAGTCGACCTTCCTGCGATGCATCAATCATCTCGAGGCGATCGACCAAGGGTCGATCGAGGTGGACGGCGAGCAGATCGGTTACCGGTTGCACGACGGCCGCCTCGACAAGCTTTCCGACCGCGCGATCGCCGCGCAGCGGCGCAAGATCGGCATGGTGTTCCAGCAGTTCAATCTCTATCCGCACATGACGACGCTGCAGAACGTCATCGAGGCTCCGGTCGGCGTTCACCGGGAGAACCGCAAGGAGGCGATCGGCTACGCCCGCGAACTGCTGACCCGTGTCGGTCTTGCCGACAAGATCGACGCTTATCCGCGCCAGCTTTCAGGCGGCCAGCAGCAGCGCGTCGCCATCGCCCGTGCGCTCGCCATCCGCCCGAAATTGATGCTCTTCGACGAGCCGACGTCGGCGCTCGATCCGGAGCTGGTCGGCGAGGTGCTCGCCACCATGCGCGATCTCGCCAGGCAGGGCTTGACCATGATCGTGGTCACGCATGAGATCGGCTTCGCCCGCGAAGCAGCGGATCGGGTGGTGTTCATGGACGACGGTAATGTGATCGAGGCCGGGCCTCCGGACGAGGTTCTCGCTAAACCCAGGCACCCGCGCACGCGGGCTTTCCTGAGTCGTTTCATCTAAAAGCAAAACCGGCGCGGCACCTGCTCGGCCGGCAAAGGACCTCCCATGCCAAAGACCTCCAACCAGTTCGCCGACATTTCCGACTTCGCCGACAAGGCCGCCGAGCTTGCAGCGGCCCGCCAGCACCTGCACGCGCATCCCGAGCTTTCATTCCAGGAGCAAGAAACGGCTGCATACGTTGCCGAACGGCTCGAAAGCTGGGGCTATGAGGTGACGCGCAATGTCGGCGGGCTCGGGGTCGTCGGCCGTCTGCGCCAGGGCAGCGGCCGCAGCATCGCCATCCGTGCCGACATGGACGCCCTGCCGATCACCGAAGCGACCAATCTCCCTTATGCCAGCCAGGCCAGCGGCAAGATGCACGCCTGCGGTCATGACGGCCACACCACGATGCTGCTCGGCGCCGCCGAATACCTGGCGCGCACACGGCATTTCAACGGCACGGTGAACCTTATCTTCCAGCCGGCCGAGGAAGCCGGCAAGGGAAGCGGGGCGCAGGCGATGATCGCCGACGGCCTGTTCGAGCGCTTTCCCTGCGATGCGATATTCGGGCTGCACAACCACCCGGGCGCGCCGACGGGTTCGTTCCTGATGCGCGCCGGGCCGCTGATGGCGGCGAGCGATACCGTCACCATCAGGATCGCCGGGCGTGGCGGCCACGCCTCGCGTCCGCACCTGACGGTCGACCCGATCGTCGCTGCCGCCAACATCGTCATGACCCTGCAGACGGTTGTGTCGCGCAACGTCAACCCGATCGAGACAGCTGTCGTCACCGTCGGCACGATTCACGGAGGCACGGCCTCCAACGTCATCCCGGAACACGCCGAAATCACGCTGAGCGTCCGCTCCTTCTCGGCCGAGATCCGCGACACGCTCGAGCAGCGTATTCGCAATATCGCAGCACTTGTGGCGCAGGCGCATGGCGCAACAGTCGAGATCGATTACGAGCGCGGCTACCCGGTGGTGGTCAATTCCGAGCGCGAGACGTCCTTTGCGACAGACATCGCTGTCGAACTCGTCGGTCAGGACAAGGTGTCCGTCTGCCCGTTGATCCCCGGCAGCGAAGATTTTTCTTATTTCCTCGAACACAAACCCGGTTGCTTCCTGCGCCTCGGAAACGGCGAGGATTCAGCCATCCTGCACAGCTCGAAATATGATTTCAACGACGGCAATCTGACCGTCGGCGCAGCGCTCTGGGCTCGATTGACCGAGAGATTCCTGGCCGCTTGACCCATACCTGCGGCTGGGATCGTCGATCGGCCGGTCGAGCACAATTGGGGCGACCGGCCGCGACGATCTTCAACGAACTCTCACCGCATTCCAGTTCATTCGAACAGGGTAGGGTTTCGCTCTCTCAGACGAACAGAAAGTCACTCGCTGCCAGCAGGCTCGTAAAATTTGCGAGAGTAACTTGATCGTCTCCCGCTGTAATGATGGTGCTGGTTCCACTTTGCGCAATTGTGAGATCATCGAACGATTGCACGCCCCCCACGCCACTAAACACGATGGTGTCGCCTTGGGTCTGGTTGAAGTCGTAGATGGTGTTTTGGGTTCCGACCGTCATTGAACCATCGTCCTTGAATATGAATTGGTCTCGGCCGCCCTGAGCCAACTCGCTCAGTTGCCCATCCCCCCACATGTCATTGATGACCGTACAGCCGGGTGCCGCGCTCCCGGCGTACAGGGTATCGTTGCCGCCCGTGGCCGAACCGGACATCTGCAGAGCGTCGCCGCACAAGAAGTTACGGACTTGGCCGCTTTCGCTGTTCTGGCCGCCGGTAAGAATATCGTTGCCGCCCGTGGCGGACTCCGACATAGCGAATGCGTCGCCGTACAACTCGTTTAGAACATCAGGAAAGGCGCTTTTGTCCCCGCCGGTCAGGGTGTCATTGCCGCCCACAGCGCTGCCGAGCATCGTGACAGCGTCGCCATACCCCAAATTATGGGTGCCGTGCAGCACGGCCACATCATCGCCCCCAAGCGCATGGTCGAACATACTGCCGCCCGCGTCGCCGTAGAAAGTTATCTCCGAGCCACCCGCGCTCGTGAAGTTGTCGTTGCCGCCCGCGGCAAAACCGGAAAGATCGCCGCCCGCATCGCCATAAAGAGTTTTGCTCGGGATCGCCCCACCCAGGTCTGTGTAACGGTCGTCGCCGCCCTGAGCATGGTCCGACATGTTGCCGCCGGCATCACCGAAGAAAGTGTTGGTGGAAAAGAAGGCGCCCGTGAAGGTGTCGTTGCCACCCTTACTGTAGTCCGACATATCGCCGCCGGCATCACCGTAGAAAGTGTTGTTGGAGTCGGTCCTGCTCGTGAAACTGTCGTCGCCGCCCTGCGCATTGCCGGACATGTTGCTGCCGGCGTCACCGAAGAAAGTGTTGGTGGCCTGCCTGGAGCCCTGGAAGGTGTCGTTGCCGCCCCTGCTGTGATCCGACATTTCGCCGCCCGCATCACCGTAGAAGGTGTGGTCAGCTCCTTGTTTAGTTTGGGTCAGGAAAGTGTCGTCACCGCCTTGAGCAAAGCCGAACATGTTGCCGCCGGCGTCACCGTAGAACGTGTTGTCTACCCGTCGACCCACTTCACTGCTGAAGGTATCGTTGCCGCCCTTGCTGTGGTCAGACATGTCGCCGCCGGCGTCGCCGTAAAAAGTGTTGAAGGAGTCGCCCTCGGCCCTAAAACTGTCGCCGCCGCCCTGGGCGTGACCGAACATGTTGCCGCCGGCATCACCGTAGAAAGTGTAGGTGCCTAGCGAGGCGCCCGTGAAAGTGTCGTTGCCGCCCTTGCTGTGGTCCGACATATCGTCGCCAGCATCACCGTAGGCAGTAGTGGTTGTGGAGATTGGCAGCGCCGTGAAGGTGTCGTTGCCGCCCTTAGAAAAATCGAACATGCTGCCGCCAGCATCGCCGATTAAGATAGCTGTAGCCAGGTCGCTAGTGAGGATGTCATCGGTACCCCATTGATGATCCACCAGATCGCCGGGAGTAAAAGGAACGCGTGTAGACATTATCCGCTCTCCTGTTGAGCCTACCCGTCCCATGACAGCCGTACGATGTGAGGCAAAAACGAGCAATAATCCCGAATGGCTATGTCTTTAGGCGTAGGGATCGGTGCCTCGTTAACGGCGCGCTTGGCGGCAGCTTCCTGAGGCCGTCCTATTCCGGACTATCCCAGCCTTGCCCGAGCCTTCGCCGTCCAGGCGTTGAACAGCCGGTCTGCGACGATGCCGATGAAGGCGATGGCCAGGCCGGCGACGATGCCGCGACCGGAATCGGCCTTGGACAGGGCGATGAACACCTCCTGGCCGAGATCGCGCGTGCCGACCATGGCGCAGATGATGATCATCGCCAGCGCCATCAGGATGGTCTGGTTGACGCCGAGCATAATCTCGGGCAACGCCAGCGGCAGCTGCACGCGAAAGAAGGTCTGGCGCCTGGTGCAGCCCGAAACCTTCGCCGCCTCGATCAGCGCCGGCGGCACCTGTCGAATGCCGTGATTGGTATAGCGGATCGCCGGCACCACGGCGAACGCGACGGTGGCGATCATCGCGGTGACGTCGCCGACCCTGAACAGCATGACCACCGGAATGATGAAGCAGAACGACGGCAGCACCTGCAGCGTGTCGATGACCGGCGTGACGATCTTTTCGAAGCGGTCGCTGCGCGATGCCATCAGCCCGATCGGGATGCCGATCAGGCAGGCGATAAAGGCCGAGATGCCGCACAAATAGACCGTCGCCATGGTCTTTTCCCAAAGTCCGGTGGCGGCGCAGAACGCTGTCAATGCCGCGACCAGGGCGGCGAGGCGCAAGCCGCCGAGCTGGTAGCCGGCAAGGCCGAGGAGACACACCGCGCCCAGCCACGGAAAGCCCTCGCAGAAGGCGCGCACCGGGTTGAGCACATTGAGGATAAGCGCCACGCGGAACGCTTCGATCGTGTCGAAGAAGTTGATGGTGATCCAGTTCACCGCCGCCTTCCACAAAGGCGCGGTGGTGAAGGTGATCGCTTTCGGCACCGCGGCGAACGCCGGCACGAACAGGCCGAGCAGCGTGGCGACGGCGAGGATGGCAACGGCCAGCGTCAGATTGGGATAGCGCCGCCAGAAACTCGTGCTGGCCTGATGGCGGACATTGCCCTTGGCGTGATTGTGCGCGATCGCCTGGCTCAGCCGGTCGAGTGCAATTGCCAGTGCGACGATGGCGAGGCCAGCTTCCATCGCCTCGCCGACCTTGAGCGCGCGCAACGCCAAAAGCACGTCATAGCCGAGCCCACCGGCACCGATCATCGAGGCGATGATCACCATATTGAGCGCCAGCATGATGACCTGGTTGACGCCGACCATCAATGTCGGCCGCGCCGACGGCAACAGCACCCGCCACAGCTTTTGCCGTGCCGTGCAGCCGGCCATCTCGCTGAAATCGTCGATCTCCGACGGCACCCGCGACAGGCCGAGCATCGTCGCCCGCACCATTGGCGGCGTCGCGAAAATTGCCGTCGCGATCATTGCCGAGACCGGGCTGTTGCCGAACAGAAGCAGCATCGGGATCAGATAGGCGAAGGTCGGGATCGTCTGCATCAGATCGAGGGCAGGGGAGATCAACAACCTCTCCGCCCAAGGCTTGCGCCATGCCCAGATGCCGGCGAACAGCCCGGTGACAATGCAAAACGGCACGGCGATCGAGATCAAGCCCAGCGTCAGCATGGCGCTGGTCCACTGCCCGAACAGCGCGATGTAGAGAAAACAGCCGCCGGCCAGCGCACCCAGCTTCCAGCCGCCGGCGGCGCGTCCGGCAAGGTAGGCGGCAGCGCAGACGCCGACCCAGGACAGGCGCGGCAAGACGATCATATCCGCGCCATGGCCGATCTTGAAATTCTTGGCCAGAAGACCGAGCGCGAAATCGAGCGGCACGCCGAGCACCGCGGTGATCGAGCGGGTCAGCCAGGAGAAGTTCGACTTCACCCAGTTCATCAGCGCACCGACCCAGTCTGCGACAGGAACGATCGCGCCGGCCGGGTAATTGACCGCCCAGGGCAGGCTTTCCTGCAGCAGGAAGACGATAAGCACGGCGGCGAGCGCGCAGGCCCAGATCGCCAGCCAGGTTTGAACCGGCCGGGGCCTCGCTGCGCTGCCGCTTGCCGTGACCGTCATGCGCCAGCCCCACGACGTTCTATGCCGGCGAGAAGATCGATCACTGCCTGCGGCGTGACTAAGCCGATCGGCTTGCCGGTGCCGTTGACCACCGCGAAGGGCTTGCCGGCAGAGACGATATCAGCCGAAAAACTTGATATCTTGGCATCCGGCGCGACCGTGCCGCCGTACTCGGCGCCGTCGCAGGCGCGCATCAGGCTGCGCGCCGATATCACCTTGGCGCGATCGACATCGCGGGTGAATTCGGCGACATAGTCGGTCGCCGGATTGACCACCAGCTCTTCCGGCGTGCCGATCTGGATGACCTCGCCGTCCTTCATGATGGCGATCCGGTCGGCCAGCCGGATGGCCTCGTCGAAATCATGGGTAATGAAGACGATGGTCTTGTGCAGCATGGTCTGCAGCCGCATCAGCTCGTCCTGCATCTCACGGCGGATCAGCGGATCGAGGGCCGAGAACGGCTCGTCGAGGAACCAGATTTCCGGCTTTGTGGCGAGGCTGCGGGCGATGCCGACGCGCTGCTGCTGGCCGCCGGAAAGCTCGCGCGGATAGAAATGCTCGCGACCGCGCAAGCCGACCAGCTCGATCACTTCCCGCGCGCGCGCCTCGCGCGTCGGCCGGTCCTGCCCCTGGATGCCGAGGGGGAAGGCAATGTTCTCCAGTACGTTGAGATGCGGCAGCAAGGCAAAATTCTGGAACACCATGCCCATGCGGTGGCGTCGCAGCTCGATCAGCGCGGCATCGGAAATCTTGAGCAGGTCCTTGCCTTCAAACTCGACCTTGCCGTGGGTCGGCTCGATCAGCCGCGACATGCAGCGCACCAGCGTCGACTTGCCTGACCCCGAAAGTCCCATGATGATGAAGATCTCGCCCTGGCGGATTTCGAGATCGACGGCGCGCACCGCGCCAACCAGTCCGGCAGCGGCGATGTCCGCCAGGCTGGCCTTGCCGTCGCGCCGGCGGATGAAATCGGCCGCGTCCGCCCCGAACAGCTTCCAGACATTGCGACAGGCAAGCTTTATCGGGCGGGCGTCGTTGCCCGCTTTCGCCGCCTGTTCAATCGTATCGGTCATGCGATCGTCCTTCTGGAACACGGGATCGAGACCCGGCCACGGATGGCCGGGTCGTCGGATTTCCAGTCAGACGGTCACTCGGCCCAGGCTTTCCAGTCGGCTTCGTGGGCGGCGATCCAGGCGGCGGCGACGTCTTCCGGCGTCTTGCCTTCGAGATCGATCTCGCCGCTCATCTTGTTGAGCTCGTCGGTGTCGACCGTGTAGTTTTTCGCGACCTTGTAGGCGACAGGCCATTTGTCCTTCATGCCGGCCCAGGAATATTTCCAGATCTCGCCATGCGGCTTGCCGCAGTCATATTTCGCGTCGGGGTTCACACCCCATTTCGGGTCGGTGTAGCACTCTGTCGTATAGTCGGGGAATTCGACCCATTCGCCCTTGTATTTGGCCGGCGCCCAATGCGGCGAATAGATCCACAGCATGATCGGCGCCTTGCGCTGATAGGCCGAGTCCAGTTCGGCGAACATCGCCGCATCGGTTCCGGCATGGATGACGGTGAAGGGCAGTTTCAGCGCCTCGACGCGTTCGTCGTCAAAACCTTCCCATGTCACCGGGCCGCCGAGATAGCGCCCCTTCGGTGTGGTTTCGGCCGTCGAAAAGGCCTCGGCGCATTTCGGATCTTTCAGCGCTTCCCAGTTCGGCAGGCCGGGGCATTTCTCTTTCATATATTCGGGAAACCACCATTCTTCCTTGGCCTTGGGTCCGAGCTTGCCGAGGCGTTCGGTCTGGCCCGTCGCGTCCGAGGCCTTCATCGCCTCGCCGGCCGTCGTGTCCCAGAATTCCAGGCCGACATCGATGTCGCCATTGGTCAGGCCGGTGGTCAGGCTGGAGAGATAGTCGGCGGTCGGATACTCGACGGTATAGCCGAGCTTTTCGAGGATGCCGCCGAGGATCTTGGCGTTCAGATTGACGCTGGTCCAATCGAACAGTGCGATCTTGATCGGGTCGTTGGATTCCGGCGCTGCCGCATAGGCCGAAGATGTCAGTGCGGCTGCGGCAAGTGTTAAGGCTCCCATTGAGAAATTCGAAATCATGCTCCGAAGTGACATGCTTGTTCTCCTGTCAAGCTCTGGTGGACGTTATCGTTAGTTCCCTTCTTGCGTCTTTTTTGATTGTGTTGGAACAGCTGGTCGTTGCGCAAGGCCGTAGGCGCCACAATGCTGCCGAAGCGGATGCCGGCGCAAAACGGGGGTGGTGCCCAAATTGGTGAAGATGTGGCGGGACCGGCCGCGTCATGACTGCCGAAGGATTGCTGCCAAGGCAGTCATCCACGGATCGATCGCCGGTCTTGAGGGGCAAACCATCAAAGTCCCATGATCTCGGCTGTTGGCTCGGCAACTCGCCCAGAGCCACTTTCATGGGATGAAATTATATATACCAACGTTCACGTCGCGCAACGATTAACGCCGGTGCCAATTTCACGGCCCGTCTTTTTACATGGACCCGCAGATCGGTTCGAAAAAAGCCAAGGTTGCCGGTCATCCCGTATGCGAGCCGCGAGGACAGGGTACCGATACAATGCAGCAGACCAAAATGCCTTACTTCTTCGCCAACCGCGGGATCGCCGCCGGCTTGTGACCTTTCAACACCAGATCATATCCGAGGCTTTCATGACCTCTTCCTTGAACAGACTGCGAATTGCCGTGCTCTTTGGCGGACGTTCCGCCGAACATGACGTTTCGGTGCTTTCAGCAACCAATGTCATGCGTGCGCTGCTGTCCGCCAAATACGATGCCCTCCCAATCTTCGTCACGAGCGAAGGACAGTGGCTGCTGAGCAGCTTCCAGGATGGTACGCTCGCAAAACCTGCGGCCGGCATGGAAGTTTGCCTGGTTCCGGGCGGGCGCGGACGGATGATGGCGATCCCGGCCGACGGCACGCCCTATGATCTGCCGAAGATCGACATCCTGTTTCCTGTCCTGCACGGCCCTCATGGCGAAGACGGCTCGGTACAGGGGGTGGCCGAGGTGGCTCGGGTGCCGCTCGCCGGCTGCGGCATCCTGGGTTCGGCAACCGCGCTGGACAAGGACATCGCCAAACGGCTCCTGGAAGCGGCGGGGCTGCCAATCGCGCGCTCAGTGACGATCCATGAAGGTGCGGCGCCCGCCCTCGCTGCACTGGAAAGCGAACTCGGCCTGCCGTTCTTCATCAAACCGGCGCGTCAGGGATCGTCTGTCGGCGTCGGAAAAGTCCATGCCAGCCAGGAATTCGATGGAGCGCTTGCTGAAGCCTTCCGGCACGATTGCAAGCTGTTGGCCGAGGAATTCATTCGTGGGCGCGAGATCGAATATAGCGTGTTGGAGGACCCGGCAGGCGACCTGTTCGTCTCGCGGCCAGGCGAGATCGTGCCGGCCGAAAGCCACGATTTCTACAGCTACGATGCCAAATACATCGACGAGAACGGCGCGGCACTTAAAGTGCCGGCCGAACTGCCGCCGGAGGTCGAGGCAGCCATGCGGGACGTGGCCGCAAGGGCTTTCAGAGCCGTCGGTTGTGACGGGATGGCGCGCGTCGACTTTTTCCTGACACCGGACATGCAATTCCTGGTCAATGAAATCAACACCATCCCCGGCTTCACCGATATCAGCATGTATTCCAAGGCAATGGCGGCGAGCGGCGTCAGCTATTCCGAAATCATCGACCGGCTCGTGGAGCATGGATTGGCACGGGCGGGCCGAGCAGCCTGAACGCAGCGAAGCGGCTTTCATATCCGGTCGATGGTACGTCGGCCCGCGCCGCTCACGACATGATCAGGCCGCCATCGACATTGATGGTCTGGCCGGTGATGTAGGCCGCATCGTCGCTGGCGAGAAAGCTGACCAGGCCGGAGACATCCTCGCCGCTGCCGGCGCGGCCCATCGGGATGTTCTTCACCCATTCGGCCATCAACTCGCCGGGCTTGTAGTCGCCCATCAACTTGCCCCATGCGGCGTCGTTATAGGCCCACATATCGGTGTCGATGATGCCGGGGCAGATCGCGTTGACGGTGATCTTCTCCTTGGCCACTTCCTTGGCCAGGCTCTGGGTGACGCCGACGACGCCGAATTTCGAGGCCGCATAATGCGGCGTGTAGATAAAGCCCTGCCGCGCCTGGCCGGATGCGGTGTTGATCAGCCGGCCGCCATCGCCATGCTTACGGATGCGCGCGATCGCCTCCTGGCAGCACAGGAACACGCCCTTGGTGTTGACCGCCATCACCTTGTCCCATTCGGCCTCGGTCATCGCCTCTATCCTGGCGATTGTGATGACACCGGCATTCTGTACGGAGATGTCGACGCGGCCGAACTGTTGCTCGGCCAAGTCATAGAGGGCGACGACCTCGTCCTTTTTGGTCACGTCCATGCGCAGCGATGCGACCCTGGCGCCCGCAGCCTTGAGATCGGCGGCGACCTCTTCGACGCGCGGGTCGATGGCGCTGACGACGACCGCGGCACCTTCCGCCGCGAAACGCCTGGCCATTGCCGCGCCAATGCCGCCGCTGGCGCCGGTGATGACCGCCGTTTTTCCGAGGAATCGCTTCTGCATCTTTTCTCCTACCAGCAGACGAAGCCGCCATCGACGATCAGGTCGATGCCGGTGACGAAACTCGAGGCGCGGCTGGCCAGGAACACGGTCGGGCCGACCATCTCTTCCGGCGCCGCCATGCGGCCCATCGGCGTGTCGCGCTCAAAGATCCTGACCTGGTCGGCGACCTCCGGCCGCTTGTTCATCGGCGTCAGCGTGTAGCCGGGGCTGACGACATTGACGCGCAGGCCGCGATCGGCCCATTCCATGGCGAGGCTCTTCGACATGTGGATCACCGCGGCCTTCGACGAATTGTAGTGCGCCTGGGTCAGGCCGCGATTGACGATCGAGCCCGACATCGACGCGATGTTGATGATCGAGCCCTTGCGCCGCGTCAGCATGGCGCGGGCCTCGGCCTGGCAGGACAGGAACACGCCGCTGACATTGACGTCATAGAGCTTCTGCCATTTCTCCAGCGACAGCGTCTCTGCCGGCTCAGCTCCGGCGACGCCGGCATTGTTGACGGCGATGGTCAACGCGCCGAGTTCCATCTCCGTACGCTCGATCGCGGCCGCGAGATCGGCCTCTGAAGTCACCGTGCCGGTCAGCACCAGCGCCTTGCGGCCGAGTGCGGTGATCCGGTGCGCGGTCTCCTCCAGCCCGCCTTTCGAGGCGTGGCCGAAGCAGGCGATGTCGGCGCCGGCCTCGGCCAGCCCAATGGCGATTGCCTGCCCGATGCCGCTGCCGGCGCCCGTCACAAGTGCCACGTCACCATGAAGGTCGAATAATTCCATCGTCGGTCCCTCTCCTCCAACCGCCGTCCTCCGGAAATAAAGGGGCGCCAACTCTGTTGCTGGCGCCCCGCGCGGTCTGGTGCCCGGGAGGATACCACCTGCTGCGCTTTGTTTCGATGGGCTGTTCCTAGCTCGTGGCGAGTTCCATCACGGCGATATTGCTTGCTTCGCTGCGGTCGAGAATGCCGCGTTGCCGGCCGCGGCTCAGCACAAGCACGCGATGCGACAGGCCGAGAACTTCCTCGAGGTCGGAGCTCACCACCACCACCGCCATGCCGGAGCGGGCAAGGTCGGCGATGACATCATAGATCGCGGCGCGTGCACCTACGTCGATGCCGCGCGTCGGCTCGTCCAGGATGAATACCTTGGGCGGGCGCGACACCCATTTGGCGATGATCACTTTCTGCTGGTTGCCGCCGGAGAGCTTGCTGACCGCCTGGTTCGGCCGGCCCTTGACGCCGAGCCGGCGAATGCCGGCCTCGGCGAATTTCTGCACCGCCTTCGGGAACACCCAGGCATTCGGCGCGACATGGTCGAAATTGCCGATCGCCAGGTTCTCGCCGATCGTCTGGTCGAGCACCACGCCCTGCGCCTTGCGGTCTTCCGGTACCAGGACGACGCCGGCCTTGATCGCCGCCGCCGGGCCATTGAGATGCACCGGCTTGCCGGCGACGCGCACCGATCCCGATGAGATCGGATCGGCACCGGCGATCGCCCGCACCAGCTCCGTGCGTCCGGCGCCGATCAGCCCGGCAATGCCGAGGATTTCGCCGGCCCGCACTGAAAAGCTGACATTTTGAAAGCTGCGTTCCGGCGAGGACAGGTTCTCGACCTCGAGCAGCGTGTCGTTGCCCGGCGCCGATACCGTAGGGAACATCCGCTCGACACTGCGGCCGACCATTTGCTCGACGACAGTGCGCACCGGAATGTCGGCGCGCTCGTGCCGGGCGACGATGCGCCCGTCGCGCATCACCACCACGCGATCGGCGATCTGGGCGATCTCGTCCAGCCGGTGGCTGATATAGATGAAGGACATGCCTTCCGCCTTGAGCTTGCGGATCTGCTGGAACAGGAGCTCCGTTTCCTCGCCGCCAAGGGCTGCCGTTGGTTCGTCGAAGATCAGGAGCTCGGCATTGAGCGTCAGCGCCTTGGCGATCTCGACCTGCTGCTGGGCGGCGATACGCAGCGTGCGCACCTTGCGCTCGGGCGAGACATCGAGGCCGAGGCGCTTCAATTGGGCCGATGCCCGTGCATTCATTGCCGCGCGGTCGATGCGGCCGCCACGCATCGGCAGGCGCCCGACATAGACGTTTTCGGCGACCGACAGATCGGGCAAGAGCTTCAGCTCCTGGTGGATCATGCCGATGCCGGCGTCGATCGCCGCGGCAGGATTGGCGGGGGAATAAGCGTTCCCCCGCCAGGTGATGGTGCCGGCATCGGGTTTCGTCGACCCGGCGATGATGTTCGAGACAGTCGACTTGCCGGCGCCGTTTTCGCCAAGCAGCGCCACGACCTCGCCCGGCCGCACCTCGAAGCTCGCATCGGCCAGGACCTGCACCGGCCCGTAGCTTTTGCAGAGGCCGCTGACGACGAGCCCGTTATGGGGGCTGTGCGTGTGGCGAGGATCGGTGGACATCGTTGTGCTCGTCGACTGCCGGACTGGTCTCAATCAGGGATGCTTGGCGATGAACTGCTCGACATTGTCCTTGGTGGTCAGCGTCGCATCCTGCAGCTGTTCGGCGGGAATGGTCTCGCCGGCCACCAGCTTGATTGCTGCATCGACGGCGAGCCGGCCCATGCCCTGGGTCTGCTGCGTCGCGGTCACGTCGAAGACGCCGTCCTTCAGAGCCTTGAGCGCCGCCACGTCGCCGTCGAAGCCGGCAACCCAGACCTTGTGGCCGGGATTGGCGACCTTGACCGCCTGCGCCGCACCGAGCGCCAGCGCGTCGGCCTGGCCGATGACGATCGACACGTCGGGGTGCGACTGCAACAAATCCTGCGTCAGCTTGAAGCCTTCGTCCTGGTGCCAGCCTTCGCTCCACAATTCTCCGACAACCTTGATGTCGGGATAGCCTTTCAGCGCTTCGCCGCAGCCCTTCGAGCGGTCGACTTCGGGCGTCGTGCCCTTCTGGCCGTGGATGATGATCAGCTCGCCCTTGCCGCCGGCCTGCTTGGCGATGTAGTCGCAAACCGCCTTGGCCGATGCCACGCTGTTGGTGGCGATGAAGGTATCGCCGGGCGCGCCATCGGCGTTGCGGTCGACATTGACGACTGGGATACCGGCAGCCTTGGCGGTCTTGGTCGGCACGGTGGCGGCGGTGGCGCCGGCTGGAATATAGATCAGCGCATCGATGTTCTGCGTGATCAGGTCCTGCACCTGGCTGACCTGGGTCGCCGAATCGCCCTTGGCGTCGACGGTAACGACCTCGATGCCCTTTTCCTTGCCGTAGGCTTCGACGGACTGCTTGATCTGGTTGAAGAAGTCGGCCTGCAGATTGGCGACGGCGAGCCCGAGCTTTTTGGCCTCCTTGGCCGAGGCCATGTCGGACAGGCCAAGCAGCGGGATGACGGCCGCGGCGGCAAGCAGCAATGAACGTTTGGTCAGCATGTTTATTCCTCCGTTGATGTTCAATCTGTCCTGCCCGCGCATCGCGGCGCCCCTTGGCCGAACAACTCCCAGTTTCGGATCACCGATCCGTTTTCGCCCGAATATCGGGGCGAATCTCATTGAGCCCAATTCTTCATTGTGGCCCATTCTTCATTGTGCTCGGCGCCGCCACGTGTCGGTGGCCACCGCCAGCGCGATCACCACGCCGATAACCACTTGCTGGATGAAGGGCGAGACACCGAGCAGGTTCAGCCCGTTGCGCAGCACGCCGATGATGAGGACGCCGATGGCTGTGCCGCCGATCGAACCGACGCCGCCCGACAGGCTGGCGCCGCCGATCACCACCGCCGCGATGGTGTCGAGTTCGTAGCCAAGGCCGGAGCTCGGCTGGACGGAATCGAGCCGGGCGGCAAGCACGATGCCGGCGAGACCGGCCAGCACGGCGCAGATCGCATAGACCCAGTTTGTCAGCGACTTGACTGGTATGCCGGACAGCCGGGCGACTTCGGCGCTGCCGCCGATTGCGTACAGGCTACGGCCGGTAGCGCGATAATTCAGGAAGATCGCGAAAATGACGGCAAGCACGATCATCAGCCCGACGGTGACCGAGAGGAATCCGAAATGGCGGATGATCGACAGGCTGGTGAACCAGTCGGGAAAGCCGACGATCTGCGAGCCGTCGGTAATCATGTTGGCAAGGCCGCGCGCCACCGACATCATCGCCAACGTGGCGATGAAGGGCGGCAGCTTGGTGACCGTCACCAGCAGGCCCGAAACCAGCCCGCAAAGGCCGGCGACGACGAGGGCTGCGGCGATGCCGGCCGGCAGGCCGAGATTGAGATAGTCCGGATGGGCGACGAAGCCCATCACCATGGAAGCCAGCGCCAGCACCGAGCCGACGGACAGGTCAATGCCGCCGATCAGGATGACCAGTGTCATGCCGATCGCCATGATGCCGAGCACAGTGACCTGGTCGAGCACGTTGAGGATGTTGCGGATGGTCAGGAAGGTGTCGGTGGTCAGCGAGAGCGCCAGGCACAGCAGAACCAGCCCGATCAGCGGACCCATGGTTCCGGCAAAGACGGCTGAAAACCTTGCGCCCGCCGTAGCCTGCGCGCCAGAGCCTGCCTTCAACTCGCCTGCCTTCAAATTGCTTGCGTCGTTGCTCACAGCCACTTTGTCTCCTCCACAGCAATCCGGCGCTGCATCACCGGGCCACTTTGTTCACCAGGCCCCTCCCTGTGAACAATTTATCTTTAACATGCAATTTTGTTCAGCTAAACTGTTCATCGGAAAATTGTCAAGGCCTGCCGCTTCATTCGACGACGGGTTTGCGCTGTCCGCCGGTTTGCCTTACGCAAGGTCTCGGAAATCTTGGGCATTTCGAAGTCGCCGGCTTGGAATATCATGAGCAGAGCCGGCGGCTGCGGCAAGGCAAACAGATGACGATCGTAGAGAACGAAAGAGCCTCGCGCTTCCCCGACGCCGAACTCAAGGCCCGCGCCGCCTGGCACTATTATGTCGAGGGTCTTACACAGGAGCGGATTTCCGAAATTCTCGGCGTCGGCCGCATCAAGGTGCATCGCATTCTCTCCGCCGCCCGCGAAGAGGGTGTCGTCCAGTTTCGCATCCGCGACAGCGTCGTCGAATGCGTGATTTTGGAGGAAAGCCTCAAGCAGCGGTTCGGGCTCAGCCAGGCTGTTGTGGTGCCGTCGGCGGCCGACCGAAGCAACGCGCCGCTGATGATCGGCCACGCCGCCGCCGCCTACCTGGCCGACCATGTGAATGCCGGCGATGTCATCGCACTGGGCTGGGGGCGGACACTGAAATTCGCCATCAATGAATTGCCGCGGCGGCCCATCGCCAGGACGACGGTGGTTTCGATGCTTGGCGGCCTCACCCATGCCCAGCCGCTCAACCCGACAGAAAGCGCCTGGGATTTCGCCGAAAAGATCGGTGCGGAGTGCTTCCTGCTGCCGGTGCCGGTCTATGCCGACAGGCCGGAGCAGCGCGACGCTTTCATGAGCCAGCGCAGCGTTCAGGACGTCGTCTTCCGTGCACGCCGGGCAAACATCGCCGTGCTCAGCGTCGGCTCGTTTTCCAACGACAGCCCGATCGCCAATTACGGCTTCATCAAGCCAAGCGAACTCGAGGAATTGCAGGCGGCCGGTGCCGTCGGCGATATTCTGTGTCATTTCATCGACGCCGAGGGCCGCCCGGTCGACCACGAGGTCAACCGCCGCGTCTGCGCCTATCCGCTGCAGGATCTGTCGGATATCCCGAGCATCATCCTGGTGTCGGGCGGCAGCGAGAAGGTAGCGGTAATGCGGGCTGCGCTCGCCAACACCAAGGTATCGGTTCTGATCACCGACGAAGACGCGGCAAAGGGGCTGCTCAACCGCTAGATTTCGCCGAGAGCGCTGAGGCGGGTGTGGATATCGCGCGTCGCCTGGTAAAGGTCGCGGTAGATTTCCTTGCGGCTGCGATAGGCGGCGACAAGTCCGTCGACCGGATCGACATGCCTGGTGGGAGCGGCAGCCATTACCTCTGCTGCGGCTTCCGGCGAGGCAAACCAGCCGACAGCCGCTGCCGCCAGCATGGCAGCGCCGAGTGCGGCGGCTTCGTTGACCGGCGAAACCGAGAGCGGCCGCTCGAGCACGCTTGCCGTGATCTGCATTAGCAGCGCGCAATTGGTGCCGCCGCCGGCGGCAATCATCGCCGCCGGTCCGCCGGCCTGGGCTTCCATGGCCTCGGTGGCGACGGCCTGCTCGAAGGCGATGCCTTCCAGGACAGCGCGGAAGAGATGCTCCGGCCGGTGATCGAGCGACAGGCCGACAATGGCGCCGCGCGCCGCACCGTCCCAATACGGGCTCATGACGCCGGCCCAATAGGGCATGATGAGCAGGCCCTCGCTGCCCGCGGCAACATCCAGCGCCACTTTCTCCAGCGCTGCCGCCGAGGGCGAACCGGTGGTTCGCACGATCCAGTCGACCAGCTGCATGCCCGAGCGCAGCACGGTCTCCAGCATGAAACCGGAGCCGGTCGGCGAGACCAGCGTGCGAAAGGCGTCCGAGGTTTTCACCTTGCCGGAATAGCAGCCGCTGACCACGCCGGAGCCGAGCGAGAGATAGCTCTTGCCCTCGCCGTAGACGCCCATGCCGAGGCCCATCGCCTGGCCGTCCCCAGCGCCGGCAACGACCGGCGTGCCGGCCCTCAGGCCGGTCAGCTGCGCTATGCTTGCGGAAAGACTGCCGCAGACCACGCCCGGCGCGACCAGCTCGGGCAATTGCTCCAGTTGCAGCCCCGCCGCCGCAACGAGCTCTGGACGCCAAGTGCCTTTCTCGACGTCGAGCAGCCCGAGCGGATCCGCACTTGCGGTGCTGGTGACCAATCGCCCGGTCAGCCGCTGGACGAAGAAACCGTGCACGTCGACCAGTGCCGCTGCCTGGCGAAGCACTTGCGGCTGGTGCTCGGCAAGCCAGGCAATGGCGTAGAGCGCCGGCGTCGGGTCCGGCGGCTTGCCGCTCCAGTCGCGGATCGCCTCGCGGCCGAGTTCGGCCGAAAGCCTGATAACCTGCGGCCGGGCGCGTTCGTCGAGCCACAGGATCGCCGGCATGAGTGCTTTGCCGGCGCTGTCCACCAGCGTGAAGGTCTCTCGCTGGTGAGCGATGCAGATCGCCGCCACCCGCGTAGCGCCGACCGCCTCGGTGACCTGCTTCAATGCGCCAAGCAGCGCCGTCCACCACTGTTCGGCGTCCTGCTCGAAATGGCCGGGCTTCGGATTTGAAAGCGGGTACGGCTCGCGCGCCTGGAACAGCTCCTCGCCGTCGCGCGCGAAGGCAATCGCCTTCACGGCCGTGGTCGAGGCGTCGATCCCGATTACGACATCGTCCATCAGGCGGAGATCCGGCGGGGTCAGGCTGCGTTTGTAACGAACCGTCCGTCCGACTGGTCGAGACGGCGGCGGATCTGGGTTATCACCATCGAATCGTCGGGTACACAATTTTCATAGGTCAGGAAGTCGCCGGTCTTGAGCGGGTTGACCACCTTGGCGCGTTCGGCAAGGCCGAGCGGCAGGGCGCCGCGGGCGCGCGCATCCCCCCAGGTCATGGCGAAGCCGCGGTAGTCATTCTCGCCGATCATGCCGAGCGACTGGCCAACGCCAAGATCGCTCTTGGCGACCGCCACCGCCTCGGCCACAGGATGGTCGAGCGGCTCCATGTCGGCCCGCTTGTAGACCACCGCGCGCGCCGCCGACAGCGGCACTTCCAGGCTGGTCAGATGATAGGGCCGGAAGATCGTGAAATAGGGGCCTTTGCCGACCTTGAGGTCGATCATGCGCTCCAGCACACGCGGATGCCGGGTCTCGATGATGCAGAACACGCCGGGCGCCACACCCTTGCCGATCGAGTAATCGACCACGCCCTTGCGATGCAGCACGCCGCCATCCTCGCGCGGGCAAAGCACGCTGGCCAACTCCTCCAGCGTCGCGGTCGGGCCGTGCATGCCCGGCACATCGGGCACTAGGCCGGTCGCATTGGCGATCGCCACCATCTCGATCGCCGTCTTCGAGCCGTCGACGAATTCGACCAGCATGCGCGCATTCATGTTGCGCTCGGCCGCCTCCTTCTCGTAGTCGGCCGGCATGGCGTCGATCTTCAGCGGATTGTTCTTGCCCTTGCCGGCGGCGATGATGTTGAAGCCGAGGCTCTTGGCAAAGCCGATGATCTCCAGCGTGCAGGCCGGCTCGTCGCCGGCCGCACCGGTATAGACGACGCCAGCCTTGCGCGCTTCTTCCTTGAGGAAGCGGCCGATGGTGATGTCGGCCTCGACATTGAGCATGACGATGTGCTTGCCGTTCTTCATCACTTCCAGCGCGAACAGCGTGCCGATATTGGGATTGCCCGTCGCGTCGATGATGACGTCGATCCGGCCGGCCGCCGCCAGCGCATGCAAATCTTCGGTCACCGCGACCTTGCCGGCCTCGATGGCGCGGTCGATCGCGGCCGCATTGCCGGCCTGGACGATGTCGGAACGGTCATGGCCAGCGAGCAGCGTCGCGTCGATCGCTGCCTGCGGCCTGACTTCGGAAATGGCGCCGATCCGCATGCCCGGCATCAGCGCGACCTGGACGACGATGTCGGTGCCCATCTGTCCGGCGCCGGCAAGCCCGATGGTGATCGGCCCCTGCTGTTCAGCGCGCTGCAGAAGTTCCGCTGCAAATTGCGGATGGGACATGTCGCTTCCTCCAGTTCCTGACGCGCCGCAGCGTCCAAATCAACGTTTTGAACATTTCTATTTGCAAATGAAAAATATTTCAACCGGCAATTGGGCATTGTCGCTCTGCAATCGGCCGAAGACGATTGGATGAGCGGTCAATCCACACGGCCGTGCCTCCGCCGTCAGAAGGACGCGGCATATTCAGGTTGATTGGGTGCAGCCTTATTGCAGCTCAGCTGCCGATTTCGAAGAAGGGCGCACCAAGCAGGCCGGGAACGACATCGATGCCGAGGCCCGGCCCGTCCGGAATGCCCATGCGGCTGCCCGAAACCGGCGGCATGTTGGATGCGGTGCGCACTGTCACCCATTCGTGGAAGGCAATGGCGTGCAGCCGGCGCTCCTCCGGCGTCGACAGCGACAGATGCGCCATCGCCGATGTGTCGATCTCGGCGCCGCCAGTGTCTTCGACCGTGATCATGAAGCCGAGGTCGACGGCAAGGTCGCGGATCTGGCGCGTTTTGGTAACGCCGCCGAGGCGCGAGATCTTCAGCGTCAGCCCGTCGGCGGCGCCCTTGCGGTGGATGTCGAGCATATCGTCCAGCGACGCGACGGATTCATCGAGCACCATCGGCTTGTCGAGCGAGCGGCGCACCGACAGGCATTCGTCGATGGTCGTGCAGGGCTGCTCGAACGTGTAGTCGATGGTGCGCGTCGCATCCACGAACTGGCGCGCCTCGTAAGGGGTCCAGCCGGCATTGGCGTCGCAGAAGATGACGGTGCCCTTCGGCACCGCGGCGGCAACGGCTGTGACGCGTTCGATGTCGTCATGGACGTTGCCGCCGACCTTGACCTGCAGCCGGTGAAATCCTTTCCCGACGATGTGCTTGGCGAGCGCGGCCATCGCGTCGACCGTGCCGTGGGTGACGACCTTGTAGAGTTCGGCCGTCTCGCTTTCGCGCCCACCGAGCAGGGTGACCAGCGGCACGTCGGCGGCGCGCGCCGCGAGATCCGAGCATGCCATGTCGAGCGCCGACTTGATGTAGGGATGGCCCTTGAACACGGTATCCATCAGCCTGTTGATACTGGCTAGCCCGCGTGGCTCATGGCCAATGAGATGCGGCGCGATCTCGACGACACCGGCGCGAGTACCCGCAGCGAAGGCAGGCGAATAGAAGTTGCCAAGCGGCGCCATCTCGCCCCAGCCGGTGAGGCCGCTATCGGCGGTGACGGCGACGATCACCGCGTCGAACGCATCGGCGACGCGCCCCTTGGACATACGATAAGGCCCGTCAACGAAGGGCTGCGGGACATGGTAGGCTTTGATGGTTTTGATCTGCACGTTTTCTGTCCGTTGTCTGTGTTCCGGGATGTCCGTCAAATTTGTCGGGCTCAGCCACCTTTAGGTCGGCCGGCACGATCGGCGCCGGCGCCCTTTGAGCCGCGCTGTTCCAGCCCGCGCGCATAGGCGAGCAGTTCTTCGAAATCCAGGTCGATATGGTCCTTGGCGTGGCGCTGTGCGGCGCGCATGTCGCTGCCCTTGAGCAGCCGTACATAGGTCTCGTGAGCATCTACGGCAGGCACCGGCTCGTTGCGCGCCCGCTGGTGCAGCGCGAAATACATCTGCAGCCGGCTGGTCAGCCGTTGCCACGTTTCAAGCAGCACCGAATTGTCGGCCCATTCGTGGATCAGGCCATGCAGTTGCAGCGCTGTTTCGATCTGCCGCGTCGTGTCCAGGTCACGCGTCGCCTGCTTCACCGCCGCATGGCGCCGGTCAAGCTCGTCGAAGAAGCGCTGGTCGCGAAGCGGCCAGGTCCGCTCGATGGCGAACTCGTCGAGCACCTTGTTGAGCGAATAGGCGTCGTCGATGTCCTTGGCGGTGACGTTGATGACGAAGGTTCCGGCGTAGGGGATGCTGGTCAGGATGCCTTCCTGCACCAGCTCGCGCATTGCCTCGCGCAGCGGCGCGCGGCTCACCCGCATCTGCTCGGAAATCCTGAGTTCGTTGAGCTTCTGTCCCGGTTCCAGCCGGCCGGTCAGGATCGCCCGCCGGAGCAGCCCCACGATCTCGGCCCTGCGTGTCGTATCCGCGATCGGACTGAAATCCAGCTTTGCCATTCGGCTGCTCCAGGGAACCGAAAGCAAGACAAGCAGATTGTCGACAATCTAACAAGAGCTGGATTCGCGATCCTGGAGACATTGGCGCCCTTCCGGCCTCGGCCAGCCTGACCATGCAAGCCGACCAGGTCCCGGCCGCTGAGCGTCAGCTGGCTTCTCGCAGCGGGAAACAACCTGGTGCGTAGCCTTCGCAATGTCCATTGACGACTGGGAAGGTTTGTGTCACTAGCAGTGACATGAATTCACAAACGATGACTCAGAAATACGAGAGCCCGCTGCGGGCAGAGCAGGCGCAGGCCACGCGCGAGCGCATCCTCGCGTCCATTCGAACGATTCTGGAGCAAAATCCGTACAGCCTCCTTGGCTTCGATGAGGTTGCCGAGATTTCGGGCGTAAACCGACGGACCATCTTCCGCCATTTCCCGACGAAGGAAGCGCTTTTGGAAGCCTTTTGGGCCAGCACCAATGCCTCTCTGGGAGTGCGGTTCTGGCCTGAGCGGGAGCAGGATCTGATCGATCTTCCTCCCGACCTTTTCGCCTCGTTGGACGCAATCGAAGGCGTAGTCAGAGCCTCGCATGCGAGCGCTACCGGGCGCGAGATGCGCCTGCAAGCCAATGGTGAGCGGCAACGTGCCTTTCAGAGCAGCCTTTCGCAAGTCGCAAACGGAATGGACCCGAAGGCGGCGCGCCAGCTTGAGGCCGTGATCCAGCTCCTGTTCAGCGCCACTGCCTGGCAGACGATGAAAGACTACTGGGGTCTTACCGGCCGTGAGGCCGGAGAGGCAGCCGCCTGGGCAATTCGCGCCTTGCTCAATGCGGCAAAATCGCAGCAAGGCGCTGTTCGAAAGGAAAAAGCAAGTGACTTGGCATAAGACCAAAGCGACGGTCCATCCGGCCGATTCGGTTCAAGGCTTCTGGGTGATGGGCGATCAGGTCGCTGTCCGGGCAAAGCTCGCTGGGACGGCACTCAACGTGATCGACGTGACGGTACCTCCTGGAAGCGGCACGCCGCCCCACACGCATCCTTCCGCGGAAATTTTCCGCATTCTCGAGGGCACCCTCACGATATGGACAATGATCGATGGGGTCGCGCAAGAATATGAGGTGGAACCCGGTGATGTCGTCACCATTCCGGGCAACGCGCCCCATGGCTATCGCAATGCTGGTCCCGTGCCGGTTATTTTCATGGCGATCGTCGACGACCAGATGATCGCATTTTTCGAAGAGGCTGCATCCAAGGACGCGCCCTCCGGCCCGCCGACCGCTGGCATGATTAACCGCGTGATCGAGCTTACCGGACGCCATGGGATCCGGATCCTGCAGGCGGCCTGACCGGCGAAACCGTTGCGCCAGGATTTGACCTGGAAGACGGTGCCTTATGCCGCCTAAATCCAGCAGTCCATCCATCCAGGTCGAAGCGGGCGTTCGCGCGAGTGATACGTGTGGCCGCGACAAGCCGTCGGCTGGATGGATGTCTCGTTTGCTGATCCACAAACTGCCTTCACAGTTGGAGAGCGCCTCTATGCTGCCATCGTCGCCAGAGCCGCCGTTCGCACTACGGCTTGAATCGGCCGTGTCGAAAACATCAGCAAAAACGGCGCCCTTGGCGTGGGAGCCGAGGGCGCCGCGGGACCGGAACCTGATGGGGGTTATCAGGTGGCCGGTTTCTCGGGCAGCGGCGAGATCGGCATTCCCGGGCCGATCTTCTGCAGATTGCCGGTAATCACCCGGTCGCCTTCGGCCACACCGCTCAAGATGGCGACCTGATCGCCATTGGTCGGTCCGAGCGAAACGATACGCTGGTCGACCGTGTTGTCCTTGCCGACGACATAGAGGTATTTGCCGAGCTGGCCTGAGCCGAGTGCCGTCTGCGGTACCATCAGCGCATCGGGCTGCTCTTTGACGTGCAGCCGGACGCGGACATATTGGCCGGGCAGCAGCGTGAACTTGCCGTTGCCGACCGTCGCCCGTGCCGTGATCGTGCCGGTCGATCGATCGATCGTGTTGTCCATGAAGGTAAGATCGCCCTTCTGGCGCGGTTCCGTTTCACCGGGAAGCAGGACGTCGACACTGATCGGTCCCGCGGCCCGGGCTTCCTCGATCTGTGTCAGGTCCGTTTCGCTCGGATTGAAGGTGACGTAGATCGGATCGAGCTGCACCAGCGAATTGAGCACCGTGCCGGCGACGCTGACCAGCGTTCCAACAGATGCTTGGCTGCGTCCGATGCGTCCCGCGAACGGGGCACGGATTTCGGTGTAGCTCAAATTGAGCTCGGCGGTCCGCAAGGCGGCCTGGTTCACGGCGAGCGAGGCCTGAGCCTCACGCAAGGTGCTGGTGCGCTGGTCGAACACGTCCTTGGCGAGATAGCCGCTCTTGGCGAGTTCGCTGCCGCGCCCGAGATTGGAGCGCGCATAGTCGAGCGTCGCCGTGTCGCGCTGGATAAGCGCCTTCGCCTGCTCGAGGGCAGCCTGGAAATCCTCAGGGGCGATCTTGTAGAGAAGGTCGCCCTTCGCAACGTCGCTGCCGTCGGTGGCGACCTGCTCCTGCAGATAACCCGGCACGCGCGCCTGCAGCGTGATGCTGCGGATCGGCTCCACCCGGGCGGCGTAGTCGAGATAGATCGGGATCGTCTTCTTGACGACGCTCACCACCGGCACCGGCATGACAAAGGCTTCCGGCTTGGGTGTCGCCGCCCCGGCTGTGCCGGCGTTGAGGCTGAGGCTGCCCATGTCGAGCAGGTGAACGCTCGCCACCGAAATCGCCCCAAGGGCGACGGCCGTTCCCAGCGCGATTTTCCATTTACGCATGATCAATTCTCCAGTCCTATTCAGCCGCTTCGGCCAATGGCTCGAAGGCGGGTTCGGCAGTTGGTTGTTCGGTCGCTTCGGAAACCGGTTCGCTCTCGCTGCGGCGCTCGCGCAGCTGCTCGATCACCGCATAGAAGACCGGCACGAACACCAGCGACAGGATCGTCGCCGCGACCATGCCGCCAAAGACGGTGGTGCCGATCGACTGCCGGCTCGCCGCACCCGCACCCGTGGCGAACATCAGCGGCAGCACGCCGAGGATGAAGGCGAAGGCGGTCATCAGGATCGGCCGCAGCCGCAGCCGCGCGGCTTCCATCGCGGCGTCGACGATGCTGAGGCCGTCCTCACGCCGGCGCCGGGCAAACTCGACGATCAGAATCGCGTTCTTGGCCGCCAGTCCGATCAGCATGACGAAGCCTATCTGCGAATAGACGTCGATCTGCATGCCGCGCAGCCACAGCACGACGAATGCACCGAACAGTGCGAGCGGCACCGCCAGCAGCACCATGAACGGCATCGCCCAGCTCTCATATTGCGCGGCGAGGATCAGGAAGACGAAGACGATCGCGAGACCAAAGACGACGGATGCGATCGATCCTGCCTTGAGCTCCTGATAGGTGATGCCGGTCCATTCGTAGCCGAAATCTCTCGGCAATGCCGTGGCAGCGGCACGTTCCATTGCCGCCACCGCCTGGCCGGACGAAAAGCCGGGGGCGGCGCCGCCATTGATCAGGGCCGACGCATTGTTGTTGTAGTGCGGCACGGTCTCGGGGCCGACGACGGGCACAAGCTTGCCCAGCGTGCTCAGCGGCACCATGCCACCCGACGCATTGCGGACATAGAGCCGCGAAATGTCGGCCGGACCGGCGCGAGAGTCCTTGTCGGCCTGTATCGTCACCCGGAAGGTGCGGCCGAACAGGTTGAAATCGTTCACATAGAGCGAACCGAGATAGATCTGCAGCGTGTTGAAGACGTCCGGCAGGTTGAGCCCGAGCAGCTTCGCCTTGGCGCGATCGAGATCGTAGTTGAACTGCGGCGTCGAGGTCGAGAAGGACGAGAACAATTGCTGCGGGTTGAGCTCCGGCTGCTTGCGCGCCTCGGCAATCACCGCTTGCGTCGCATCGTTGAGCGCCACGCTGCCGCGGCCGGTCAGGTCCTCGACCTGGAACTCGAAGCCACCAGTGGTGCCGATGCCCGGGATCGACGGCGGATCGAAGCTCAGCGCAAAAGCCTCCGGAATTTGCAGCAGCTTGTTGCGCACGTCGGCGACGAGCTTAGAGGCGCTCTGGTCGGGGCCGCGTTCGTCCCATGGCTTCAGGATCGCGAATTCGACCGCCGAGTTCGACTGCGCGGCGCTGGTCAGGAAGTTCAAGCCGCTGATCGAGCCGACGATGTCGACGCCGGGCGTGTTCTGCAGGATGTCGCGTGCCTTTTGCGCCACCGCGTCGGTGCGTTCCAGCGAGGCCCCGTCGGGGAGCTGGATGACGACGAAGAAATAGCCCTGGTCCTCGACCGGAAGGAAGGTCGACGGCAGGCGCTGCCAGACGAAATAGGTCGCGACAAGTCCGGCCGCGAACACGCCAAGCATGATCCAGCGCAGGCGGATGAGAATGCGCACACCATTCGCATAGGCATGCGCCAGCCGTTCGAAGCCCATGTTGAACCAGCGGAACAGCACGAACTGCGTTTCCGGCCGGTGGCGCAGGAAGGCGGCGCTGAGCGACGGGGTAAGCGTCAGCGAGACGAAGGCCGAGATGCCGAACGAGATCGCCACAGTCAGGGCGAACTGGTTGTAGAGCCGGCCGGACACGCCGGGAATGAAGGCAACCGGCACGAACACAGCCATCAGCACGGCGGTCGTGGCGATGATCGGGCCGGTAACCTCCGCCATCGCGGTACGCGTGGCAGCCAGCGGTTTGAGGCCGGCCTCAAGTTGGCGTTCGACATTCTCGACGACGACGATGGCGTCGTCGACGACGAGGCCGATCGCCAGCACCATGCCGAGCAGGCTGAGCATGTTCAGCGAGAAGCCAAGCATATGCATGACGGCCAGCGTCGCCACCAGCGACACCGGAATTGCGATCGTCGGGATGATCGTGGTGCGCCAGCTTTGCAGGAAGATGAACACCACGGCGACGACCAGGACCAGCGCTTCGCCGAGCGTGATCAGCACGTCGTGCATCGAGGCCGAAACGAAACGTGTCGTATCGTAATGCATGGCGTAGCTGACGCCCTTCGGGAAACGGGCCGACAGCTCCTGCATCTTGTCCTTGACGCGCTGCTGCAGATCGAGCGCGTTGGACCCCGGCATCTGGTAGACCGCGAGCACCACCGTCGGGTCCTTGCCGAAGAAGGCCGACGACGAATATTGCAGCGCGCCGAGCTCGATGCGCGCAACGTCGCGCAGCCTGACCAGCGAGCCGTTGGCGGTATTGGCCCGCACGACGATGTCGCCGAACTCCTTGGGATCGCTCAGCCTGCCGACGGCGTTGACCTGCATCTCGAAGGCGGTGCCGGCCGGAGCCGGTGATTGCCCGATCTTGCCGGCCGCCACCTGGACGTTCTGCTCGGCGACGGCGTTCTGCACGTCGACGGCAGTAATGCCGAGATTGGCGAGCTTGTCGGGGTCGAGCCAAATGCGCATCGAATAGCGCCGCTCACCGAAGATCTGCACGTCGCCGACGCCGGGCAGGCGCTTCAGCGGATCGACCACCTGCAAGTAGGCGAGGTTGCTCAGCGCGACCGGGTTGACGGAACCGTCCGGCGAGGTGAGGTCGACGATCAGGACGAAGTTCGGGTTCTGCTTCTTGATCGTCACGCCGCCCTGATTGACGATGGCCGGCAACGAGGAAGCCGCCTGCGAAACGCGGTTCTGGACGTCGACGGCCGCCGTGCTCAGATCGTAGCCGACGTCGAAGGTGATGGTGATCGTCGAGGAGCCGTCATTGGAGCTCGACGACGACATATAGGTCATCCCCTGGACGCCGTTGATCTGCTGTTCGAGCGGCGTCGTCACCGTGTCGGCGACGACCTGCGCGCTGGCGCCCGGGTAATGGGCGCTGACCACGACCTGGGGCGGCGTGATGTCGGGAAACTGCGAGACGGGCAGGAGGAAATAACAGATCCCTCCGGCGAGCACCATGATGATGGCGATCGCCGACGCAAAGATCGGACGATGAATGAAGAAGTTTACCATGATATGCACGCCTCGCCCGATGCTCTGGCCCGGCCAAACGCCCTGGCTACCCTGGAAAGCCGCCGGCTGCGTGTTGAGCCGGAATCTTCGAGAAAGCCGAAATCTTCAAGGCGGCGCGGCGCATTGCGGCGCTCGGCCTGTTCGTCCGCCAGCGCACGCAGCATCGCCTCGAAGGACCGCGGGTCGACGCGGTCGGCCTTCATCAGCATGCGGATCATCGGATCCCTCACGACTTCATCGATCGTCAGATCATTGCGCTGCGACATCGAAGCGGCTCCTGGTTTTTGCTGATCCGCGGCAAGCCGCGGATCGGGTGTTTTCTTGCTCGCCGGCCGGGGCCGTAAGGTGCGGTTCGTCCCCTTGCCGATCGGGGCGGGGTTGATGGCCGGCACTTGCGAGTTTGACATGATGCAATGCGGGTGTTACAGGTAAGTAACATCTCTAACGTTACAGACCGGTAACACCCTAGTCAAGAGGTGCGCCGAGGGAATTTCGGGAAACGCAATCACGGAGGTTTTGATGACAGACGGTGTTGTGGAGCGTGTTCGCCCCCGGGACAGGATCCTGGAGACGGCACGGGACATGTTTCACAAGCATGGCATTCGCGGCGTCGGCATCGACGCCATCACTGAGGCGGCCGGCACCAACAAGATGACGCTCTACCGGCATTTCGAGTCCAAGGACGACCTGATCATCGAATGTCTGCGGGCGACCGCTTGCAGCGCCAACGCGATGTGGGAAAAGTTCGAGGCCGAGAATCCGGGCGACAAGCTGGCGCAGCTGCATGCCTGGGTCCGGATGGCGGCCGATTGCCTGATGTCGGATCGTCGCGGTTGCGACATGGCCAACGCCGCCATCGAGCTGAGCGAGGCCGATCATCCGGCAAGGCAAGTGATCAAGGAACTCAAGGAAGCGCAGCGCGAGCGTCTGGTCTCGCTGTGTCGCGATGCGGGTATCGGACAGGCCGAGCTTCTCGCCGATACGCTGTCGCTTCTGCTCGAGGGCGCCCGCGTCAGCCTGCAAAGCGTCGGCGCCGAGGGCCCGAGCGCGCAGTTCGTCCGCATGGCGGAAGGCCTGATCACGTCTTTCAGGGCCAGATAGTCTCGCAAGCGGCGAAACGATACGTGGCGTTTCGATTGCGGGCCGCGCCGCCGGGTGATGTCTCGTCCCATCGCGATGTGCCATCTCGCGTCTCCTGTGCCGATCCTCCGCACCATGGCCGGCGCGGCATTGATTGCTGGTCGTGAGGCAGGATAGGGCCGCCGGCGAACCGGTGAGAGTGACAAGTGTGACAGGATTCTGCCCGACAAGCCGCGGCGGTCGCAGCGAAGCTCATCGATCCGCGGATCAGCAAACGTGTCCGGTGCTGTCCCGACCGCAAGCATTGGCCGCTATCCCGGAGCCGGAACAAAAAAAGCCCGCTGCCGGGAGGAGGTGGCAGCGGGCTCGATTTCGAATACGGCACGGGAGGAGGTGTACCGCACTCAGCGTCGGCATCGCATCTGGGAGGAGTAGATGGCCGACACCTGCGAAACTATCGATTGCCCAATGATTCGGCAACCACAAAAGTTGCATAGGTGATGTGCAGATTTGCGGTATCAACCGAATTTTAACGATCGAGGCCCGAGCGACCATCGCCTCGCGCGACATCACTGCACCGGGACATTTTCCTTGAAGATCAGGCGCGGCTCGATGAATTTCCGCGTCAGATAGGGCGCCGACGAGGCGATCGAGCCGAGCAGGCGAATGACCGACTGTTCGGCGATCAGCCGCGCATTCTGGTCGATGACGACGTCGAGCAGATCGTCGACGAGATAGCCGCGCGTCTCGCGCGTCAGATCATGGCAGATGAACACCGGCTTCGTCTGCGGCCTGACTTCGAGCAATGCTTTTGCCACGCCCGAGCGCCCGGCGCCGATACAATAGATGCCGAGCAGCTCCGGCTCGTTGTGCAGCGCCTTCATGGTCGCGGTATAACTGACCTCCGGCTCATCGTTGATCTCGACGGCGCTGGTGACGGTCAGATTGGGGAACTCCTCGCCGAGCACGGAGCGAAAGCCCATCTCGCGTTCCTCATGGCCGCGGTAGGAGCGTGAGCCGACGACCATCGCCAGATGGCCCTGGCGGCCGCCGAGGAACCGTCCCATCAGCAGCGCCGCCGTTCGTCCGGCCACACGGTTGTCGATGCCGACGTAGGCCGAGCGGGGTGCGCCCGGAACGTCGGACACCAGCGTGACCAGGCGGATGCCGGCCTCGACGATCTCGCGCAAGATGTTGCGCGTTCTCGGATGATCGATGGCGATGACGCCGACGCCGTTCGCCTTGAGCGAGAGGTTTTCGACGGCCGCCTGCAAGGCGCTCGGCGAGATGCCGGCGAGCTTGTGGATGCGGCAGGAGGCGACCAGCGGCAGGCGCGCCGCATAATCCTCGATGTGTCTGGCCAGATCGGCCATGAAGGCATTGCTGCCGATCGGCAGGAAGAATTCGAGATGCGCCGGCCGCGACGGCAACGCGACCTGGTCGACGACCGGCAGATAGCCGAGCTGCTTGGCCGCCTCCATTACGCGCTGCCGGTTGGCGGCACTCGCCCCCGCCCGATTGTTGAGCACGCGGTCGACCGTCGCGGTCGACAGGCCGCAGCTTCTCGCAATATCCGAAACGGTGGCTTTCATGTCGCAACCATATGGCGATGCGATCCAGTGCCTCGACGATCAGGCCGACCCCCGGCTGCTCAGCCGGGCCGTTGCGTGCCCTCGACCAGCGCGTCATGGATCTCCTTGTCCGACATGCCGGTGATGACGCGTTCGACTTCGGCGACGCTGGTCTTCTTCGGGTCGATATCGTCGGCGACCACCTTACCGCGGCGCATGACGACGATGCGGTCGACCACCTGGAAGACATGATGGATGTTGTGGGCGATGAAGATGCAGGAATGGCCGGAATCGCGGGCACTGCGCACGAAGCTCAGCACGCCTTGCGTTTCGGCGACGCCGAGATTGTTGGTCGGCTCGTCGAGGATGATGAGGTCGCTGTCGAAATGCATGGCGCGTGCAATCGCCACCGCCTGCCGCTCGCCGCCGGAGAGCGAGCCGATCGGCGTCGTCGGCGGGATGTTCTTCGAGATGCCGACCTGCTTGAGCAGGTCGCGGGCAACCACGTTCATTGCCTCCTGGTCCATCCGATTGAGGAAGCGCGGCGGCTTGATCGGCTCGCGCCCGAGAAACAGGTTGCGGGCGATCGACAGCTGCGTCACCAGCGCCGAGTCCTGGTAGATCGTCTCGATGCCATGCGCGATGGCGTCGCTGGTACTGCGCAAATTCACCTTCTTGCCGCGGATGAAGATGTCGCCGCTGGTCAGCGGGACCGCGCCCGACAGCACTTTGATCAGCGTCGACTTGCCGGCGCCGTTGTCGCCGAGCAGGCCGACGATCTCCCTTTCGTTGACATGGAAATTGGCATCAACCAGCGCCTGCACGCGGCCATAGGACTTGCGGATATTTTCCATGCGGACAAGCGGTTCGGCCATGGTTCAAGTCCCTGCCTGATGCCGGCGTTCCAGCCATGAATGGAGCGCCATCATGCCGAGGATGATGGCGCCGATGAAAATATTATAGGCAAGGCCCGGCACACCGATCAGCACGATGCCGTTGCGCATCACGCGCAGGATCAGGATACCGAGCACCGTGCCGATGATTGTGCCGCGCCCGCCGGTCAGCGCCGTGCCGCCGATCACCACCATGGCGATGACTTCGAGCTCGTAGCCGGTGCCGCTGTTGGGGTTGGCCGCCGAGGTGCGCAACGAGGAGATGACGCCGGCAAGCGAGGCCAGGATCGACGACAGGATGAACAGGCCGATCTTGACGCCGCTGACATTGACGCCGCGCGCCCTTGCAGCACTCGGGTTGCCGCCGGCTGCCTGGATCCAGTTGCCTGTCCGGCTCTGCGTCAGCACGTAACCGAGCGCGATTGCGGCGGCGATGAACCAGAACAGCGACATGTAGATACGGAACGGCCCGATGAAGAAATCGCCGACCAAGGCTTCCGCCAGCCAGCTGCCCTCGGCGCTCCAGGTCCGCTGCGGAAACCCGTTGGTGACGAACAAAGCGGTGCCGCGCACCACCAGCAGCATGCCCAGTGTCACCAGGAAAGACGGGATCTTCAGCTGCGTCACGAACCAGCCATTGACCAGTCCAATGAACGCAGCGACCACCAGCGCAATGACGAAGGCGGCTTCGAGCGAGGCGACGCCGCTGTTAAACAACGTCCACATCAGGACCGGTGAGAAGCCGAACACCGAGCCGACCGAGAGGTCGAATTCGCCTGATGTCATCAACAGCGTCATCGCCAGCGCGATCAGCCCGAGCTCGACCGTGAAGGCCAGCGTGTTCGAGATGTTTTGCGGCGACAGGAAGTCGTGGTTGATGCCCCAGAACACGGCGATCTCGACGACGAGCAGCACAAACGGCCCGAACTCGGGCCGCGCGATCGATCGTTGGATAAGAGAACGATTTTCCACCTTGGACCCGCGATAGGATTGGATTTGGCCGCGACCGCAACCGGCTTCGGCGGAATGATGAGACAGTCACGGCCGCCGAAGCGGCCGTGACCAACTCGATCGCGGATTTATTTGCCGGACAGGATCTTGTCGTAGACTGCCGCGGTGTCCTTCTCGTAGAGCGCGCCGGTGATCACGTCGAAGCCGGGCGGAATACCGCTCGCCGCCATGTTGGCGAGCGAGAGCGCGACGTAGCTGGTCGCCTGCGGATCCTGCCACTGCGCGGCATTGACGTAGCCGTTCAGCACTTCCTGGGTGGTGTCGAGCGAGTTGCCCCAGCCGACGACCGGGATTTCGCCCGGCTTGACGCCGACCTGGTCGAACACCCGCTTGACCGAACCGGTGACAAGGTCGCCGAGGCCGATGACCGCCTTGACCTTGGCCCTGTTGGCGGTGAGGTAATCGACCATGCGGTTGATCACTTCGGCCTGGTCGAGCGTCGCTTCGGTGATTTCATAGGTGATGCCGAGCGGCTCGAACACGCTCTTGATGCCTTCCTCTTCCTGGACGCCATAGGTGGCGCCGGGAATCTCGACCGGCATCCAGACGAAGTCGCCCTTCTTCACAAGGCCCTTGTCGACCAGATACTGCGCCCAATGTTTGCCGAAGGTGACGTTGTCGCCGCCGACATAGGCGTTGAAGTCCGCCTTCGGGTCGGGCGTGTTGAAGTTGATGATCGGGATGTTCGCCGCCCGCGCTTCCTTGGCGATCTCGACAAGGCTGCCCGGATCAGGGCTGGTCGTGGTGATGCCGTCGGCCTTGGCGGCGATTGCGGCGCGGACAGCCTCCTGCTGCGACGCCACGTCGCCATTGTGGAACGACGTGTTGACGGTGTTGCCGGTGTCCGCCGCCCATTGCTTGGCGCCGGCAAGGAAGTATGTCCAGACCGGATCGGCCGGGCCGCCATGCGAAATCCAGTAGAACGTCTTGGCCTGTGCCGCGGCCGGAATGGCCAGCGCCACCATCAAGCCAAGTACAAGCAGTCTTAGCCTCGTCAGCATTTGATTTCCTCCCATTTGAACCGAACTCCTCCTCCGACGACGATCACCGCGAAAAGCCGTGCGCGGCCAAAACGGTGGTCGCATTTTGCCAGCGTCGACCTGGGCGCATTAGAGCATTCCCTTTTTCGATCGATGGCAAGCCTCGATTGCCAATGGACGTTGGCGCAAGGCACCGCGCCATCAGCAATCCCATCAGATTGCATCAGTTTGGCTGATATTTTCCAGGCGGCCGACGATCGGCCTTGCGACCGTCATGCAATGCTGCGCGGCGGCGCGCCGAGCACGGATTGCTCTAGGTCGATAAGCGTCCCGGTCATCAGCCCGGAGGCGTCGCTGAGCAGGAACAGCGTTAGCTGGGCGACTTCGTCCATGGTCAGCAATCGACCAAGCGGCAGGCCGGCGGCGGCGATCTTTGCCCAGTTTTCGCCCTTGCCCAGCGTGCTCGCCTGCATCTCTTGTTCGGCCGGCGTCGCTACCCAGCCCATGTTGATGCCGTTGACGCGGATGCGATCGGAAAGATGCGCGTTGGCAATGTTTCTGGTCAGCGTCGAAAGCGCGCCCTTGGTTGCGGAATAGATAGCAAGGTCCGGCGCACCGCAATGCGCATTCACCGACAGTATGTTGACGATGGCGCCCGCCGCCCGCCGTGTCTTCATGTCGGCTACGGCCCCCTGCATGAGGAAGAACGGCGCGCGCGCATTGACGGAAAACAACCTGTCCCAGTCGTCGATTGTGCCAGTTTCCAGAGAGGCCCGGTCGGTGAGGGCCGCGGCGTTCACCAGACAATCGATGCGGCCGAGTCTTTTGATCGCTTCCGCCATGACAGCTGCAGGCGCGGCCGGATCTCCAAGGTCGGCCTGGATGAAGACGACGGGCCGGCTTGGTCGTGAAAACTCTTCGGCGATGCGTCTGCCACGCTCGGCATTGCGGCCGACAATGGCGATCCCTTCGCCGCCGTCGGCTGAGGCCAGCCGGACGATGGTCTCGCCAAGTCCTTGCGTTCCGCCGGTAACGACAAGGGTCTTGCCCTCAAGAGCGACGATCAATGGACTCTCCCGAATGCCGACGAGCAGGTAATTTCCAATCAGAGAATTCTAGAATCTATCGGATGTAGGGTGGGGGACTAGATGAGGTCGGCCCTGGCGAGGTCGCGCATCAGATGGCTGGCGCCGTAGGTCCAGTGTGGGCAGTCGGGCGACAGCCGCACGCGGTTGACCAAGGCGCCGAATTTCTCCGACGATATGGTGACGATGTCGCCGACCTTGTGGGTAAAGCCCTTGCCTGTTTCGCCGCGATCCTTCGACGGCACGAACATCGTGCCGAGATAGAGCGCCAGCCCATCCGGGTATTGGTGATGTGGCCCCATGGCGGCGGCGAGCAACTCTTCCGGCGAGCGGCTGATCTCGGCCATCGAACTGGCGCCCTCCAGCGAGAACCCATCCTCGCCTTCGACTTTCAACCGTACGATCGCCTGCTTCACGTCGCCGATGGAAAATGTCTCGTCGAACAGCCGGATAAAGGGGCCAAGTGCTGCCGAGGCGTTGTTGTCCTTGGCTTTGCCGAGCAGCAGCGCCGAGCGCCCCTCGACGTCGCGCAGATTGACGTCGTTGCCGATCGTCGCCCCGACAATCCTGCCGCTGCTGGCGGCAATCATGGCGATCTCCGGCTCCGGATTGTTCCATGTCGAAACCGGATGCAGGCCGACATCGGCGCCGAAGCCGACCGAGGCCATCGGCTGGCACTTGGTGAAGATCTCGGCATCGGGGCCGATGCCGACTTCCAGATATTGCGACCAGGCGCCGCGCGCAATCAGCTTGGCCTTGATCTCCATCGCTTCCGGCGAGCCGGGCTTGAGCTTCGACAGATCGTGGCCGATCAGCCCGGCGATGTCGGCGCGAATGGCGTCGGCCTTTTCCGCCGAACCGCGCGCCTGCTCCTCGATCACCCGTTCGAGCAGGCTGACGACAAAGGTGACGCCAGACGCTTTGATCGCCTGCAGGTCGACGGGGGATAGCAGGTACGGTTTCCCCGGATCGCGCGCTGTCTCGAAACTGTTGGCGGCAATGGCATCGAGCGGGCCGATCGGCCGCCCCTTGGCCGAGCGGACGTGCCCCGCCGGATCCGGCAATTCGCAAACGTCGCGCACGGTCGGCGCCACATTTGACGTGATGTCGAAGACCGTGCCGTCACGCACCGTGACCACCAGCGGATGGGAAGCATCGCTCGCCCGGGCGCGGCCCACGAAGAGGCCTTCGGCGGGCAAATGTGTGGCGTTCGTCATGGCTTACATTTCCTGTTGTCTTGTCCTTCGGCCGCGGCACTTTCAACAAATTCCCGCCAAAGGTCTATCCCGCTTGCAGGGCGAGCTTTGTCAATTCTTTCAAGCGGTCTTCGCATCGCTGGACCTTGATCGAGCCTGACGTGCGCCAATGGCGACGGAAAACGCTCTTTCAAAATAATGAAACCGTCGCTAGGGTTTTCACCTACTGAAATCTCCAGGTGACGCTTGCTCTTACGGTTTTCCGATCCAATCTGGCAGAGGCCGCGGACAGCCACCGCGTTCCAGTCGCTTTTTCCCGCCGGCCAATGCGTCGATGTCGTTATCGTCGGCGGCGGCATTCTGGGTCTGTCAACGGCCTTGCACGCTGCCCGGCTCGGCCTTGCCGTCCAGGTGCTGGAGGCCGGCGAAATTGGCAATGGCGCATCCGGCCTGAACGGCGGTCAGGTCATTCCCGGCCTGAAATACGATCCGGACTGGCTGCTGGAGCATTTTGGTCTCGAACGCGGCGAAGCGCTCGTCAACTTTGCCGCCTCGACCGCTGACACCGTCTTCGAATTGATTCGCGACGAAAGACTGGCGGTGCCGTTCGTCCGCAATGGCTGGATCCAGGCCGCGCATACCGAGACCGCGCTGAAAGCGGCGGCGAACCGGGATCGGCAGTGGCGCGCCCGCGGCGCCGATGTCCGGCTGCTGAGCCGGACGGAGATCGCGACGATGACCGGCGCGCAAGGCTATCTCGGCGGCTGGCTCGATCGCCGCGCCGGTGTCATCGATCCGCTCGCCTACACGTCGGAACTGGCGCGCGTCGCTGCAGCGGCGGGCGTAAAGATCGCCGAGCGCCAGAACGTGATGCAGATCAGCAAGAATGCCGGCATTTGGCACGTTTCTACGGAAAGCGGCGCCGAACTCAAGACCAAGGCGATCGTCCTGGCGACCAACGCCTATACCGGCGGCCTGCTTCCCGGCCTCGCCGAGACGATCGTCCCGCTGCATTCCTTCCAGATCGCGACAGCACCGCTATCGTCCAATCTCGCGGCGGCGATCCTGCCGGAAGGGCAGGCAGTGTCGGATTCGCGCCGCATCCTCGTCTATTACCGCAAGAGTGCCGATGGCCGGCTGGTGTTCGGCGGACGCGGCCGCATGGCCTTGCCGAACGGCCCGGCCGACTGGGCGCATCTGGAACGCGCGCTGCTGCGGCTCTACCCGGCGCTGTCAGACATTGCCATTGAAAAGCGGTGGTTCGGCCGGGTGGCAATGACGCCGGACCATCTCCCGCATATCCACGAGCCAGAGAAGGGTCTGCTGGCGGTCGTCGGTTGCCAGGGCCGCGGCATCGGCCTGATGACCGCGCTTGGCGAGCGCATCGCCTCCTACCTGTCGAGCGGCGATACTAGGCAATTGCCGTTCCCGATATCGCCGATCCGGCCGATCCCGTTTCACGCCTTTCGGCAGATCGGCGTTGCCGCGACCATCGGCTGGTACCGGATGCTGGACGCCTTCGAACGCTGACGTTCATGCCCAAGCATGAAACAGCTTGACAGTTTCACAAATATGAAAAAAGCTTAATCGATTTCAAATTTCGATGGACAGCCGATGTCGACCATCGTCGTAACGCAGTCGCTGCCGGAAACCCGGTCTTCGCCGGCCTTCCGCTTCGCCATGCTGCTGCCCGGCGGGCTGGTCACCTTCTTGCTGATCCTTTTCGCCCTTGGCCTGGTGTTCTTTCTCGCCTTTCGCGGCAATGACGGCTCGCTGCTGGGGGCTGGTTTCACCCTTGCGAATTTCGTCACTGTGGCCACCGATCCGCTGTACTGGACGGTGACGCTGCGCTCGCTGGGCATCGCCGGCCTGGTGACGCTGGCAACCGTCGTCACCGCCTATCCCGTTGCCTACTATCTGGCTTTCCATGCCGGGCGGCGGCGTGGGCTGCTGCTGTTCCTGCTGACCCTGCCGTTCTGGACCAGCTATCTGCTGCGCGTCTTCGCCTGGAAGATCGTGCTTGCCTATAATGGCGTGCTGAACTCGGCGCTGATCGAAAGCGGCATCTGGTCGGAGCCGACATTGGCCTTCCTGAATACGCCGGCAGCGGTCGTCGTCACGCTTGCCCACGCTTATTCGCCGTTCGCCATCCTGCCCATCTATGTGGCGCTGGACACGATCCCGAAATCGCTGCTCGAAGCTGCTTCCGATCTCGGCGCAAAACCGTTCACCAGCTTCCGTCGCATCGTGCTGCCCAATTCGATGCCGGGCGTGCTGGCGGCTGCTCTCGTCGTCTTCGTGCCGACCGTCGGCGATTATGTGACGCCGGCGCTGGTCGGCGGCCCTGCCAGTACAATGATCGGCACACTGATCCAGGCCGAGTTCGGCAAGGCCAATGACTGGCCGTTCGGCGCCGCACTCGCCGTCGCCGTCATGCTGGTCATTCTCGCCGTGGTGCTGGTGGTGCGCTTCGCCGACCGGCGATACGGCAGCCGCACATGAACACGGCGCGCCTGGACGCAAAGCAAGGCGGCGGCTGGCTCGGAGCCTACGTCCTTGCCTATCTGGTGTTCCTGTATCTGCCGATACTGCTGATCCCACTGTTTTCATTCAACAATTCGATCCAGGCGGCGTTTCCGCTGCAAGGCTTCACGCTGGAATGGTACGGCACGCTGGTCGGCAATTCGGCGCTGTCCGGTGCGCTTGCCACCAGCCTCGTCATCGGCGCCATTGCCGCCACCGGCGCAACACTCTGCGGCATCACCGTGTCCTATATGGACCTCTACGGCCGCTCGCCGCTGGCCGCCACGATCAGTGCCATTGCGCGGCTGCCGATCCTGATCCCCGGCGTCATCGTCGGCATCTCGCTGTTGATCCTGGTCAATCTCGCCGGTTTCGGGCCGTCGCGCATTGCCATTGTGCTCGGCCATGTATTGGTGGCGCTGCCGACGACGGTGGTGGTCATGCGCAGCCGCTTCGCCGCCATCCCGAAGACCATCCGCGAGGCAGCGCTCGACCTCGGCGCCTCGGACTGGACGACCTTCAGACGGGTGATGCTGCCGCTCAGCCTGCCAGCCATTATTTCGGCGTTCATGCTGGCCTTCCTGACCTCGTTCGACGAGTTCATCGTCGCCTTCTTCCTTGCCGGCACCGAGCCGACGCTGCCGCTTTATATCTGGAGCCAGCTGCGCTTCCCGAAATCGCTGCCGACCGTCATGGCGCTCGGCACGGCGATCCTGGCCGTGTCGTTCGTCATCGCCGCACTCGCCGAAATCCTGCGCCATCGCGGGCTTGCCGCCACCCGGCGGCCAGCGCCCGCCAGCCTGTCAAAACCAGAAGAAACCGAAAGAGGAGAACTGCAATGGCATTCGACTTGAAATCGATAACGACAAAGACAGCGAAAACCGGACTGGCCGCCTTGGCGCTGGCGCTTGCATCGACTGTCGCCTTTGCCGGCGACAAGCTGCAATATTTCACCTGGTCGGGTTACGAGCTGCCCGACTTCAACAAGAGCTTCCTCGCCGCGCACCCTGATGGCGTCGAAGCCGCGATGTTCGGCGACGACGATGACGCCTTCACCAAGGTCAAGGCCGGCTTCCGCCCCGATGTCGCGCACCCTTGCTATGACAAGGTGGCGCGCTGGAACAAGGAAGGCCTGCTGCAGCCGATCGACACCAAGCGCATCAAGAACTGGGATTCAATCTTCCCGGTCTTCAAGAACCTGCCCGACTTGCAGGCCGGCGACGGCAAGGTCTGGATGGTGCCGTGGGACTGGGGCAATACCTCGATCCTCTACCGCACCGATCTGGTGAAGAACCCGGAAGCCAGCTGGAACCTGCTCTGGGACAAGCAATATGCCGGGCGCATGGCGACCATCGATGCCGTCCACGACACACCGGTGGTGGCGGCCCTTCTGGCCGGCGTCAATCCATTCGACATGACGGCGGAACAGATGGACAAGGTGGCGGAGAAACTGCGCGAGCAGCGCCCGCTGCTCTCGAACTACACCACCGACATGACCTCGGTCGAACAGGCACTGGCGAGCGGCCAGCTGGTCGCGGCCATGACCTGGAACGCCTCGGCCACCTCGCTGAAGAAGCAGGGCGTGCCTGTAGAGTTCATGAAGCCGAAGGAAGGCATGCTGACCTGGGCTTGCGGCTTCGTCATGCTCAAGGACGCCAAGAACGTCGATCTTGCTTATGACTTCATCAACAGCCGGCTGGAGACGGATTCCGGAAAGTATCTGATCCAGGCCTACGGCTATGGCAGCTCGACCAGCTCGGCTTTCGCCGCCGTGCCGAAGGAGGAGTTGGAGAAACTGCAGCTGCCTTCCGATCCCGAGGTGATGCTGAAGACCACCATCTTCACCGGGCCGATGAAACAGAATGACGAACTCGCCAAGATGTTCGAGAAGGTCAAGGCAGGCGGCTGAGTTCGCTCTTCCTTCTCCCCTTGTGGGAGAAGGTGTCGCCGAAGGCGACGGATGAGGGGTGTTCCAGATGGCACCGACAGCACTCCGACCAACACCCCTCATCCGTCTCGGCGCTTCGCGCCGATCCACCTTCTCCCACAAGGGGAGAAGGGAAAACCTTACCAAACAAGGACGAACGAATGGACATGCTGGACGAAGCGGCTGAGAAGCCGAAAGACGACGCCGACGTCAGGGTCGGCCGGCGCGTGCGGGCGCTCAGGCTGGAGCGCAATCTCTCGCTGGCCGAACTTGCCGCCAAAGCCGGTGTCTCGATCGGAGCGCTCAGCCAGATCGAGCGCGGCATGTCGTCATTGCGGGTCCGCGTGATTTGGCCGCTCGCCGCCGCACTCGACATCGAGCCGTCGGCGCTGATCGCCGACGGCAATGATGTCGGCAACGACCTCTATTGCGTGCGCGCCAACAGCCGGCGGCAGATCCCGGTAAAATCGGAAGGCATCGCCAAGGCACTGCTGTCGCCGCCGGCCGCCACGCTAACCGGCATGCTGGTGACCGTTGAGGCCGGTGGCGGCACCGCCGAAGCTTACGCCCATGCCGGCCATGAATTCGGCTTCGTCCTGTCGGGCGAGGTCGAGCTGGTGGTCGATTCGACCAGATACGGGCTGAAGGCCGGAGACAGCTTCGCCTTCAAGAGCACCTTGCTGCACGCCTTCCGCAATCCGGGCAGCGAGCGCTGCCAGATCCTGTGGGTCAACACCACCAAGCCGTCCGAGGTTCGCGATGGCGCCTGATCCTCTCGTCCGGCTGGACAAGGTCTCCAAGATATTCCCCGGCGGCATCATCGGGCTCGACGCCGTCGATCTCGATATTTCGCGCGGCGAGTTCCTGACTCTGCTCGGACCGTCAGGCTGCGGCAAGACCACCAGCCTGCGGGTCATCGCCGGCTTCGAGAGCCCGTCGAACGGCAGGGTCCTGCTCGAAGGCCGCGACATCACAGCGCTCAGGCCCTTCGGCCGTCCCGTCAATACCGTGTTCCAGGACTACGCGCTGTTCCCACACATGAACGTTGCCGAAAATGTCGGCTTCGGCCTGTCGCTGCGCAAGCTCTCCGGTGCCGAACAGGCAAAGCGCGTCGGCGCAGCGCTCGACATGGTCGGCCTTGCCGAGAAGCTCGGCGCCCGCGTGTCCGAATTGTCGGGTGGCCAGCGCCAGCGCGTCGCGCTTGCCCGCGCGATCGTCTGCGAGCCGCGTGTGCTGCTGCTCGACGAGCCGCTGTCAGCGCTCGACGCGCATCTGCGCGAGCAGATGCAGGTCGAACTGAAGCGGCTGCAGTCGCGGCTTGGCACCACTTTCGTCATGGTCACGCACGACCAGACCGAGGCGCTGTCGATCTCAGACCGCATCGTCGTCATGAACAAGGGCCGCATAGAGCAGATTGCGCCGCCGGCGACCCTTTACGACCGGCCCGCCACTAAATTCGTCGCCAGCTTCATCGGCACGATGAACCTTCTGCAGTCGCGCTTTGTCGGCCGCGATGGCGAGCGCTTACGGTTCGCCGCCGGCGCCCTGCCGCTGGAAGCGGTTTCGGAGACGGGCGAACTGCCTGGCGAGGGCACGGTGCGCACCATCGGCGTGCGTCCGGAGGACCTTTTGGCCACGACCGAGGCGGCGGCCGGTACTGCACCGGTGCGGGTGAACAGCATCGTCTTTCACGGCCGCACCTTGCGCCTTCATGCAGAGTTGGGGCAGGGGACACAGGTGGTGATCGACGCGCCGCGCCGGACAGAGGGTTTTCAATTCAGCGTCGGCGACGTGGCGCATATCAGCCTGCGCCGTGGTGCCAACTGCCCTATGCTGCCTAGCTAGTCTCACTCATTTCCAGAAAACCGGAGCACGGCCCATGAGCAATCATCTCAATTTTTTCATCGGCGGCAAATGGGTCGGCCCCGTGGTTCCGGCAACGCTGGATGTGATCGATCCGTCCACTGAAGAGGCCTACACCAAAATCTCGGTCGGCTCGAAAGCCGATGTCGACAAGGCCGTGGCTGCAGCCAAGGCGGCATTCCCGGCCTTTTCGCAAACGACCAAGGCCGAGCGCCTGAAGCTGCTGAAGCGTATCCTCGAAGTCTACAATGAGCGCTACGAGGACATCGCCCAGGCGGTCAGCCAGGAAATGGGCGCGCCGATCAGGTGGGCGCGCGAGGCGCAGGCCTGGGCGGGCAGGGCGCATATGGAAGCCACTATCAAGGCGCTGGAGGATTACGAATTCAGCGAGAAGCGCGGCACCACCATGGTGGTCAAGGAGCCGATCGGCGTCTGCGCGCTGATTACACCGTGGAACTGGCCGCTCAACCAGATAGTCTGCAAGGTGGCGCCGGCCATCGCCGCCGGCTGCACCGTCATTTTAAAGCCTTCCGAAATCGCGCCGATCAGCGGCATCATCTTTTCCGAGGTGATGGACGCCGCCGGCACGCCGAAGGGCGTCTACAATATGGTGAATGGCACTGGTCCGGATGTCGGCCAGGTCATGGCTGGCCATCCCGATGTCGACATGGTCTCGTTCACCGGATCGACCCGGGCCGGCATCATCGTCGCCAAGACGGCGGCCGAGACGGTAAAGCGCGTCGCGCAGGAGCTCGGCGGCAAATCGGCCAACATCGTGCTGCCCGACGCTGACTTCGAGACGGCGGTGCGCAAGGGTGTCAACGCCTGCTTCGGCAATAGCGGCCAGTCTTGCGATGCGCCGACCCGCATGCTGGTGCCGGCCGCCCGTCACGACGAGGCGCTGACGATCGCCAGGAAGGCCGCCGAACGGCACAAGGTTGGCGACCCGCGCTCGGAGGAGACCAAGCTCGGGCCGGTGGTCAGCATCGTCCAGTTCGACAAGATCCAGCGGTTGATCGAGGCAGGTATCGCCGAGGGTGCGACGCTGGTCACCGGCGGCCCCGGCCGGCCGGAACACCTCAACCGTGGCTATTATGTGCGACCGACCGTTTTCGGCCACGTCAGGCCTGGCATGACCATCGAGAAGGAGGAGATTTTCGGGCCGGTCCTGTCGGTCATCTCCTACGATGACGATGATGATGCGGTGAAGATCGCCAACGACACCGTCTATGGCCTGGCTGCCTATGTGCAGTCCGGGGATATCGACCACGCCCGCAAGATTGCCAGCCGCCTGCGTGCCGGCCAGGTCTCGATCAACTATCCGGAATGGGACACGTTCGCGCCCTTCGGCGGCTACAAGCAGTCCGGCAACGGCCGCGAATACGCCGACTGGGCCATCCACGACTTCCTCGAGATCAAGGGCATCATCGGCTACGGCGCCTGAGCGTTCAACATTGGCATTACGCCAACCGTCGAAATTTGTTGCGAGCGTTGGTGCCTCGGCACCGGCGTTCGGTTGAACGGCCACGACGGCTCCGTGGCCGCAATGTGAGTGCGAAGCAGGGTCGCCTCAGATCGTCTTGAGATAGCCGGCCAACTGATCCGCCACCGTGCCCCAGCCGTCGTAGAAGCCCATCTCCTCGTGGCTGTTGCGCGTGGCTTCGTCGCGGTGGATGGCGGTGGCGGTGTAGCGCGTCGTCTCGCCATGCGATTGCAGCGCTATGACGGCTGTGATGAATGGGTCGCCTGACGGCCGGTAGCCGGGCAGCAGCGCATCGGTCCACACCAGCCGCTCGTCCTGGACGATCTCGAGGTAGCAGCAACGCCTATCGTTGACCTCCTTGCCGTCGGGCGACTGCATGCGGGTGCGGAACAGGCCGCCGGGCCGCAGGTCGATCTCGCAATCGGTGATGATCCACGGCTTCGGCGTGAACCATTGGCGGACATGTTCGGGCTCCGTCAAGGCCATCCACAGCAGTTTTCGCGGCGCCTCGATCGTCCGTTCGAGCACGAGGTCGAGCTTCGGATCGGGTTGGAACAACGGCACCGTATTCATCTGTCTTTCTCCTTGAGTTTCAGCACGTAATCGTCGAACTGGTCGAGACGGCGCTCCCACAGCGCACGCTGCTCGGCCAGCCAGTTTTCCGCGAGCTTCAACGGCTCCGGCGCGAGCCGGTAGGTCCTGACGCGGCCGGCCTTTTCCGAATGCACCAGCCCGCAGCCTTCCAGAACCCTGAGGTGCTCGATGAAGGATGGCAGGGCCATCTCGAACGGCCGGGCAAGCTCGCTGACCGAGGCGGGGCTTCGGTTCAGTCGCTCGACCACGCGTCGCCGGGTCGGATCGGCGAGCGCCCGGAAAATGCCGTCAATGGGCGGGGGGCTTTCGGTCTGCAGGCCCGTCATGGTCGTTTCCTTGCCTCAAATTAGCTCGGGAAATAGTTAGGAAGATTCCTTACTATTGGCAAGCGCGAAAATCGCAGACGGCCGGCGAGGCCGCTGGAAAACCGAGAGGCGCGGTTTTAGGGTGCCGTCAGATTCGACTGGTCCGAGGACGCGTTTTGACGATCACCATGTACGGCATCACCAATTGCGATACGGTCAAGAAGGCGCGTTCCTGGCTGGCGAGCCACGATGTTGCCTATCGCTTTCACGACTACAGGGCAGACGGCCTTGACGCGGATCGGCTGAACGGCTGGTCAGGCAAGGTCGGCTGGGAAATTCTGCTCAACAAGGCGAGCACAACGTTCCGTGAACTGTCGGACGAGGACAGACTGGGCCTGGACGAGAAGAAGGCCAAGGCGCTGATGCTGGCCAAACCGACGATGATCAAGCGTCCGGTGCTGGAACTTGGCGACAGGGTTCTCGTTGGCTTCAAGCCTGATGTTTATCAAGAGGCGGTGAGTGGGAAGTAGAACCGACCCGCCGCGATCCGTCGCGCCCCCCTCTGTCCTGCCGGACAGCTCCCCCTCTGGTGGGGAGATTGGATGTCGCTTCGGCTTTCGCTAGTCTCCAAAGAAGGGCGCTTTCGGCGAAGCTGCCAATCTCCCCCCTTGAGGGGGAGATGGCCGGCAGGCCAGAGGGTGGCGCTGTCCCGCCGGTGTGACTAATTGATCTCACGCAAATAGCTCGCCAGTGCCACCGCATTGTTGTGCGCCTCGTCATGGGCGCCGTAGAGCAGCGTCACCTTGCCTTCACGGAGCAAGGCACGTAGTTCCGCCACCGCCTCGCTGTTCCGGTCGAGCTCATCGCGGTATCGCCGCTGGAATTCCGCCCAGCGCGCCGACTCATGACCGAACCATTTGCGCAACGCATTGCTCGGCGCGATGTCCTTCAGCCAGACCGTCAGCGCCGCGTCCTCTTTGCGGACGCCGCGAGGCCATATGCGGTCGACGAGCACCCGCTGCCCGTCATCGGGCGCCGGCGGCTCATAGATGCGCTTGACCGCGAGCCCCATTGCCAACTCCGCATGGGCCAGCAGGCGCCGCTGCTTGCTGGCCTTCGTTTAGAGATCCCGGGCCTAAACCCACTCGCCCTTGCGCATCACCGGCACGCGGCTGCCGTCCTTATGGACGCCGTCTATGTCGATCTTGTCCGAGCCAATCATCCAGTCGATGTGGATGAAACTCTTGTTGCCGCCGCGCGCCGCGATCTCGTCCTGGCCGAGCGAGGCGCCGTCGACGAAGCACTTCGAATAGCACTGGCCGAGCGCGATGTGGCAGGCGGCGTTCTCGTCGAACAGCGTGTTGAAAAACAGCAGCCCGCTCTTGGCGATCGGCGAGGAATGCGGCACCAGCGCCACCTCGCCGAGACGGCGCGAGCCTTCGTCGGTATCGAGCACCTTTTGCAGCACATCCTCGCCCTTCGTGGCCTTGGCCTCGACAATGCGGCCCGCCTCGAAACGCACCGCAATGCCGTCGATCAGGGTACCCTGGTAGGACAGCGGCTTGGTGCTGGTGACATGGCCTTCGACGCGCCTTGCATGCGGCGTGGTGAAAACCTCTTCGGTCGGGATGTTGGGGTTGCAGGTGATGCCGTTCTTGGCGGTCGAGGCGCCGCCCATCCACTCGTGGCCGTCGGCCAGCCCGACGGTCAGGTCGGTGCCGGGGCCGGTGAAATGCAGTGCGTGGAAATTGTGGCCGTTCAGCCATTCGGTGCGGCTCTTCAACGCCGCATTGTGCGCCGTCCAATTGCCGATCGGGTCTTCGACATCCACGCGCGAGCCGGCAAAGATGGCGTCGGCGAGCTTGGCCACGGCGACGTCTTCGGCATCGTCCGGGAAAACCTGCTTGGCCCAGGCCTGATCGGGATAAGCGACGATGTTCCAGTTGATATCGAAGCCGGTGATCTTCTCCAGCGCCGGCTGGTAGGCCATCGAATTCGCCTTGTTGGCACGCGCTACCTTTGTCGGGTCCTGCGCCGAAAGCAGCGAGGGATCCTCGCCGCGCACGGCAAGTCTCGCCGCATTGTTGGCGAAGGCTTTCGCCATGCCTTCATAGAGCCAGCCGGCGGCGCGGTCGAAGCCGCCGTCGGCGCCGTAGCGGAAGCGTGCGAGAGTGATCTCATCGTCGTTGAAGATCGGCGTCACCAGGCCCGCGCCTGCCTTGTAGGCGTGCTCGACGATCCGCCGCGCCAAAGGCAGCGCGGCAATAGACGAGGTCAGCACCAGATCCTGCCCCGGCTGCAATTGCAGCCCGACCTTGACGGCGACCTCCGCCAGCCTGTCGAGCTTCACCGGGTCGATGCTTGCGGAAACGCCGCGCGAATGTGTGGTCATGATCCTGCCTGCCGTGATTGGGGACTGTTTCTTACATAGACCGGCGCTACCGACCTTTCCACCGTGATGTGCTGGCAGGCTCAGCTGGCGCTCTCGAGCGACCTGAACTGCGCCATCGTCGCCTCGATCTCTTCGCGGATCCAGATCTTGAAATCCCTGACCTTACGGCTTTCGTTCTTGCTGGCCGAAGTCACCAGCCAATAGCCGAGGCCGCTCTGGGCGCGTATGCCGAACGGCGCGACGAGACGGCCGTCGGCCAGCGCGTCGGCGGCCAGCAACTGCCAGCCGAGCATGACGCCGTGGCCGGCAATCGCCGATTCCAGGCACAGCATCGGATCGGTGAAGCGCGCGCCCTTCATGAAGGTGACAGGCTCCACTCCGGCCGCTTCGAACCAGCTCTCCCAACTGATCATCGATCTTTCGTCCGTGATCGCACAGGTCAAAGCAAGGTCCTCGATCGATTTCAGCTTGCTGGCGATCACCGGTGCACAGACCGGAAACACCTCCTGCGCCAGCAGCAATTCGGCCCGCCCGCCCGGCCATTTGCCGTCGCCGAGCCGAATGGCGACGTCGATGTCCGAACGATCGAGATCGGCAAGCCGCACCGAGGCATCGATGCGCAGAAGCACGTTCGGATGCCGGGCGAAATGCCGCGACAGCCGCGGCAGCAGCCATTTCGAGGCGAAAGCCGGCGCCACCGAAACCACCAGCGTGCACTCCGAGCTTTCATCGGCAAGCGCCACCGCCTGTGCGAGTTCGCGGAAGCCTGCGCTGAGCCGCGCGGTAAAGACGGTGCCGAATTCCGTCGCCACCAGGCCAGCTGGCGTTCGTTCGAATAGCGCCCGGCCGAGCTGCTTTTCTGTTCGGTTGATCTGCTGGCTGACGGCGCTGACCGAGACGTTGAGCTCGCCGGCCGCCGCCGCGAGCGAGCCCAGGCGGGCAACAGTTTCCACGGCGCGCAAGCCGTTGAGATGGACGCGGTTCAGAGTAGCCATACAGTTTTTCTAAACTGGAGCGGCTGAAATCTCAATTGCCAGACGCTAAGGAACGGCGGATTCTAAGTGGGCTACTCAGAGTGAGGAGGCAAATCCGATGAAGATTTTGTCATGGCTTGGCGCCTTTTCCCCGATCGGGGCGCAGCCGCACCGGGATGACAGCCAGGCCACCAGCTGGGTGACCGATCCGCTGTCGCATCCGGTGCTCGACACCATGTCGGAGCGCGAACTCGCCGACATGCCATTCAGGCTGACCGCGTGTCGTACCCGCTTCGAGACGGCGCCAAGGACCTGCTGCGGCTGAACAAGGACTTGCTGGCACTTCAGGTGAGCCGGCCGCCGACGCGGCTGCGCAACCCTTCTGGCCCAACAAAAGGCGGATTGTCTGACCGGCAGGCGCACCTATTGTGCATCGCGATGAAAGCCGCTTCGCCCTTGCGCCTGGCAATCGCCGGCATGATTGCCCTGGCCGTCGCCATGGGAATCGGCCGCTTCGTCTATACGCCGATCCTGCCTGGCATGATGGAAGAGCTCGGCCTGTCGCCGGCTGATGCCGGCTGGATCGCATCGGCCAATTATCTCGGCTATCTCGTCGGCGCGCTTGCCGCCACCGGCGGCTGGGCGCAAGGCCGCGAGCGCCAGCTGATGCTGGCCGGCCTTGCCGCCACCGCGATCCTCGCCGGCCTGATGGGCCTGAGCGGCACCATGCCCGGCTTTCTCCTCATCCGCTTTCTTGCCGGCCTCGCCAGCGCCTTCGTGCTGGTCTTCATGACCAGCATCGTTTTCGGTCATCTCGCCGCGGCCGGGCGAAACGACCTGCAGGCGCTGTATTTCGGCGGTGTCGGCCTCGGCATCGCGGCGTCCTCGGCGCTGTTGGCAGTCCTCGTCACCGAACATGCCGGCTGGGCGGCGGGCTGGCTGTGGTCCGCGGTGATTTCGGCCTGCGGCTTTGCCGTCGTCGCCTTGCTGGCCGGCGGCACCTCGGCCGCGAACAGCACCACCGGGAGCGAGCCGGCACTGCCGAAAGACCGGTCGCTGGTGAAGATCATCGTCGCCTACGGCCTGTTCGGCTTCGGCTACATCGTCACGGCAACGTTCCTGGTCGCCATCGTCCGCCAGGGCGGCGGCGGCCGCGTCTTCGAGGCCGTGGTCTGGATGGTCACCGGACTTGCCGGTTTCCCATCGGTCTGGCTGTGGCAGAAGCTTACGGCTAAAATCGGGCTCTATGCCACCTACGCCCTGGGGTGCCTGGTCGAGGTGGTCGGCGTCAGCGCCAGTGTCGTCATGGGCGGGCGCACCGGGCCGCTGCTCGGCGGCCTTCTTGTCGGCGGCACCTTCATCGCCATAACCGCGCTTGGCCTCCAGGCCGGACGGCAGCTTGCCCCGCAAGCACCACGCCGGATGCTGGCGGTGATGACGGCCGCCTTCGGCCTCGGCCAGATCATTGGCCCGATCGTCGCCGGTCTGCTTGCGCAGGCCTCGGGTAACTTTTTCCTTGCCTCGATCGTGGCCGCCGCCGTCCTGCTCGCCTCGGGTGCGATCGCCTGGTCGGCTGCGCCAAAATCGCCATGATTATGGTCTTGCTCGGCGCCGGGCGTTGGGCACGGGCATTTTCTTTCCCGCTAATGTGTGACTTTATGCCCGCTGAACCCGCTGATTTGCGCATCGACCGAGGATTTCGCCACAGTGTTCGTATCGTTTTTTCCGCAGCCGAAGCTGTTCTTCAGTTCGGTCGCCGTCTGGAGCCTCGCGGCCGTTCTGTTTTGGTTTTTTGGAGGAGAGCAACTTGGAGCAGTGTTTGGACTGCCCCCGATGGCCGCCGGCGTCGACAAGATCATTGGCGTGTCGCTCTTTTGGTCGAAGCCATTTCTCTGGTTCTATATATATTTTGCGGCTGTCGTCCTCATCTTCTACGGCTTTTGGGCCTGGTACCGACCTCATCCATGGCGGAATTGGTCGATCCTTGGCACCTCACTGATTCTCTTTGTGATCTATTACCAGGTGCAGGTAAATGTCGCCTTCAATGACTGGTATGGCCCTTTCTACGATCTTATTCAGAAGGCTTTAGGCACACCGTACTCTACGACGCCGTGGGACTTCTATATCCAACTGCTGACAATCATGTGGATTGCGCTTCTGGCTGTGACCGTTGGCGCCCTCAACCGGTTTTTTGTAAGTCATTGGATATTTCGTTGGCGCACCGCAATGAACGAATACTACATGACCAACTGGGAAAGATTGAGGCGCATCGAAGGTGCGTCCCAGCGTGTTCAAGAAGACACGATGCGCTTCTCCAGCACGATGGAGGATCTGGGCGTAAGCTTAGTCGGGTCCATCATGACACTGATAGCGTTCCTTCCCGTGCTGCTGCATCTCTCTGAAAACGTCACGGAACTGCCGATTGTCGGCACGGTGCCTTACTCCCTGGTCGTTGTAGCAATCCTTTGGTCGGCCTTCGGAACTACTTTCTTAGCTGCGGTAGGAATCAAACTGCCGGGTCTCGAATTCCGCACCCAACGTGTCGAGGCAGCCTACCGCAAAGAATTGGTCTATGGTGAGGACGATGCAGATCGCGCCCAACCGCCAACTGTCGCTGACCTTTTTAGAAGTGTAAGAAGCATCTATTTTCGTAAATACTTCCACTACTTATATTTTAACGTCGCTAGAATATTCTATCTACAGATCGACAATATATTTCCATATATTGTTCTTGTCCCTACGATGGTCGCGGGAAAGATCAAGCTCGGCGCTCTGAACCAGATTCTCAACTCCTTTGAGCAGGTCCGATCTTCATTTCAGTATCTGGTCAATGCCTGGCCGACGGTCGTGGAACTGATCTCGATCTACAAACGCTTGCGCGCCTTCGAGGCCACGCTCGAAGGCGAGCCGCTGCCGGAAATCGACCAGCGTTATCTCGAACGTGAGCAAGCCGGGTTGCGCCCTGAGGACCAGCCGGCAAGCTAAGACTGGCGGGGGGCGGGCGCAGTCCCAGCACCCCCCCCCCCCCCCGGGCCGTTTGCCCCCCCCCGCAAAAAATAAGGTAAAAAAATTGGACAGGCGAGTGTTATAAAACCCCCCACCCCCGCCA
>NZ_JAMYRO010000029.1:0-80117 GCF_040321495.1 Mesorhizobium sp. M0408 | reverse complement strand
CACAGCTGAAGTCGATCGGGCTCGAACCTTATGATTGCCTCAATCCAGGACTGATGGACTATATCGCCACCTGGACGGCCAAGAGGTCCGGCGCGTTGCCGGCCTAGTAGCCGCTCGACTATCATCGATCGAGCCGGGCGACGCCGCCCGGCTCTTTCACATTTGGAACAACGATGCCCGCACCTGCTATTCTCGTCGATGCCGACGCTTGCCCGGTGAAGGCCGAGGTCGAAAAAGTCGCCGAGCGGCACGGCATCGTCGTCACCTTCGTCTCCAATGGCGGCTTGCGTCCGTCGCGCGATCCGATGATCCGCAATGTCGTCGTCTCCAAGGGCGCCGATGCCGCCGACGACTGGATCGTCGAAAATGCCCGGTCCAACGACATTGTGGTGACCGCCGATATCCCGCTTGCCGCGCGCGCGGTGGCGCTTGGCGCGCACGTACTCGGCCCGACCGGACGCCCGTTTACGCCCGAAACGATCGGCATGGCGATTGCAATGCGCGATCTCAAGCAGCATCTGCGCGAAACCGGCGAAAGCAAGGGCTACAATTCGAGCTTCGCGCCGCAGGATCGCTCGCGGTTCCTCGGCGAGCTTGACCGCATCCTACGGCGAGCGCTGAAATCCGCGTCAGCGGACTGAAGGCCATGGCGACTGGTACCCCGACCAAGATGCCCATGCAACGCCACACGCCGTTCGCGGTGTCGGCTTGCATCGGCGTGGCAGCCTTTGGCGCCGCGCTGGTCTGGCGTGCGCCGCTTGCCTATTCGATCGGCGCCAATGTGTTCTTTGCCGCCTATCTCGTTCTTGTCATCGCCCATATGCCGCGGCTTACCGGCAGCTATCTGCGCAAGAATGCAGGCGACACGGACCTGCCGGTACTGGCCATCTTCGCGGTCACGCTGATTGTCGTCGCTATTGCCATCATTTCGTTGTTTCAATTGATCAACAGGGAGAAGAGCGCGGACACCGTCGAGCTTACGGTGGCGCTGCTGTCTATCCCGCTTGGCTGGTTGACCATCCATGCGATGGCCGCACTTCACTACGCGCATATCTACTGGTTGGATGGCGATGCGATGGATGGCGACACAAAAAAGAAAATTCCGGTCGGCGGCCTCGACTTCCCGGGCGGCAAGCGGCCGGAAGGCTCGGATTTCCTCTATTTCGCCACGGTGATCGGCATGACGGCGCAAACCGCCGACACCAACATCACGACCTCGCAAATGCGCCGTGTCGTGCTTGTGCATTCGATCTTGTCGTTCTTCTTCAACACGGTCATCGTGGCAGCCGCGGTCAACCTCGCCGTCAGCCTCGGCAGTCCGTAATAAATCCGTGATCGGGTGAAACATCGCTTAGGCTGGCGACGTATTGGGAGGAGAAGAGATCTGACAGGCCATGCGGAACCACTTGGCAGGGAGGCACGGAAAATATGGAATCAGTTGCCAAAGGCGAAGCCAGCACCGAGGCAGATAGCGCTGCTTCGACGGATGCGACGCTGACCTATCGCCAGTCGCGCTGGACGCGGCTGACGCATTGGCTGTGGGCGATCGCGCTGTTCTTCATGCTGCTTTCCGGCCTGCAGATCTTCAACGCCCGCCCGCAGCTCTATATCGGCAAGGAGTCGGGTTTTGGCTACAACAACACCGTCTTCGCCATTGGCGCCGAGAATACGGCGACTGGCCCGCGCGGCTATACCGAAATCTTCGGCAAGCGCTTCGATACCACTGGCGTGCTCGGCTGGTCGGGTCCGGCCGGCCAGGAGACCTCCCGTGCCTTCCCGTCCTGGGCGACGATCCCTTCCTATTACGATCTCGGCACCGCGCGCGTCGTTCATTTCTTCTTTGCCTGGGTGCTGACCACCACGCTGCTGGTCTGGCTGGTCGCCAGCCTGATCAACGGCCATTTGCGCCGCGATCTTGCCCCGCGCCTCGATGATTTCAGGCGCCTGCCGCGAGACATTGTCGAGCACGCCAAGCTCAGGTTCCATCACACGCGCGACTACAACACGCTGCAGAAGATGGCCTATGGCGGCGTGCTGTTCGTGCTGTTGCCGCTGATGATCATCACCGGCCTTGCCATGTCGCCGAGCATGGATTCGGTGCTGCCATTCCTGAACGACGTGCTCGGCGGCCGACAGACGGCGCGCACCATTCATTTCACGGTGATGCTGCTGCTCGTCGCCTTCTTCATTATCCACATCCTGATGATCCTGGCCGCCGGCCCGATCAACGAGCTGCGCTCCATCATCACCGGGTGGTACCGAACCGACCCGCCGGCGCATGGCGACAAAGCGCCAGAGAGGAGTGCCTGACATGGCGAAATTCGAGATCAGCCCCAAGCTACAGATAAGCCGCAGAAAATTCCTGACCTCGGCCAGCCTCGGCCTTTCCGGCATCATGCTGTCGGGCTGCGACGCCTTCGACAGCCAGCTTGGCGTCGGCGACGGCCTGCGCAGCTTCCTCGAAAGCGCCAATGGCCTGACCTGGCGGGCGCAGCGACTGCTTGCCGGCCGTGACGCGCTGGCGCCGGAGTTCACCGAGGCCGACATTCGCCAGCCGCAGCGGCCGAACGGCGTCACCGCACCGGACGACGATTTCTACAAGGGCCTGCTCGCCAGCGATTTCGCCGACTGGCGGCTGGAGGTTTCAGGCCTCGTCGAAAAACCGCTGTCGCTGAGCCGCGAGCAGCTGATGAACATGCCGAGCCGCACCCAGATCACCCGCCACGACTGCGTCGAAGGCTGGAGCTGCATTGCCAAATGGACCGGCACGCCGCTGTCGCTGGTGCTCGACCAGGCAGTGGTCAAGCCGCAGGCGCGCTACCTCATGTTCCACTGCCTCGATACGATCGACCGCAGCCTGGCCGGCGACATCAAATATTACGGCTCGATCGACCTGGTCGATGCCCGTCATCCGCAGACGATCCTTGCCTATGGCCTCAACGGCAAACCGTTGCCGGTCGAAAACGGCGCGCCGCTGCGCGTCCGCGTCGAGCGCCAGCTCGGCTACAAGATGCCGAAATACCTCTACAAGATCGAGCTGGTCGACGGCTTCGCCAATCTCGGCGGCGGCAGAGGCGGCTATTGGGAGGACAATGGCTACGACTGGTACGGCGGCATCTGACCGAAACCTGACCCAAGCTTCATCTAACTGTCGTCGTCGCTGTCGTCGCCGTCGCTGCGCAGGGCCGGATTCAGGTCAGGATTGTCGTCAGGGGTGACAAGCTTGCCCAGCCCATGCGGTCCCTGGTAGTTGCCGTGGGTATCGAAGTTGGGGTTGCCCTGATTGTCGAATTGCGGCGTCGGATCGATCAATTGGTCGTAACGGCGCGGGCGCGGCTTCGGATAGTAATTATCGGAATGATGGCGATGCGAATTGCCGTTGTCGAGAATGGCGCCTACCACGCCGCCGACGATAATGGCTGCGGCGACGTCGCCAGCAGAGGGATTGCGGTTGGGGCCGGCGACTGCGAATTCGGCCGAGCAACCATTGTCGACCCAGATGCCGCCGCCGTCATAGCCCCAGCTTCTACCGTATACGCAACGCGCCTTCGAAAGCCTGGAGGTCAACTGCACGCCGCGGCGCGTATCGACCCCGCAATAGGAATAGCGGTAATCGGCGCTGGAGCAGACCACGCGTTTTGCCCCCGCAGCCTGCGCTGCCGCCGGCAGCAGCGAAAGCTTCGCCGGATTGCCCAGGATGCAAACCAGGAACATCATCGAACCGGTAACCGTCATCCGTGTCGACATCGCAACTCTCCATCAGGGTCCGCTATCGACAGAATGGCACCTCTGTGTAAATCTGACAACCGGACGGGCTCAGCGAGGTTATATTAATGCGCGCTAAGATGATCGCCACAACTATACTTGCCCTTTCTGCCTGGTTGGCTTTGTCGCTGCTGCCAGCCCGGGCGGACGACAGCCTCAAGCGCATCATCGACCAGAAGACACTGACGATCGGCGTGGCGCTCAACCCGCCATGGATCCTCAAGAAGGCCGACGGGAAGTTCGCCGGCTATGATGTCGACCTGACCAGTGCGCTGGCGTCTGATCTCGGCGTCGACCTGAAGCTGGTCGAGGTGCCCTGGAACGACCTCAAGACAAGACTGCTCAAGGGTGATTTCGACATGATCGCGGCGGGCTACGCCAGCACGCCGGAACGCGCACGCGAGGTGGTGTTCTCCAACCAGACCGGTACCGCCGATATCCGTATGGTTGCGACGATCGCCAGTCTTGGGAAAAGGCCGGGAAAGGCAGTGGCGGCGCCGGGATACAAGATTGCCGTGCTGTCCAATTCCACCGATGAAGCCGCCGCGAAGGAAGCTTTTCCCAAGGCGACCATCCTGTCTTTCGACAATACCTCCGATGTTTTCGCCGCGATCATCGGCGGCGACGCACAGGCGATGGTCGCGACATCGCCAACGCCCCAAATGGCCGCCAGGCTCTATGACGCGAAGTTGACGATGGTGGGCGGCCCGCTGTTGCGGACGCCGGAAGCGTTTGCGATGCGCCCGGACGATGTCCGCCTCATCCAATACGTCAACAACTGGATCGGCGCGCGCACCGCCGACGGCACCATAGGCGGCGTGCGCCGCTACTGGTTCGGCAGCTTCAAATGGATGTCGCGCTTCCAGACAGCTAAGTCCGAGCCCGCCAAGCAATAGGGTCGTGACCTGTTATGCAACCTTGTCGATTAGCGGCTTCAGCGCCGGATGGATTTCCGGCGAGGCGTGCTTGATCAGCGTCAGCAGCGCACGCTCGTTCTCCTGCAGCGGCCGGTCGCCGATGTGTTCAGCAAGCCACTTCGCTTCGCCGGCATCGACCGTCTCGGCCCGGCGGGCCAGTGCCTCGGCTGCCTTGTTCTTGGACTCCCATTCGGCTTCGATATCGCCCGGTGAGCGATAGGCTTCCATGATGCCGGACAGGCCGCCCGATACCATGCGGCTGAAGAACCCGCCGATCTCCGGATCGGCCTGTTCGAAAAAAGCATCCCGGCGCAGCGCCACGTCGCGCACCGGCGGTTCGTAGCCGGCCGAACACATGACGAAATTGGCGATCGCCTTGACGAATAGATCGTTCCAGGACGGATCGTTGTCGCCCGCCGCTGTCCGCTCGTTGATCTCGAACAGCACCTCGGCCTCGGCGCGGCTGATGGCGATGTTGCCATCGCCGCCGTAGGCGTAAAGGATGCGGCGCAACAGCTCGACCTCAGCCTTGGCAATCGACCCAGGGATAAGCCTGCCGCCGGTCATCAGCGGCCCCTTGCCGTCCACAACCGCATGAGCGACCTGCTCCAGCGCATAGCTGGAAAGCGTGCTCGGCGATGATTTGGCAACTTCCAGCACATGCACCAGCAGCTCGAGTTCGGTCTGGCTGTCGACCATGCCGTCGCGCGAAATCGTCCGGATCAGCCAGTCGGCATTGTCCTGCGAAACATAGCCCGCCGGCTTTTCCTGGTGGACGATGAAATCGGTGACGGCCTCGACGAAAAACTCGAGCCATTCCGTGCATTTGTCCCTCGCCGTTGCATCCAGCGCAAACAGCGCCTCGGCCTCGCCGCGCGTTACCACGCCGTCGCCGAACACTTCGCCGCGCAGCATGACCACGTCTTCCGCCGTGATCCGATTTTTCGAGGTCAGCCCGGCCACCGGCGCGCTCATGATCAATTCGCCCATTTTCTTCCCCGCCCGCCGCCGGTAATTGCCCGCCCTTATGCGGTATATCGGCAAGGTCTTGAGAAACCGGCAAGCGGCGTGGTTAGCGAAGGCTTGCCTGTAAAGAAGGCCCGCAGAAGACTTGGCAGTAAAAATGTCGCCGGCAGGTGACAAGGTGTCGTCCACGGGCTATGGATGACGAGTCGAGGGCTCTTGACCGAGTCCTACCTGTTTGCGGGAGAGAGCAGCGAGAGCTGCCGCCGAAGGGGAAATCGCCCGAAATCTCTCAGGCAAAAGAACCGTAGACGGGAAAGACACTCTGGAAAGTCGGGGCTTGCCCCCGCGCCGAAGGTGTAAGCGCTGCCGACAGAGTTACGGGGCGCGAGTCTCTCAGGCTTCAGACAGAGGGGCACGGACTGGTCGCCATTCGCGGCCGCTTGCGTGCGACTCTGGAGATGACATGACGGGCGACGACACCAAACACCTTCCCCTCGAAGATCTGCACATGGCAGCTGGTGCGCGCTTTGGCGCCTTCGCCGGCTGGTCGATGCCGCTGACCTATCCGGCCGGCGTGATGAAGGAGCACCTGCACAGCCGTGAGTATGCCGGCCTGTTCGACATCTCGCACATGAAGCTGTTCGAAATCAGCGGTACGGGGCCAGCAGCGCTTCTGAACCGCGCCTGCCCGTTCGATGCCGGCGCGCTTGAGGTTTCCCAGTCCAAATACACGTTCTTCCTCAATGAGGCGGCCGGCATTCTGGACGATCTGATCGTCACCAGGCTCGGCGCCGAGCGCTTCATGATGGTCGCCAATGCCGGCAACGCCGCCGCCGACGAAAAGCATCTGCGCGCACTGGCCAAAAATTTCGATGCAGAGGGCGATTTCGATGTAAAAGTGGATGCGCTCGACCGCGTCTTCCTGGCCATCCAGGGCCCCGAGGCGTGGGCTGCCCTTTCCCGCGCCGGCATCGAGACCGGTTCGCTGGTGTTCATGCACGGCATCGAGCCGCGCGAAAAATGGTTCATGAGCCGGTCCGGCTATACCGGCGAAGACGGCTTCGAGATCGGCCTGCCGGAAGCGGATGCAAGAAACCTCGTCGCCAGGCTGCTCGAGGACGAGCGGGTGATGTGGGTCGGCCTTGCCGCCCGCGACAGCCTGCGGCTCGAAGCCGGACTGTGCCTGCACGGGCTGGACATCACGCCGGAGATCGATCCGGCCAGCGCCGGGCTGATGTGGGCCATCCCCAAGGAGGTTCGCGCCTCTGGCGCCTTCATCGGCGCCGATGCGCTGCGCGCCATCCTGGAGCGCGGTCCGGCGCAAAAACGCGTCGGCCTGAAGCCGGAAGGCCGCCAGCCGGTGCGCGCCGGTGCTGCCCTTTTCGATGCTGACGGCAACCCTGCCGGCCATGTCACCTCAGGCGGCTTCGGCCCCTCGGCCGGTCATCCGGTCGCCATGGGCTACGTCCAGACGCCGCTTGCCAAATCCGGCGCAAAACTGTTCGCCGATGTCCGCGGGACGAAAATCCCGGTCGACATCCACCCCCTGCCCTTCACGGCCCATCGCTACCGCAAAGGATGATTTCAATGGCAAAGACCTATTTCACCGAAGATCACGAATGGCTGCGCGTCGAGGGCGGCATCGCCACGGTCGGCATCACCGACTACGCACAGCAGCAGCTCGGCGATCTCGTCTTCGTCGAGCTGCCGGAACTGGGCAGAAAACTGGCCAAGGGCGACACCGCCGTGGTGGTCGAATCGGTCAAGGCCGCATCGGATGTCTACGCGCCCGTCGACGGCGAGATCACCGAGGCCAACACCTCGCTGTCATCGGATCCTTCACTCGTCAATTCGGCGGCAACCAGCGACGGGTGGTTGTGGAAGATGAAGCTGGCCAATGAAAGCCAGCTCGACGGACTCCTCGATGAAGCCGCTTACAAAGCCCATATTGGTTGATAGCAGGACGAGGAAGATGACCGCAGCACCCTACCCCTTCTCGGCTCGCCATATCGGCCCGGGCCTCCATGACGTCAGAGCCATGCTGGCGACGATCGGCGTTCCTTCGGTCGAGACCCTGATCAGTCAGGCAGTGCCGAAGTCGATCCGGCTCGACCGGCCGCTGGCCCTGCCCGCCCCCGCAAGCGAAGCGGAAGCGCTGACCGAGCTCGCGGCGACGATGGCAAAGAACACGGTGCTGAAGAGCTTCATCGGTGCCGGGTATCATGGCGTCCACGTGCCGCCGGTGATCCAGCGCAACCTGTTCGAGAACCCGGCCTGGTATACGGCTTACACGCCTTACCAAGCCGAGATCAGCCAGGGCCGGCTGGAAATGCTGTTCAACTTCCAGACGCTGGTGACAGAACTGACCGGCCTGCCGGTGGCGTCGGCCTCGCTGCTCGACGAGGCGACGGCGGTGGCCGAAGCTGTCGGCATTGCGCTGCGCCATCATCGCGACAAGCGCACCAAGGTGGCACTGGCCGGCACGCCGCACCCACAGACGCTGGACGTCGTGCGCACCCGCGCCGAGCCGCTCGGCATCGAGGTCGACGGCGAGGTGATCGACGACAACACCGCCGCCCTGCTGGTCTCCTGGCCCGATACATTCGGCGTCTACGGCGACCACAAGGTAGCGATCGACAGGGCCCGTGCTGCCGGCGCGCTGGTCGTCTTCATCGCCGACCCGCTTGGCCTGACGCTGACCGATGCGCCGGCCAGGCTTGGCGCCGACATCGCCGTCGGCCCGATGCAGCGTTTTGGCGTGCCGATGGGCTTTGGCGGGCCGCACGCCGCCTATTGCGCCGTCTCCGACAGGCTGACGCGGCTGATGCCCGGCCGGCTCGTTGGCCAGTCGACGGATAGCAAGGGCCGTCCCGGTTATCGCCTCGCTTTGCAGACACGCGAGCAGCATATCCGCCGCGACAAGGCGACGTCCAACATCTGCACCGCACAGGCGCTGCTCGCCAATATGGCGACGGCCTACGCGATCTGGCATGGCCCTGCCGGGCTGCAGGCGATTGCCGGCCGCGTCCACACGCTGGCCAACCGCCTGGCTGCCGGCCTCAAGGCAGCGGGCGTTTCGGTGCTCGGCGACAGCCGCTTCGACACTGTGACCGTGGAAGTGAAGGGCAGAGCCGGCGCGATTGCCGCCGCCGCAGAAAAGACCAGCCGGCTGCTGCGCGTCATCGACGCCGACCATGTCGGCATCAGCTTCGACGAGACCTCCACCGAAGCCGATCTGGAGGCGATCGCAGCACTTTTCGGCGCCAAGGCCGGCGTTGCCGCCAGCAGTTCCATGCCAGGAAAACCGCGCGGCAACGAGTTTCTCACCCAGCCCGTCTTCCGCGAAAACCACTCGGAAACCGACATGATGCGCTTCCTGCGCCGGCTGTCCGACAAGGACCTGGCGCTTGACCGCGCCATGATCCCGCTCGGTTCCTGCACCATGAAGCTCAACGCCGCCGCCGAAATGATGCCGGTGAGCTGGCCTGATGTCGCCAACCTGCATCCCTTCGCCCCGGCTGACCATTCGACAGGCTATCGCGCCATGATCGACGAGCTGGAAGGCTGGCTGGCGGAGATCACCGGCTTCGACGCGGTGACCCTGCAGCCCAACGCCGGCAGCCAGGGCGAATATGCCGGCCTGCTCGCCATTCGCGGCTACCACCGCTCACGCGGCGAAGGCCATCGCACCGTCTGCCTGATTCCGTCCTCGGCGCATGGCACCAATCCGGCAAGCGCGGCCATGGCCGGCATGAGCGTTGTCGTCGTGCGCTGCACCGAGGACGGCAATATCGACATGGAAGACCTGCAGGCCAAGGCGGCCGAGCATGCGCACAATCTCGCGGCGCTGATGTTCACCTACCCTTCGACGCATGGCGTCTTCGAGGAAGGCGCGCGCGATCTCTGTGCGCTGGTCCACAGCCATGGCGGCCAGGTCTATTTCGACGGCGCCAACCTCAACGCGCTGGTCGGCCTCGCCCGTCCCGGCGATATCGGCGCCGATGTCTGCCACATGAACCTGCACAAGACCTTCTGCATCCCGCATGGCGGCGGCGGCCCCGGTGTCGGCCCGATCGGCGTCAAGGCGCACCTGAAGCCATATCTGCCCGGCCACATCACCGAAGGCTCGGCCCATGCCGTGGCGGCGGCACCGTTCGGCAGTGCCTCCATCCTGCCGATCACCTGGATGTATATCCGCATGATGGGCGCTTCCGGCCTGAAGCAGGCGACCGAGACGGCGATCATCTCCGCCAACTATGTGGCGACGCGGCTCGGCGAGCATTTCCCCCTGCTTTACAAAGGGCGCAACGGACGCGTTGCGCATGAATGCATCATCGACACCCGCGTGCTCAAAGACAGCGCCGGCATCAGCGTCGACGATATCGCCAAGCGGCTGATCGACTATGGCTTCCATGCACCGACCATGTCGTTCCCTGTAGCCGGCACACTAATGGTGGAGCCGACCGAGTCCGAGCCCAAGCGCGAGCTGGATCGCTTCTGCGAGGCAATGATCGCCATAGCCGGCGAGGCAGCCAAGGTGGCGAAGGGCGAATGGCCGTTGGCCGACAATCCTCTAGTCAATGCGCCGCACACCGCCGCCGAGGCGTTGGCCGGTCAGTGGACCCATCCCTATTCGCGCCTGGAGGCGGCCTACCCCGCCGGCGATGCCGACACGGCGGCAAAATACTGGCCGCCGGTGTCACGCATCGACAATGTCGCCGGCGACCGCAACCTTGTCTGCTCCTGCCCGCCGCTGTCGGAATATCTGGGTGCGGCGGAATAGATCATGATCCCGAAAAGTGGAATCCGGTTTTCGGACAAGATCATGGGTCTAACAAGCAGATAGAAACCTCAATCAGGCAGAACGCAAGGCCGGCCCGTCGGCCTTGCTCGCCCGGTCCCGAACGACGACGCGATTTCGCCCGGCGCGCTTTGCCGCATAGAGTGCTGCGTCGGCTTCGGCCAGCACATCGTCGAGACCGGTGCCGTTTGTTCCGCCAAAGCCGATGCCGCCGCTGACTGTGCTTCGCAACGGACCGAGTTGGGTGGCCACGACTTCCGTGCCGAAGGCGACGCTGATCTTGCTCGCAATGTCATAGGCCTTCTCTTCCGTCATCCGCGACATGACGAGCACGAATTCCTCGCCGCCCAGTCGGAAGGCGTCGACGCCGGTTCTGGCGTACTTCCTGATGACGCCGGCGAAGCGGCGCAGGACCTGGTCGCCGACCGGGTGACCGAATACGTCGTTCGTCCTCTTGAAATGGTCGAGGTCGAACATGGCGACGGACATGAACGGGCCGAAGACCCGCTCGCCGTAGAGTGCCGTCAACGCCCGCCGATTCATCAGCCCGGTCAATGGATCGGTCATCGTCTCGGCCTTCAATTCGATTTGCGCCTGCAAATGGTGCAGGGAGAGCGTCAATGCGCCGAGCCCGGTCATGCAGGCGACGGCCACGACGGAATTCACCCGCTCGGCCCAATTGTCGGGCGCGACACCCAGCACCCATTGGCCCTTGACCAGCAGGACCGCGCCGCAAAGTCCGAACGACAGGGCACAGACGCCGCTCAGGAACGAGACGACCAGCAATATCCGGCGATCGTGACCACCCTCAATCCAGAACATCGCCCCGATAAGCGAGAGCAGCGCCGTTACCGTCGCGTAGGTGACAATGAAGCCGACACCATCAAACCCGAGATACGTCGCACCCGCGCAAACAGCCATCGCAGCCAAGGTCGGCAAGATGGCCCGCCTGTAGTCGCGCATGCTGAGATATTGCATGGCCGACAGGCAGAGAATCAGGAAGCCGAGGCTGAGAAGCACAAGCACGATCTGGCAAAGCCAGGCGCTTGGATCCCTGGTGTAATGCCAGAACAACACGACATGTGCGACCAGCACGAGAATGCCGCAGGCCACCGTCAGCACAAAGCGTGCCTGTGGCGCGCTGAACCAGATCGCAAACATGGTGATGCTAAGGCACGTGCCCGACAGCGCCGCCGCGAGCAAGAGCGAACTGTAATCCAACATGCTTAAGCGACAGCCTCTTGAGGGTTCCACTGCATTCTAGGTCAGCGACAGTTCGCGGATATCGTTTTTCAGCCAACCTTGCGGCGTAACCTTCGGACAAGGTTTACAAAGCGTCGATGCTCCAGGCTTCGACCCCATTTCCGCCGCTTGGCTGTCGAATGGTTTTGCAGTAAGAGGCTCTATCCTCGAACGTAACAGGAACCTCCGTCGCCTGCCCGCGAAAAGCGTGGCAGTATCGGATGGTGATTCGCAGCATCGGAATCCAGGATCGGCATGGACGACAATAACGATCTTTTCGCCAAATTCGACAAGCAGCCGCAACCGGCTCGCGCCGCCGCGCGCCCGGCCGACCCGCTGGTGCAGGCGGCGAAGCGGCCGGCGCCCCGCGACGCCAGCGAGAGCTACAGTGCCGCCGATATCGAAGTGCTGGAGGGGCTGGAGCCGGTGCGCCGCCGCCCAGGCATGTACATTGGCGGCACCGACGACAAGGCGATGCACCATCTGTTCGCCGAGGTCATCGACAATTCGATGGACGAGGCGGTCGCCGGCCATGCGACCTTCATCGATGTCGAGCTTTCCGCCGACGGATACCTGTCCGTAACCGACAACGGCCGCGGCATTCCGGTCGATCCGCACCCGAAATTCAAGAAGCCGGCGCTCGAACTCATCATGACGACGCTGCATTCAGGCGGCAAGTTCGACAGCAAGGTTTACGAGACGTCCGGCGGCCTGCACGGTGTCGGCGTTTCCGTGGTCAACGCGCTGTCCGACCATCTCGAGGTCGAGGTCGCGATTGGGCGCAAGCTCTATCGCCAGCGCTTCTCGCGAGGCGTTCCGGTGACCGGCCTGGAGCAGCTCGGCGAGGTGCACAACCGCCGCGGCACGAAGATCCGCTTCCATCCAGACGAGCAGATTTTCGGCAAGGGTGCTGCTTTCGAGCCGGCGCGGCTCTACCGCATGGCGCGGTCAAAGGCCTACCTGTTCGGCGGTGTCGAAATCCGCTGGACCTGCGATCCCTCGCTGATCAAGGAAAAGGACACGACGCCGGCCAAGGCAGAATTCCATTTTCCGGGCGGCCTCAAGGATTATCTGAAAGCCTCGCTCGGCGACGAATTCCAGGTGACCCGTGAAATGTTTGCCGGCAAGAGCGAGAAGCAGGGCGGTCACGGTTCGCTCGAATGGGCGGTGACCTGGTTCGGCGGCGACGGTTTTATCAATTCCTATTGCAACACCATCCCGACCGCGGAGGGCGGCACGCATGAGGCCGGCTTCCGCAACGTCCTGACGCGCGGCTTGCGCGCTTATGCCGACCTGGTCGGCAACAAGCGCGCCTCGATCGTCACTTCCGAGGATGTGATGATCTCGGCGGCGGGCATGCTGTCGGTGTTCATCCGCGAACCGGAATTCGTCGGCCAGACCAAGGACAGGTTGGCGACGATCGAGGCGATCCGCATCGTCGAAAGCGCTATCCGCGACCCGTTCGACCATTGGCTGGCCGACAATCCGCAGGAAGCTTCGAAACTGCTCGAATGGGTGATCGCGCGCGCCGACGAGCGGGTGCGCCGCCGCCAGGAAAAGGAAGTGTCGCGCAAGAGTGCGGTGCGCAAGCTGCGCCTGCCCGGCAAGCTCGCCGACTGCACGCAGAATGCCGCCGCCGGTGCCGAGCTGTTCATCGTCGAGGGCGATTCGGCCGGCGGTTCGGCAAAGCAGGCGCGCGACCGCGCCAGCCAGGCGGTGCTGCCCCTGCGCGGCAAGATCCTCAACGTCGCCAGCGCCGGCAACGACAAGCTTGCCGCCAACCAGCAGATATCCGACCTCATCCAGGCGCTTGGCTGCGGCACGCGCTCGAGATACCGCGACGAAGACCTGCGCTACGACCGGGTCATCATCATGACCGATGCCGACGTCGACGGCGCCCATATCGCCTCGCTGCTGATCACCTTTTTCTACCAGGAGATGCCAAGCCTGGTCCGCGGCGGCCATCTCTATCTGGCGGTGCCGCCGCTCTATTCGATCCGGCAAGGCGGCAAGGTCGCCTATGCCCGCAACGACGCGCACAAGGACGAACTCCTGCGCACCGAATTCACCGGGCGCGGCAAGGTCGAAATCGGCCGCTTCAAGGGGCTGGGCGAAATGATGGCCGCCCAGCTCAAGGAAACCACCATGGACCCGAAAAAGCGCACGCTGCTGCGGGTCGACGTTATCGATGCCGAGGCGGCGACCAAGGATGCGGTCGACGCATTGATGGGGACCAAGCCCGAGGCCCGTTTCCGGTTCATCCAGGAACGCGCGGAATTCGCCGAGACGGAAGTGCTGGATATCTGAGCTCCCGCCGCTAGCTTGGCCTTCTGAGCTGGAGACGAGCACTTGACCTGGGCGCGGCTGAAGGACGATATCGGCACGCGGATCGATGGCCTGACGCGGCCGACGCGCTCGGACTGGATCTTTGCCCTGCGCACCGTTTCGGCCGGCCTCATCGCGATTTTGGCCGCCTATGCGCTGAAGCTCGACCACCCGCAATGGGCGATGATGACGGTGTTCATCGTCGCACAGCCGGTCGCCGGCATGGTGCTGGCGAAGGGGTTTTATCGTCTCCTCGGCACGCTTGCCGGCGCGCTGCGGCGATCGGCATTACCACTGTTTTCGATGCCAACCCGTGGTTGCTGGTTGCAGTTCTTGCCGTCTGGACCGGCATCTGCTCGCTGGTCTCGTCGCTGCTACGCAATCCGGAAGCCTATGGCGCGGCGCTTGCCGGCTACACCGCGATGATCATAGGCCTGCCGGCTTTCGGCCAGCCGCACCTCGTCATCGATCTCGCCGTGGCGCGCTGCGCGGAAATCGTGCTTGGTATCGTCTGCGCTGCGCTGACCAGCCGGCTGATCCTGCCGAAACTGGCCGCCGACGCCATCATCTCAAGACTGAAACGCAGCATTCTCGACCTGGCGGCCTATGCGGACGGCGCTTTTTCCGGCGGCGATGCGGAAAAGCTTGCCGGGCTGCACCGCAAGCTGATCGGCGACGTCCAGACGCTCGGCGAGATGCGCACTTACGCAAGGCTGGAGGGGCCGAGCCTCGCCACCCGCGCCTATCCGGTCCGGCGTACCATCGGCCAGCTTCTGTCGGCCCTGTCAGCGGCGCGTGCGCTGCATGCCCACGCCGCGCCGAAGAATGCAGCCCTCATCCCCGTTCGCGCCGAGTTGCAGGCCGTTGTCGGCGAACTGGTAGCCAAGCCGGGCGCGCTGGACGATACGGCGCCCTGGGTGGCGCGGCTCGACGCAATCGCCGGCAAGGCGCGACAGATGCCTGACATCGCGGCCGGGCAAGACATTGACTGGGCTGGCACTGTCACCCGCCTAACCATTGCCGCCGACTTCGCCGAGGCAATGCAGCAAGTGCTGCGCGGCCTGGATGCACTCCGCTCTCCCCCGTCTCGTGCCAGTCGCGAACGGCGGCAGCCAGCGCTGGTGGTGCACCGCGATTACCGTGCGGCATCGCGCAATGCCGTGCGCGCAGCAATCGCCACGCTCCTGGTCGCCGGCTTCTGGCTGGCGACGAAATGGTCGGACGCGACCGGCACGGTCATTCTGGTCGCCGTCGTCTCCAGCTTGTTCGCCGCGCGCGCCGATCCGATCCGGTCGGCATGGAACTTCTTCGAGGGCACGTTGCTCGCCCTGCCGTTCGCGTTTGTGGTCGGGCAGATAGCACTTCCAGCGCTGCCGGGCTTTGGCTGGTTCGCGGTTTTCGTCGTCCCGATCCTGGTGCCAGCGGCACTGGGCATGGCCAATCCGCGCTACGTCGGCGTGGCAACGGCCTTTGCCATCAATTTCCTCGCCTTCCTCAGCCCACATCAGGTCATGACCTACGATCCGGAGCCATTCCTCGCCAATTCGGCATCGGTCCTTGTCGGCATTCTTCTGGCGATCGGCGTCTTCGCCGTCGTGCTGCCCGCCGACCCCTGGGTTACAGTCAACCGCATCCTGCAAACCATGCGTGAAGATCTTGCACGCCTTTGCCTGCACGACCGCCTGCCGCGGCGATCGGCCTTCGAAAGCCTTGCCTACGACCGGATCAACCAGTTGATGCCACTGCTGCAGAACGCCGGCAAGAAAGGCGACGCGGTTCTCGGCGGCGGCATAGCTGCGGTTACCGTCGGCCTCGAAATCCTACGGCTGCGCAACGCGCAGCAAAGTTCCGCGATCCCGCCTGAAACAGCACTTTCCATCGCCAATTTCCTGCGCGGTCTGGCACGCGAGCTGCTGTTCAGGCGCGTCGGCGAGCCGCAGACGGCGACCGTCGCAGTCGCCAGGCAGTATGCAGCAGGCATCGCGGAGCGCAGCGTCGCGGCCGAAATGCTGCAGATCGCCGCTTCGCTGCGCATCATTGCCGCCGCGATCGAGGATTTTCCGGATTTTTTCGCGAAGGACCGGGTTTAGGCAGCAGCGATCGCCAGCGCATGCCCGCGTGCGTTCTCGCGCAGCGCGTCGAGATGGATCGATTTGACCAGCCCGGCGAGATCGCCTTCGGCGGACTGTCCGCCCAATTCCTTCAGCATCAGCCAACTGACTTCCTGGACGCCGGCGAGGCGTTTGCCATTGGCGACCTCGCGCCAGACCTTCAGCGCGCGCAGAATGATGGCGTGGGTGGCGGCGGCAAGCCCGGCGCTGCGGAACAGTGCCTGCAACGCTATGTCATGCCCGCCGGCCAGCAGTGCTCTCACCCGTTGTTCGGACTGTTGGCTGAGCGCGACCAGCGCCGAACCAAAGAAGTCGACCTTGCCGTGCGCAATGGTGCGGACGACGAAGCTTGCGGTCAGGTCGCCGCGCAGGCGCAGATGTTCGACAAGTGCTGTATGTTCCTCTGTCCGCGTGCCTTCGATCAGCGTCACCGAAGCCTTGATGCAAGCATCGCGCGTGACGCGCTCGGCCCTGGCGGCGCCCATCAGTGCCAGCACCAGCGGCGACCCCTTGAGCATCTCCCCGAGCTTGACCAGCAGCATATGCCGGCAGTCGGCGGGCAGGCGCGCGTCGGCAATCAGCGCTTCGCGCACTAGAGGCAGATGGCCGTGCCGCTCGGCCATGCGGCGAAAGCTGACGGATGCGATGTCGGCGCCGCTGTTGGCGAGCAGCGTGGTGCAAGCCTCCGGCTCACCGATCTCGGCGATCGCCGCCGCAACCGACATCGAGACACGCGGCCGGTCGGCGATCACCCTCTGCGTCGCTTTCTGGCCGCCGGCAACCCGATCGATCAGGTCGGCATCGGTGAGCAGCGGCGAGCGCGCCAGCACCAAGGCTGCGACTTCCGGCTGGTCCGAGGCCAGCGCGCTGACGATCTGCGGCGGCGCATGATGGCTCATGGAAAGCGCGTCGGCGATCGCCAGCCGCACCTTCGACGATGCGTCATCGAGCAGCAACGTCAGCGCCGCCTCGGCAGCGCAGCGGTCCTCGAAAGGCAGCTCCGAGTCGACATAGGCGCGAGCCAGCGCGCTTGCCGCCGCAGCACGCTCCGACACCTTCGCCGTATGGATCCATTTCAGGAAATGCGAAACGACCATGTCGCCTGCTTACGCCCCTTGCCAGAACGCTTCTGGTCCCTGTCGAGACCGTAGGCACAAATGGTTTACGAACGGTTCACCATGTTCGTTAACTGGCTTGCGAGCCCGGTATGCAACGCCTATCAACCCTTAAGCAGCGGAGGAGATCGACCATGGCCGGACTTTACCTTGAGGAGTTCGCTGTCGGCCATGTGTTCAAGCACACGCTGCGCAAGACCGTGACCGAAAGCGACAACATGTTGTTTTCGGTGATGACGCTGAACCCGCAACCGCTGCACATCGATTTCGACTTCGCGGCGAAGAGCGAATGGGGCAAACCGCTGGTCAATTCGCTGTTCACGCTGGGCCTGATGATCGGCATCTCGGTCAATGACATCACCGTCGGCACCACCATCGCCAATCTCGGCATGAAGGAGACGGTGTTTCCACATCCCGTCTTCCATGGCGACACCATTCGCGTCGAGACCACGGTGGTTTCGGTGCGCGATTCCAGGTCGAAACCGGACCGCGGTATCGTCGAGTTCGAGCACCGCGCCTATAACCAGAACGATGTGCTGGTTGCCAAATGCACGAGGCAAGCCATGATGGTGAAAAAGGCATAGCCGATGCGTTCTCTGCTCTTCGTTCCCGGCGATTCGGAAAAGAAGCTGGAGAAGGGCTTTGGCGTGGGCGCCGACGTGGTCATCATCGATCTCGAGGACTCGATTGCTGCGCAGAACAAGGGGTTGGCGCGCGACACAGCGGCGCGTTTTATCGCCGCGCACAGGCACCGGACCAGCTCCGCGATCTATGTTCGCGTCAACGATCTTTCGACCGGACTGACCGACGACGATCTGGCGGCGCTCGTGCCGGTGAAACCAGACGGCATCATGCTGCCTAAGTCGAACAGCGGACTGGATGTCCAGCATCTCTCGGCCAAGCTCAGGGTGCACGAAGCCGAAGGCGGCCTGCCGGATGGCGCGATAAGGATCCTGCCGATCATCACCGAAACCGCAGCCGGCGTAATGGCCGCTGCAACCTACGCCAAGGCAAGCGCGCGGCTTGCCGGCCTCACTTGGGGCGCGGAAGATCTGTCGGCGGCAATCGGCGCACGCGCGACGCGCGACGGGAACGGCCGCTACACGGATGTGTTCCGCTTCGCCCGCACCATGACCATGCTTGCCGCAAGTGCCGCGGAAGTCGCGGCGATCGACACCGTCTTTCCGGACTTTCGCGACATGGCCGGCTTCGAGGCCGAATGCACTGAGGCCGAGCGCGACGGCTTCACCGGCAAGATGGCGATCCATCCGGCGCAGGTGCCGGTCATCAACGCCGCCTTCACACCTTCGGCGCAAGCGGTGAAAAGCGCCCTGGCGATCGTCGAGGCGTTCGAGGCGGCAGGAAATCCCGGCGTCGTCGGCATCGACGGCAAGATGTACGATCGGCCGCATCTCAAGCTCGCCGAACGGCTCCTGGCGCGAGCCAAGGCAGCGGGGCTTGACGCTTAGGGTCTGTTCCGCGCGAAAATTATCCCACCCACGGCCCCGAATAGTCGGCATAGAGCTTTGCCGGATCGGGCCGCGGTCGTTCCGGCGCTGGCCCCTGGTAGGAGCCGATATGGACGAAGCCGACGACCCGCTCATGCGGCGCCAGGCCGAGGATCGCCCTGCCCTCGGGCACGTCGGAATACCAGTTGCTGATCATGTTGGTGCCGTAGCCCAGCGCATTGGCGGCAAGCATCAGGTTCATCGCCGCCATGCCGCCGGACAGGAACATCTCCCATTGCGGGATCTTTGGATTTTCCCTGGGGATAGAAATCACGCCGATGACCAGCGGCGCCCGCGAAAAGCGCGCCAATTCCTGGTTGCGCCGGCCTTCCGGCAGCGGCCCTTCGCGCTGTTCGGCAAGTTCTGCCAGCTTCTTGCCGATCTCGATGCGGGCCTCGCCGCGATAAAGGATGAAACGCCAAGGCTCCAGCCGGCCATGGTCCGGCACCCGCGAGGCGGCGGCGATCATCGTCGCGATCTCCGCATCGCCCGGTGCCGGTTCTTTCAAATCCGGGATCGGCGCGGAATTTCGGGTCAGCAGAAGATCGATGATCGGCGACGCCATGGGCGCAAGTCTCCTGGAATTTGAGCTGAAGCGCACCATCGGGACATCGGGCGGCTTGGGCATTGGCGCGGCGCGCCGGACAAAGAGCCCTGTAGCAGAAGCCGACCGGACTCTTAAGCCTTGAAATTGCCACCGCCTTGGGCTTCAACGCAAGGCATGTTTGAGGGGACATTGCGTCTTTTCCTGATATGGCTCGCTGCCGCACTGTTGATGGTGCCGGTTTCGCTTGCCGTCGCCCAGGATGTGGACGGCCTCGGCGAGCTGAAGCTTCCCGGAATTTCGGGCTATGCGCCTCCGAAAAGCGAGACATCGCTGGCATTGGGCAGCAGCGGGGCGATCACGCTGTCGGCGCAATTGACCGACAAGGGCGCCGACATCACGCGCGGCATAGTCTGGCGCGTCTTCAAGCCCGAATCGGCCAGCGACGGCAAGCTGCCGATGGTCGCCTCCGCTCATGGCGGCACCGCCATATTCCAGCTCGAGCCGGGTTCGTATCTGGTCCACGCCTCCTACGGGCGGGCCGGCGCCACCAAGCGCATCACCGTCGGCAAGGAAGCCAAGCGCGAGAGCCTCGTGCTCGATGCCGGTGGCCTCAAGCTCGATGCCGTGCTGTCCGGCGGGGTACGCATACCGCCGAAGAAGCTGCGCTTCTCGATCTATGAGAGCCACGCCGCGGCCGATGGCGATCGCGCCCTGATCATACCCGATGTCGAGCCGAACAGCGTCGTGCGGCTCAATGCCGGCACCTACCACGTCGTGTCGACCTATGGCGCGGTGAACGCGGTCATCCGCTCCGACATCCGCGTCGAGGCCGGCAAGCTGACCGAAGCGACCGTCGAGCACCGTGCCGCCGAGATGACCATGAAGCTGGTGCGCGAACCAGGCGGCGAGGCGATCGCCGACACCTCCTGGTCCCTGCTCAACGAATCCGGCGATCCGATCAAGGAAACCGTCGGCGCCTTTGCCTCGATGGTGCTGGCCGAGGGCGACTACACCATCATCGCCAAGAACCGCGACCGCATCTACCAGAAGGATTTTACGGTGGTGGCTGGGCACAACCAGGACATCGAGGTTCTGGCCACCGAGGCTTCGGCCATCGATTCCGAGGAAGGCGCCGACTGAGGCGCGCCCCTCTAGGCTGCTTTGCGCATGCGTCGCGCCAGCAACTGCGCGCGGCCACGCGGTACGGCCGAAGGCAGGTCGAAGACGCAGCGGTGAAGGCGGTCGAGCAAGATCTTGTGGTCGCGCAGCGGCTTCCAGTTCGTCCCACTCCAGCACGTCGCCGATGCGCACGTCGATCGATTTTGCCGGATAGGCTCGCGGCGTGGCAGGCATATGAAAATGGCGGTGGATCGCTCCACCGCCATTCGTTGCTGGTCGGCTGGTTCAGGCCGCGCGGCGCTTGCGGTCGGGTGTCACCGCCTCATCGGCAAGCAGCTTCACGGCGGCTGCGAGGCCGAGTGATTCCTGGTCGCGCGACCCGAGACGACGGATATTGACCGTTTCTTCCTCGGCCTCGCGCTTGCCGCAGACGAGGATGACCGGCACCTTGGCCAGCGAATGCTCGCGGACCTTGTAGTTGATCTTCTCGTTGCGCAGATCGGCTTCGGCGATCAGCCCCGCCGCCTTCAGCTGCGCGACGACCTTTCGCGCGTAATCGTCGGCATCGGAAGTGATCGTCGCCACCACCACCTGCAGCGGCGCGAACCAGAGCGGGAAATGGCCGGAATAATTCTCGATCAGGATGCCGAGAAAACGCTCCATCGAGCCGCAGATGGCGCGATGCACCATCACCGGCTGCTTCTTTTCCGAATCCGAGCCGATGTAGAAGGCGCCGAACCGTTCCGGCAGGTTGAAATCAACCTGCGTGGTGCCGCATTGCCAGTCGCGGCCGATGGCGTCCTTCAGCACATATTCGAACTTCGGCCCGTAGAACGTGCCCTCACCCGGATTGACGCCCGTCTTGATCCGGTTGCCCGACCGCGCGGCGATCTTGTCGAGCACGTCCTGCAGCACGCCCTCGGCATGATCCCACATCGCGTCGGTGCCGACCCGTTTTTCGGGGCGGGTCGCCAGCTTGACGGTGATTTCGTCGAAGCCGAAATCGGCATAGGTCGAGAGGATCAGATCGTTGATCTTGATGCACTCGTCGGCGAGCTGTTCCTCGGTGCAGAAGATGTGCGCATCGTCCTGGGTAAAGCCGCGCACGCGCATCAGCCCGTGCAGCGCGCCGGACGGCTCATAGCGATGCACATTGCCGAATTCCGCAAGTTTTACCGGCAGATCGCGGTAGGATTTCAGCCCGTGCTTGAAGATTTGGACGTGACCGGGGCAGTTCATCGGCTTCAGCGCAAACACCCGGTCGTCGTCGGTGTCGTCGCCAGCAACCGTCACCTTGAACATGTTGTCCCGGTACCAGCCCCAGTGGCCTGACGTCTCCCACAGGCTCTTGTCGAGCACTTGCGGCGCGTTGACTTCCTGGTAGCCCTGCTCGTCGAGGCGGCGGCGCATGTAGTTGACCAGGTTCTGGAACATCCTCCAGCCCTTGGCGTGCCAGAAGACGACGCCAGGGCCCTCCTCCTGGAAGTGGAACAGGTCCATCTCGCGGCCGAGCTTCCTGTGATCGCGCTTCTCGGCTTCCTCGAGCATCGTCTGATAGGCATCGAGCTGGGCCTGGTCGGCCCAGGCCGTGCCGTAGATGCGGGTCAGCATCGGGTTGTTGCTGTCGCCGCGCCAATAGGCGCCGGCGACCTTCATCAGCTTGAAGGCGTTGCCGATCTGGCCAGTCGAGGCCATATGCGGGCCGCGGCAAAGATCGAACCAGTCGCCCTGTGCATAGATCTTGAGGTCCTGATCCTCGGGGATGGCGTCGATCAACTCGAGCTTGTAGCGCTCGCCCTTGTCGGCAAAGATCCTTTTCGCCTTTTCGCGCGACCAGACCTCTTTGGTGAACGGCTTGTTGCGCGCAATGATCTCGCGCATCTTCTTCTCGATCACCGGGAAATCGTCGGGCGTGAACGGCTCGTTGCGGGCAAAATCGTAGTAGAACCCGTTTTCGATCACCGGCCCGATGGTCACCTGCGTTCCCGGCCAAAGTTCCTGCACGGCTTCGGCCAGCACATGGGCTGCATCGTGGCGGATGAGCTCCAGCGCACGCGGGTCCTCGCGGGTGATGATCTCGACCTTGCCGGACTTGCCGATCGGGTCGGAAAGATCGCGCAGCGTGCCGTCGATCGAATAGGCAACGGCCTTCTTGGCCAGCGACTTCGAGATCGATTCCGCCAGGCCGGCGCCGGTCATCGCCGCGTCGTAATCGCGAACGGAACCATCGGGAAATGTCAGGGAAACGGAATTCAACATAAGATTCTCCTATCCAGTCCCGCAAACGAGCGCGGGTGGTGAAATGCATGTCGCCCAAGACTGCTTAGCGGTTTTGGGGCTACGACATGCATCAGTAAGAGCCGGATGCGTCCGGCGGCGAGCGGTCTTTTATGGGCAGTTTTCGGTGCCGTAAAGCCGGATGTAGGTCACCTGAGGAGATTCGGCAGATCTTTCAGGAACATCGCCCGCGTCTTGAGCCCCTTTGGCGTGTCGGAACGTTTCGTATCGACTACCAGGCGGGCAAAGACGATCTTGCGAGCATCGGTCTGCGCACAGCCGACAAACCAGCCAAGCGAGCGCTTGTCGGCGCTGTCGCCGAGCCTGGTCGTTCCGGTCTTACCCTGCACCGTCCAGCCGCCTGCCCGGAAGGTCGGGACAATCGCGCTGGTCATCGCATGGGCCTTGTCCGAGACCGGCAGTTTCCGCGCCAGCAGCTTGCGCAGGAAATCGACCTGCTCGACCGGCGATATCTTGAGCGAAGAATTCACCCAGGAATGGGTGGGGCCGTCATTCTTGCCGGCAGTGCCGGAGACTTCGGTGTTACCATAGTCCAATCTGGACACATAGCCGGCAAACTGTTTGCTGCCGAGCCGGCGCGTAATCTCGCGTGAGAACCAAAGGACCGAATCCCTTTCCCAGATCGTCGGGTCGACGGTCTTGCGGTCCCGTTTCGGGGCATTGAACTCTGCCTTGTACTCCCAGCTTGGCGTATGCTCGTCGCTCAGGATTCCAGCATCATAGCCGATCAGCGCCAGCGGAACCTTGAATGTCGAGGCGGGGCTGAAGCGCTGATCGCAGGTCCCTTGGCGATACAGCGTCTCGCCGCTTGCGGCGTCGACGATCAGCGTGCATTCGACGTCCCCGAGCGGCGCCGATTGCGCACGGATCGGAAAACCCATCAGCCACGCCAGGACATAGAGAACCACGGCGAAAACGAAGGGAAGACGATCTATCCGGCGCATTTGGTAATCTCTCCTGAAGGGTGTCAGGAGCGGCTTAGCGAGGTGTCTTGTCTCGATTTTGTCTCAAATGCGCTATGTCAGCGCAAGCTGCGGTTAACCCTAACAGATCGTAAAAAGCGATCCCTTTGTGCACCGCACAGCTGCGGTCAACTGTCCAGGTCGCCACGTTTTTTCCCGATCCGCCAGTACCGCCATGGCGTGAACCAGAGGTAGCGATCAGCCAGTGCCTCAGGCACCCGGTCGATGCCGTGCGTGCCGAACGGTCCGCAGCGCAGCACCCGGAAAAACCCCATCCAGCCGCCGGCCCACAGCCCGTGGCGGGCGATCGCTTCGTGCGCGTATTCGGAACAGGTCGGCAGATGCCGGCAGGAATTGCCGACGAAGCCGGACAGCGTCAGCTGGTAGAGTCGGACAAGCGACGTGCCGAAGACGCGGCCCGGCGTCTTGCGCCACGGGCCGGGCCAATTGCGTCCTTGTCGAATCGGTCTGGCGCCGTGCGCTTGCCGATGTTGGCCGACCACCGCAGTCTCCACATCGCGTTTCCCTACGCGATAGATGTGCGCATCGGGCCAGGAACGCAATGCCGTTCCGGCAATCCGGTCATGGCCTGGTACGGCGAACCGGGTAGTGGTCGGGCGTCGGCCTTCGACATACGGCGACGCTGGTCGGCGGCCTCTCCTCGCACCAATCCCTATGCGGTTTCTCGTCGTACCACTGAAACGTCGCGATCCGCGCGACATCGCCTAGAATGTTGAGAAACTGGATCATGGCGGCACTCCTTGAGCACCGATTAGAGCGCCGCTGGCCTTGCTCTTCAAACGAGTATAACGTCCACGTCAGATAACTCTGAGTTATGCGAATGAAGCGCGGACACCTCCCCCTGACGGCCCTCAGAAGCTTCGAAGCAGCCGGTCGTCACCTGAGCTTCAGCCGTGCGGCCGAGGAGCTTTATGTTTCGCAGGCGGCGATCAGCCGACAGATCCGCGAGCTCGAAACCTTCCTGCGCCAACCTTTGTTCTTCCGCCATCATCGCCGCGTCGAGTTGACCGACACCGGCCGGCGGCTGCTCGATCAGTTGGTCAGAAGTTTCGAGGGCATCGACAGGCTGCTTTCGGAATTGACGGCAGCCCCGACGCAGTCCGTGGTACGTGTCAGCGTCGAGCCATCGCTTGCATCCGTATGGCTGGTGCCGCGGCTCAACCGGTTTCGCGAGTTGCGACCCGACATCGACGTTTCCCTTGAGGTCGACCCGAGGTTGATAGAGTTTCGCAGCGATCAGCCCGAACTTGCCCTACGTTTCAGTGCGCACGCCAACTCATGGCCACGCAGCGAAGCCGAACAGCTTGCCGCGGTCGTCGATTCCCCAGTTCTGTCGCCGGCACTTCTTGCATCCGGCCCAGCTCTGGAAAAGCCGATCGACCTTGGTCGCTATACATTGCTGCACGAAGAAAACCGTCAGGCTTGGGCGCGCTGGTTCGAAGCGGCGGGCGTGACGGCTGATGCCGTGCCTGCGCGCGGCCCGATGCTGGCCGATGCTTCGCTTTCGAAGCAGGCAGCCTTGCTTGGACATGGTGTCGCGCTGGGCGATCTTTTGCAGATCGGCGAAGAACTTGCGTCCGGCGCGCTGATCAAGCCTTTCGACATCGACGTCGCGTCGGGCGCCTATTGGCTAGTGGCCAGAAGGCTGAATGACCTTTCCGAGCCAGCCAGGGCTTTTGCCGAGTGGGTCCGGGCGGAATTCGCCGAAAGCCGGCGTTTTCTCGCCAAGGTTTAAGCCGCCTCTTCCGCCCGCTTCTTCTCGATCTGGCCGATGGCATCGACCACTGCGTCGAAGGTCAGCATGGTCGAGGCGTGGCGCGCCTTATAGTCGCGCACCGGCTCCAGGTATTTCAGGTCGGCGAAGCGGCCTTCGGGCGGCGGGCCATTTTCCTTCAGCATCTTCAGCATCGTCTCGCGCACGCTGCGCAATTCTTCTGCACTGGCGCCGACGACATGCTGCGCCATGATCGAAGACGACGCCTGGCCAAGCGCACAGGCTTTCACGTCATGCGCGAAATCGCTGACGACGCCGTCATCCATCTTCAGATCGACGGTCACTGTCGAGCCACACAGTTTGGAATGTGCTCGTGCGGTTGCGTCGGGCCGGTCGAGCCGGCCGATCCGTGCGATATTTCCGGCAAAACCCAGAATTTTCGCATTGTAGACATCGTCGATCATATTTTTCCAATCCGTCGCCGCCCAGCGAACAGCGATTGCCGCTCTGGCGTCTTCCTTTCGCTCGGCACGAACATATATAATGGCGGTAGTCGGGTATCGACAAGGCGACCACAAACCTCGTCATGCCCAAATCTGTTCACGCCACTTACGGGCTGGAAACCGGGCGAGTTTCTAACACCCGAAAGGTCGTGGTCCGTTCAACTCGTTCCTCCTGAGAGAGGAACTACGGGAGACGCCTTTATGGACGCCGTTATCAAGAAACTCATGCCGCAGTCGGCCTATATGGAAAAGCCGGTCACCGACCGGCCAAGCGAGGCCGAAGTCGAAGCCGCGGTGCGCACCTTGCTGCGCTGGACCGGCGACAACCCTGACCGCGAGGGTCTGATCGACACGCCGAAGCGCGTCACTAAGGCGTTCCGCGAAATGTTCAACGGCTACGACATGTGTCCGGCCGAGGAACTCGGCCGCACCTTCGAGGAAGTCGCCGGCTACGATGACCTCGTGATCGTCAAGGACATCACGTTCCACTCGCATTGCGAGCACCACATGGTGCCGATCATCGGCAAGGCGCATGTCGGCTATCTGCCGGACGGCAAGGTCGTCGGCCTGTCCAAGATCGCCCGCGTCGTCGACATCTTCGCCCATCGTCTGCAGACCCAGGAAGCGATGACGGCGCAGATTGCCGGGGTCATCCAGGACGTGCTCAATCCGCGTGGCGTCGCCGTCATGCTCGAGGCCGAGCATATGTGCATGGCCATGCGCGGTATCCGCAAACAGGGCTCCACCACACTGACCTCGACCTTCACCGGCGTCTTCAAGGATACACCCGAAGAGCAGGTCCGCTTCGTCACCATGGTGCGCGGCGGCGGAACTGATCAGACCCGCCCCACCTTAGTTAAATAAGGACCGGCGAATGTCGGCATTGGAGTTCCCGAAAGCTCCCTCAGACAAGAAGGCGCTTGAGGAAGGCACGGTCCTTTCGCCGCGCTTCGATGCCGGCGGCCTCGTCACCGCCGTCGTCACCGATGCCGAAGACGGCATGCTGCTGATGGTCGCGCACATGAATGCCGAGGCGCTGGCGCTGACGCTCGAGACCGGCATCGCGCACTACTGGTCGCGTTCGCGCAACGCGCTGTGGAAGAAGGGCGAAACCTCGGGCAATGTCCAGGAGGTTGTCGAGATGCTCACGGATTGTGACCAGGACGCGATATGGTTGCGCGTCAAAGTGCTGGGTCACCAAGCAACTTGTCACACCGGCCGACGTTCATGCTTTTATCGGACGGTGGGGCTGAGCGATGGCAAAGGGACACTTGCCAGCGACGGCAGCAAGCCGCTGTTCGATGCGGAAAAAACGTATCGAAAGCGCAATACACCATCAATATGAACCATTCGCAGCACTTCAGCCACGTATATTCATGATTTCGATACGGCCCGCCTATAGGATGGCCGTGGGACAAGGGAGATTGTGATGCTCGACTGGGCGTCATTGCGCAACAGACCTGACGTTCGGGAGGCCAATGGCCTCTCCTCGGCCGCGGGCGCATCCGAAACCAAATCTCCGGGCAAAACAGGGATTTCGCTGGCATTGGGCGGCGGCTGTGCGCGCGGCTGGGCGCATATCGGCGTGCTGCGCGCGCTTGACGAAGCCGGCATCGAAGTGTCGATGATCGCCGGCACCTCGATCGGCGCGCTGGTCGGCGGCTGCTATGTTGCCGGCAAGCTTGACGAGCTGGAAGAATTCGCGCGCAGCCTGACCAGGCGGCGCATTTTTGGCCTTCTCGACCTCAATCTACGCGGCAGCGGCCTGTTCGGTGGCATGAAGCTCGATGCGCGGCTGCGCGAGCACATAGCCGGCATCCGCTTCGAGGACCTGCCAAAACCATTCGTCTGCGTCGCTTCGGAAATCCGCACTGGCCATGAGATCTGGCTGTCGAGCGGCTCGTTGAGCACCGCAATGCGCGCCTCCTACGCGCTGCCCGGCGTGTTCGAGCCGGTCGCCTGCAATGGGCGTGTGCTGGTTGACGGCGCACTGGTCAATCCGGTGCCGGTCTCGGTCTGCCGTGCCTACGAGCAGCCGCTCGTAGTTGCGGTGAACCTTCACTACGATCTGTTCGGCCGCGCCGCGGTGATCAAGCACAATGCCGGCGAGCTGGTCATCGAGAAAGACGCGCCGAGGGCCGGCCACGCCGATCCTGAACGCCAGTCACGCGAGACGCGGCTCGGCATTACCGGCGTCATGGTCGAGGCCTTCAACATCATCCAGGACCGCATTTCGCGCGCCAGGCTGGCCGGCGACCCGCCGGACATATCGCTGCAGCCGAAGCTCAGCCATATCGGCCTGACCGAATTCCACCGCGCCGACGAAGCGATCCGTATCGGCTACCAGGCAACGATGGCGCAGATCGGCGACCTGACCCGGCTGCAGACCGTCCTCGCTTAGGCAGGGCGGCAGCGAGCTCTCAGGCAAGCGCCGCGTCGACGATACGAAATTGCACCGTGCGGTTGCCGTTCCAGTGGTTGCCCGACAGCGAGCCGGCGACATGCACCGGCTTACCCCTGTTCTTGAACAGGAATTCGCCAAGAGCCGTGTCGACGGCGCGAAAGGCGATCGCCTGGATGCGGCCGCCGCTTTCCGACTGCAGGTCGGCGCGGATGTGGTTGGTGCCGACCGCCCGCGCATCGACAAGCCGGTGGCGCGGCAGCGCGAACACCGGCGCAACATGCCCGGCGCCGAACGGCCCTGCCCTCTCAAGCGCATCGAGCAGCGCAAGCGTCGCGCCCTCGGCGGCAAGCGCGCCGTCGATCGCCAGGCTCTCCTCGCCTTGCAGGCGGAACACATCCACCGCCGTGCGCTCTTCGAAGAAAGCCCTGAGTTCGCCGAGCTTCGCCCGCTCGACAGTGATGCCGGCCGCCATTCCGTGGCCGCCGCCCTTGACGATAAGTCCGGCATCGGCAGCCTCGCGCACCAACCGGCCGAGGTCGAAGCCAGACACTGAACGGCCTGACCCCGTGCCGACACCATTGGCGTTGAAGGCGATGGCAAAGGCCGGCCGTCTTGCATGGTCCTTGAGCCGCGAGGCAAGCAGGCCGACAATGCCCGGGTGCCAGTTGCTGCTGGCTGTGACCACGATGGCCGGACCATTGCCGCCGGCAAGCTCGGCATCGGCCTCTGAGCGCGCCGCGGCCAGCATCTCCTGCTCCATCGACTGCCGCTCCTGGTTGAGCCGATCCAGCGTCTCGGCGATGGTGCGGGCTTCGACCGGATCGTCGGTTGCAAGCAGGCGGCTGCCAAGTGCTGCGTCGCCGATGCGCCCGCCGGCGTTGATGCGCGGACCGATCAGAAAGGCCAGATGGAAAGTGTTGATCGGCTCGCCGATACGCGAGACCCGCGCCAATGCCGCCAGCCCTTCGTTCCTCTGCTGCCGCGCAACCTGCAGCCCCTTGACAACGAAGGCGCGGTTGATGCCGGTGAGCGGCACCACGTCGCAGACGGTGCCAAGCGCTACCAGATCGAGCAGGCCAAGCAGGTCCGGCGGTGCGGCATCCGGCAGGCGGCTGCGCAGAATCTTCGCGGTCTGCACCAGGCAAAGGAAGACGACACCGGCGGCACAAAGATGACCTTGGCCGGAAAGGTCGTCCTCGCGATTGGGGTTGACGACCGCAGTCGCCGCCGGCAACGGCCCGCCGACCTGATGGTGATCGAGCACCACGACGTCGGCGCCGACGGCCTTCGCCGCGTCGATGGAAGCAGCACTGTTGGTGCCGCAATCGACGGTGACGATCAGCGTCGCGCCGCGCGAAACGAGTTCGCGCATCGCTTCCGGATTGGGGCCGTAACCCTCGAAGATGCGGTCCGGTATGTAGATCTCCGACGGCACCGAGAAATGTGCGAGAAAGCGCTTGAGCAGCGCCGATGAGGCGGCGCCGTCGACATCGTAGTCGCCAAAGATCGCCACCTTTTCCCTGGCCATCACCGCCTGGGCGATGCGAGAGGCGGCCTTGTCCATGTCGGTCAGCGATGCCGGGTCGGGCAGCAGGTTGCGGATGGTCGGATCCAGAAACCGCTCGGTCTGCTCGGCGGTGACGCCACGCCCGGCCAGCACGCGTGCCACGATGTCAGGCACGCCATACCCTTGCGCGATGGCGAGCGCGGCCATGTCCTGCCGCTCGGTCAGCCGGTGTTCCCAGGAAACGCCGGTGGCCGACTGCCTGACATCGAGGAAAAAGCGTCTTTCCCCCGTCACGTGACGCGCCGTCTGCAATTTGTCATTGCGCACAGTATGCAACGGCTAGCTGAGTCGAAATCAAAACTTTTCCAGATCCTGGTGCCTGGCCTTGATTTCGCGCACGGTCCGCGATGACGATCGCAGGACGATCGTGTGCGTGGTGATGAAATTGCGGCCGAACTTGACGCCAGCCAGCATATTGCCGTCGGTGACGCCGGTCGCGGCAAACAGCACGTCGCCGCGTGCCATGTCTTGCGTGTGGTAGATCCGTTTAGGGTCGGAGATGCCCATCTTGGCGGCGCGCGCCAGCTTTTCCGGCGTATCGAGGATCAACTTGCCCTGCATCTGGCCACCGGTGCAGCGCAAGGCGGCAGCTGCGAGCACGCCTTCCGGCGCGCCGCCGGTGCCGAGATAGATGTCGATGCCGGTCTCGTCCGGGTCGGTGGTATGGATGACCCCGGCGACATCACCATCGCCGATCAGACGAATTGCGGCTCCGGTCGCCCGCACGGCTTTGATCAAGGCGCCATGGCGTGGCCGGTCGAGAATACAGGCGGTGATCTCCGCCACCGGCACGCCCTTGGCCCTGGCCAGGCTGGCGATGTTTTCGGCCGGCGAGGCATCGATGTCGATGATGCCGTCGGCATAGCCCGGGCCGATCGCGATCTTGTCCATATAGACGTCCGGCGCGAACAAAAGGCTGCCTTTTTCGGCAATGGCGATAACGGCCAATGCGTTGGGCAGGTTCTTGGCGCAGATCGTCGTGCCTTCGAGCGGATCGAGCGCTATGTCGACAGCCGGGCCTTTGCCGGTACCGACCTCCTCGCCGATATAGAGCATCGGCGCCTCGTCGCGCTCGCCCTCGCCGATCACCACCGTGCCGTTGATGGCAAGACGGTTGAGCTCCTGCCGCATGGCATCGACCGCGACCTGGTCGGCGGCTTTCTCGTCGCCGCGTCCGCGCAATCTGGCGGCCGCGACCGCGGCGCGTTCGGTGACGCGCACCAATTCCATGGTCAGTATCCGGTCGAGGCCGGCGACAATGTTCTGGGCCACATTCATCGATGGACAATCCTCGTTGGCAGTTTAGCCTCCCGCCAGAGACGCGCTTCTTGTGTCAAAGCCCCGTGACAACAGCAAGACCTGCGCTGGACCTTTTTGAAAGCGCAGCAATATCAATCGATTAAACGCAAAATGTGAGACTGCTATCCGGCCCGCTCGATGCGGATGACTTGCGGCTTGTCGGTCAGAAGGCTGTCCCTGGTGATGCCGTCGACGGCCTTGCGCACCGCCGCCTCGGTCGTCTCGTGGGTCACTAGGATGACGGTCTTCTGTGCCTCGGTTTCCGGCCCGGCGGCATGCTGGACGATCGATTCCAGCGAAATGTCGTTGTCGGCCATGCGCTTGGCTATTGCCGCGAAAACGCCGAGGCGGTCGTGCACGGTCAGCCGGATGAAATAACCGCCGGCATGGCTGCGCATTAGCGCCTTCTTGTAAGGCTTCAATTCCTTCGCCGGCCGGCCGAAGACCGGACCATGCTGGAAGCCAGGCCGGCTCTTGGCGATATCGGCAATGTCGCCGATCACCGCCGACGCGGTGGCGTTGCCGCCGGCGCCAGGGCCGGAAAGCAGCAATTCGCCGAGGATGTCGGTTTCGATCGCCACCGCATTGGTGACACCGTGCACCTGCGCGATGACCGAGGCCGTCGGCACCATGGTCGGGTGCACGCGCTGCTCGATGCCGCTTTCGGTGCGTTGGGCGACGCCAAGCAGCTTGATCCGGTAGCCGAGATCGCCGGCCGCGCGGATGTCGGCCTGGCTGATGTTGGAGATGCCTTCCATGTAGATATCGTTGGCGGCGATCCTCGTGCCGAAGGCAAGGCTGGTCAGGATCGACAGCTTGTGCGCGGTGTCGTGACCCTCGATGTCGAAGGTCGGGTCGGCTTCGGCATAGCCCAGCCGTTGCGCATCCTTCAGGCAGGCATCGAAAGACAGGCCCTCGGCTTCCATGCGCGTCAGAATGTAGTTGCAGGTACCGTTGAGGATGCCGAAAACGCGGGTCACCGAATTGCCAGCCATCGCCTCGCGCATTGTCTTGATAACCGGAATGCCGCCGGCCACCGCCGCCTCGTAATTGAGCAGCACGCCTTTCCTCTCGGCGATCTCGGCCAATGCTACGCCGTGTTTGGCAAGCAACGCCTTGTTTGCGGTGACGACATGGCGGCCGGCCTCGAGCGCCGCCTTGACGGACGAGCGTGATGGGCCTTCGTCGCCGCCGATCAGCTCGACGAACACGTCGATCTCGGCGGTCTGCGCCATCTTGACGGCGTCGTCGAACCACTGTGCTGTGCCAAGATCAACGCCGCGGTCGCGTTTGGGATCGCGGGCCGAAACCGCCGACACGACGATGTCGCGTCCGCACTGCCGCGTCAGTTCGGCCGCCTTGTCGCGCAGCACGCGGGCCACAGACGCACCGACGGTGCCGAGCCCGGCAATTCCAACACGCAACGCTTCAGCCATGTCCGGCGACGCCCCATTCAGTCGGTTGATGTGTAGAAAATCAGCGATGCGCGGCGAGCGGCACGACGTTATTCGGCTGCTTGGCGCTGGATGCGAGGAAGCGCTTGATATTGCGCGCCGCTTGCCGGATCCGGTGCTCGTTTTCGACCAGCGCGATGCGCACGTGATCGTCGCCATGCTCGCCGAAGCCGACGCCCGGCGCCACCGCGACGTCGGCGTGCTCGATCAGGAGCTTGGAGAATTCAAGCGAGCCCAGGTGCTTGAACGGCTCCGGGATCGGCGCCCAGGCGAACATCGAAGCCGCCGGTGCGGGAATGATCCAGCCGGCGCGGCTGAAAGCGTCGACCATGACATCGCGGCGTTTGCGGTAGACGTCGCGCACTTCGGCGATGTCGGCGCCGTCGCCGTTGAGTGCATGCGCCGCCGCCACCTGGATTGGCGTGAAGGCGCCGTAGTCGAGATAGGATTTCACTCGCGTCAGCGCCGAGATCAGCCGTTCATTGCCGACCGCAAAACCCATGCGCCAGCCCGGCATCGAAAAGGTCTTCGACATCGAGGTGAACTCGACGGCGACGTCTATGGCGCCCGGCACCTGCAGCACCGAAGGCGGCGGATTGCCGTCGAAATAGATCTCCGAATAGGCAAGATCCGACAGGATGATGATGTCGTTCTTCCTGGCGAAGGCCACCACCTCCTTGTAGAAATCGAGCGAAGCGACCAGTGCCGTCGGGTTGGATGGATAATTGAGGATCAGTGCCAGCGGCTTCGGGATCGAATGGCGGATGCCGCGCTCCAACGCCGGGATGAAGCCGTCGTCCGGCTCGACCTGCAGCGAGCGGATGACGCCGCCTGACATAATGAAGCCGAAGGCGTGGATCGGATAGGTCGGGTTGGGGCACAGGATCACATCGCCGGGGGCGGTGATCGCCTGCGCCATATTGGCAAAGCCCTCCTTCGAGCCGAGCGTCGCCACCACCTGGCTGTCCGGGTCGAGCTTCACACCGAAGCGGCGGGCATAGTAGTTGGCCTGGGCACGACGCAGGCCCGGAATGCCGCGCGACGACGAATAGCGGTGCGTGCGCGGATCGCGTACCACCTCGCAGAGTTTGTCGACGATGGCCTTGGGCGTCGGCAGGTCCGGATTGCCCATGCCAAGGTCGATGATGTCGGCGCCGCGCGAACGGGCGCTGGCCTTCAGCCGGTTGACCTGTTCGAAGACATAGGGCGGAAGCCGGCGGACCTTGTGAAATTCTTCCATGGCAGTTCCAGACAGTGAGGTTGCGGTCGCGCGTATAAGCTTATTTGCAACTAGGGTCGAGAGCGGGGTCGCATTTGCCTTCGATCTGCTTCAGCGCCTCGGCGCCGTGTTTTTTTGCCAGCTGGTCCAGCGCTGCCTGGTCCGCAACCTTGACGCCGCCGCCCTTGGCGGCCTGGCTCTGCTCCTCGGCCTTCAGTTGGGCGAGCTTGGCGTTCTTTTCCTCGTCGGTGAATTGCTCGGCCGCCACCTGCGGCCGGATGTTCAGGTTCGGATAGGAACCGGTGTCCTTCGCGCCGACAAGGCCGGTGGCGGGCGCCGCACCTTCCATGTTGCTGCTCGTGCAACCGGCCATCGCCAACAGCACGAGCGCCATGCGGCAAAAACGACCAGTGCCGGAAAAAACGTTCTTGCCAATATTAATCGTCATATTGTTTTCCTGGCGGCCGGGTTAGAGCACATTGGACCCTGTTCGATATCCCATGGTAATATGTCAACAAAACGCTTCGGGAGGAACCCCGCGAACCATGTCCAAAACACCCGATTCGGGCAAAGCGGAAGATGACCAACCTTCGACCGTCGAGCAATATCTGGTGAAGGACCCGGAGCGCTTCGCTCTGAACATGGCCCGCATGATCGAGCAGGCCGGAAAGGCCGCCTCGGCATGGGCCGAGCCGCGGGAAAAGGGCGAGGTGCGCGATCACGTCGCCGAGCCGGTCGTCGACATGGTGAAGACGTTCTCCAAGCTCACCGAGTACTGGCTCTCCGACCCGCAGCGCGCGCTGGAGGCGCAAACGCGGCTGTTTTCCGGCTACATGACCGTCTGGGCCAACGCCGTCCAGCGCATCGGCGCCGGCGCCGAGGACGCCGAGGACGCGGTCAAGCCCGAGCGCGGTGACAAGCGTTTCCAGGACCCGGAATGGGGCCGCAACGCCTTCTTCGATTTCGTCAAACAGGCGTATCTGGTCACCTCGCGCTGGGCGGCCGAACTGGTCGAGCACGCCGACGGCCTGGACGAGCACACCCGCCACAAGGCCGGCTTTTATGTCAAGCAGGTGTCCAATGCCATCTCGCCGTCGAATTTCATCCTGACCAATCCGGAATTGTTTCGCGAGACTGTCGCCTCCAACGGCGAAAACCTGGTGCGCGGCATGAAGATGCTTGCCGAGGACATCGCCGCGGGCAAGGGTGACCTGAAGCTGCGGCAGGCAGATTATTCGCCCTTCGAGATCGGCAAGAATCTCGCCGCCACCCCGGGTAAGGTGGTCGGCCGCAGCGACGTCGCCGAAATCCTGCAATACGAGCCGACTACCGACACCGTGCTCAAGCGGCCGCTGCTGATCTGCCCGCCATGGATCAACAAATACTACATCCTCGACCTCAACCCGCAAAAATCCTTCATTCGCTGGGCGGTCGAGCAAGGCCACACCGTGTTCGTAATCTCCTGGATTAACCCGGACGAGCGGCACGGCGCCAAGAGCTGGGAGGCCTATATCAGGGAGGGCCTGCAATACGGCCTCGACACGATCGAGAAGGCCACCGGCGAAAAGGACGTCAACGCCATCGGCTATTGCGTCGGCGGCACGCTTCTGGCGGCGGCCCTGGCGCTGATGGCGCAGGAAGGCGACCACCGCATCAAATCGGCGACCTTCTTCACCACCCAGGTCGATTTCACCTATGCCGGCGATCTAAAAGTGTTCGTCGACGAGGAACAGGTCGCGGCCGTCGAAAAGGCGATGAACGAAAAAGGCTATCTCGACGGCACCAAGATGGCGACTGCATTCAACATGCTGCGCTCGGGCGACCTGATCTGGCCCTATGTCGTCAACAACTACATGCGCGGCAAGGATCCCCTGCCCTTCGACCTGCTCTACTGGAATGCCGATTCGACCCGCATGGGCGCTGCCAACCATTCTTTCTATTTGCGCAATTGCTATCTCGAGAACAGGCTTTCGCAAGGCATGATGGAACTGGCGGGCCGCACGGTTTCGCTGAAGGACGTTACCATGCCGGTCTACAACCTCGCCTCTAAGGAGGACCATATCGCGCCGGCGCTGTCGGTATTCCTCGGCTCGAAATATTTCGGCGGCGAGGTCGATTACGTCATGGCCGGCTCCGGCCACATCGCCGGGGTCGTCAATCCGCCGGCAGCGCAGAAATATCACTACTGGACCGGCGGCAAGCCGGCCGGCGACTTCGACCAGTGGCTCGCCGGGGCCACCGACCATCCCGGTTCCTGGTGGCCGCACTGGCAACGCTGGATCGAAGCCAAGGACAATACCCGCGTACCGGCCCGCAAACCGGGCGAGCATATGCAAGTTCTAGGCGAAGCCCCCGGCACCTATGTCAAGGTGCGCGTGTAACCATCTGTAATGTGTGGTGAGTTGACGCGCCGCCAAAAGCGGGCGAAATGGTGCCGTCAACCCTGAGCAGCCTTGATTCATCCTCTAGCCGCCAAATTACTTTGAGGCTTGCAGATTTGACACAGGTCTCGTTTCCGGTTCGGGGAACAAGGGTCATTTCGACGAGGCGTTTCGACGCCGCGCCAATGACGAACCGGTCGGATATCGAGGGGGAATTTTGTTTTGAGATCAGCAGGATCGCGCCTCGCGAAGGGAGAAAGCCGCGCCATTGTGGCGGCGCTTTTCTCGGTGCTCCTGGCGTCCTGCACCTCGGCCGGCGACCCGACCATGTCGGTCGGCATGCCAGGCTACAATACCTCGGCTACCGAAATCAGCACGGCCGCCGGTGCGCCCCAGGCCAACACGGCCGCATCATCGTCGCAGATGACAAGCGCACAAATGACGATGAATGCCGACGGCGACGCCAACCTTCCCGAGCAGGTCGCCTATGTGCCGGTGGCCAAGCCAGGGGCCAAGCTCGACGCTGGCTTCCCGATCGCCGTCCCCACGGCAGCCGAGACGATCGCGGCACACACGCCGCAGCCGCTGCAACCAAACGCCCAGACGGCCGAACAGGCCGTGGCGCAGAACAGTGCTGATGCATCGAAGCCCGACGCCAAGGCCGCCGCGCCGGCGATGAACAACCCGGTCTATGTGACCGCCGGTGAGATGCCGCAGCCACAGGCCTACGCACCGAAGAAAAACTTCCTGGCCTCGCTGTTCAGCGCCACCCCCGCTTCGGCAGCATCGCCGGCCAACAGCAGATCGGGCGGGCAGCCAACGGTCATGCAGGCCAAGGCGACGCCTGCGGCAAAACCTACCGTGACCCTGGCTTCGGCCAACCCGGCTGAAAAGCCGGTGCAGCTGGTGTCGACGGGCGATACCAGCCACTTCACGGCCGATGCGCTGCCCGGCGTGCGACAGACGGCGCTGTTCGAGATCAAGCGCAAATCCGGCCTCGACGATGAGAGTGACGTCGATCTCAACGAAGACGAAGGTTCGGGTGGCGCCTACCAGGTCGCCTCCGCCGCCGGCCTTGCCCGGCTGGCGCCCAACGGCCTCCTGAAACAGAACGAAAGCGTCGATGTCGCCTGCTTGAAGCCGTCGCTGGTTCGCGTGCTGAAGACGATCGAAGGCCACTACGGCCGCAAGATGACGGTCACCTCCGGCTATCGCGATCCGACCCGCAACCGCCGCGCCAACGGCGCCAAGAATTCGCTGCACATGTACTGCGCCGCCGCCGACATCCAGGTCCCCGGCGTCTCGAAGTGGGAACTGGCGAGCTACATCCGCACCATGCCGGGCCGCGGCGGCGTCGGCACCTACTGCCACACCGAATCCGTTCACGTCGATGTCGGACCGGAGCGCGACTGGAACTGGCGCTGCCGCAGGCGCGGCTAGGGCGAGGATCTTCCGTCACCGCGAAGGCCCTTCGGCGGCGTTGCATCATGCCGCAAAAACCAGCTTGGCTGTCGGAAAGACGCGGTTTGGAGCCAAAGGAAAAAAGTTGTCGCAGCCGGCGGCAGACGGGTTGCCGGTTTGTCGCGACGCAACTATAAGCGCTCACATCTGAGCGCGCCCATCGTCTAGCGGTCAGGACACCGCCCTTTCACGGCGGTAACAGGGGTTCGATTCCCCTTGGGCGTACCAGCATTTCAACTTGGCATTATGTCTATCGCCAGCGTGATGCTGCGCAAGCTTTGCTGGACCCGCCACTCTGATAGGGATGTCGGCAACAAGAGGCGAAGACGACTGAGGACTACGTCGAAGGCTGTCTACGCCCGCAGTCCCCTCGCCTCGCCGCCGCGCTTGCGCGGAACCATCATGTCCCTGGCAAGCAGGCGGCTCACCCGGCAAAAGGCCATGAAGGCCCGCCATGCGTCTTCGGTCTCGACGATGTCCACCGTGGCGCCAAAACAGGCATTGAACGCGGCCTGGTAGGTTGGTCCCTTCCGGCGAACCGGCCACGTTTGCAGGAAATCGAGCGCCTGCTCGACACTGTAGATTTCCTCGACCGGCTGGCCGGGCACAGGCGCGATCCGCACCGGCACCTCGAATTGCAGTCTGTCCATTCGATCTCTCCCGAACCGACCCCCGCAGCAGCGCCGTTCGTCGCAAAAAGTTGCCGTGGCGGCTAACGCTTGGGCCGACTTCTCGCCTAGAAATGTGTCGTCACTGCGGTAGCCAGATGAACCCGGCGGAAGCATGAGCCGCTGCAGGCAAGGAGAATGCTCCCAGGCATGAATATCGCCGGTCTTCGGCCGTCGCCGGCAGTTCGTCCTTGAACCTTGCGCTTTCCAGTGCCAAATCTGGGGGGATTTCTCTCGCGGGGCTCATCCACGCCTCGCATCCCTGCAAGACGGACAAAAATGGTCACCTATCTCGACGCCGCCACGGCACCGCTCAGAAACACCGGCCAGATCCGTCTTTACGACGAGGAAGGTTTTGTCGGCATGCGCAAGGCTTGTGATCTCACCGCGCGCTGCCTCGACGAACTGGTACCGATTGTGGCGCCCGGCGTCACCACCGAAGCGATTGATCGCTTCGTCTTCGAGTTCGGGATGGACCATGGCGCGCTTCCGGCGACGCTCAACTACCGTGGCTACACGAAATCATCCTGCACCTCGATCAACCACGTCGTCTGTCACGGCATACCCGACAGCAAGCCGTTGAAGGATGGCGACATCGTCAATATCGACGTCACCTATATCCTCGACGGCTGGCATGGCGACTCCTCGCGCATGTATCCGGTGGGCACGATCAAGCGTGCCGCGGAGCGGCTGCTCGAAGTCACGTATGAGTGCCTGATGCGCGGCATCGCGGCAATCAAGCCGGGCGCCCGAACCGGCGCCATCGGCGCCGCCATCCAGACCTATGCCGAAGCCGAGCGTTGCTCGGTGGTGCGCGATTTCTGCGGCCACGGGGTTGGCCGGCTGTTTCACGACGCGCCGAATATCCTGCATTACGGCAGCGCCAGCGAAGGCGTCGAGATGCGGCCGGGCATGATCTTCACCGTCGAGCCGATGATCAATCTCGGCCGGCCGCATGTGAAAGTGCTGTCGGACGGCTGGACCGCGGTGACGCGCGACCGTTCGCTGTCGGCGCAGTACGAGCACACGATCGGCGTCACCGAGACCGGCTGCGAGATCTTCACGCTGTCGCCAAAAAACCTCGACCGCCCCGGCCTGCGGGCCTAGTGTCTGGCAGATCGGGCGTTACCTTGCCCGGCAAATGCTGGGTGGGGCAGTCATGAATGGTGACGACGACGAGCGGGCCTTCTTTCCCGAAAGGCCAGTGCGATCGCCCGCGAAGGCGGTGGCCGCCAACAAGCCGCATTATCTCGGCCATCGCGACCGCCTGCGCGAGCGCTTCGCCGCCGGTACCAACACCCTCCCCGACTACGAACTGCTCGAGCTTTTATTGTTTCGGCTGATCCCGCGCGCCGACACCAAGCCTGTCGCCAAGGCATTGCTGGCACGCTTCGGTACATTGGCCGAGGTCCTCGGTGCGCCCGTCGAGCGCCTGCAGGAGGTGAAGGGCATCGGCCCGGCGGTGGCGCTCGACCTCAAGGTGGTTGCGGCAACGGCGCAGCGCATGGCGCGCGGCGAGATCGCCGGCCGCGAGCTGTTGTCGACCTGGACGCAGGTTCTCGAATACTGCCGGTCGGTGATGGCCTTCGAGGAGCGCGAGCAGTTCCGCATCCTGTTCCTCGACAAGAAAAACGCGCTGATCGCCGACGAAGTCCAGCAGGTCGGCACCGTCGACCACACACCGGTCTATCCGCGCGAGGTGGTCAGGCGCGCCTTGGAGCTCTCCGCCACGGCGATCATTCTGGCGCATAACCATCCGTCGGGAGACCCGACGCCGTCGCGCGCCGACATCGAGATGACCAAGCTGATCATAGAGACGGCCAAACCGCTTGGCATTGCCGTTCACGACCACATCATCATCGGCAGGAAAGGCCACTCCAGCATGAAGGGCCTGCTGCTGATCTGAGGTTTGGCGTTGTTTTCTGCTTTGTCCGCTGTGCGCCTATGGACCGCAACGTCAAGGCGGTCGGCTCGATAAAACTCTGGCGCCGAGGCTCAGCTGGCCGTGCGCAGGCGCCGCGATCTGACAAAGGTCTTAAGTCCCTCGGAATCGAATGCGTGGCCGAACGCATAACCCTGCAATATGTCGCAGCCTAGGCCCTTGAGTAGCCGTGCATGCTGCATCGTCTCGACGCCTTCCGCCACGACCTCGATACCCAGCGACTTGCCGATTTCAATGATCGACGAGACAACCTGCCTTCTCTGCGGAGATTTGACGATTGGGGTGACCAGCTGCCGATCTATCTTCAGCCGGCGCGGCTGCAACTTCAGCAAACTGACCATCGAAGCGTAGCCGGTACCAAAATCGTCTATTTCGACGTCAATCCCCAGCTCTTTTATCTGCTCGATATTCCAGGTGACAAGGTCGTCGTTCTCGTCCAGGAAAATCGACTCAACAAGCTCGAACGAAACTGTTCCTTTCTTGATATTTTGTTCTCGCAGGCTCTTGATGAGCTCCTCGTCTTGAAGGCGCCTGGCCGAGACATTGACCGACACCCGCGGAATGTGAAGTTTTGCAGCGGACCACTCTTCGAAATCCGAAAGCGATTGCTTCAATATGGCTTGGTCGATGATCGAGACGACGTTCAGTTCTTCTGCAATTCTCAGGAAGACGTCGGGCGCCAAAATACCCTTTGTTGGATGTTTCCACCTCGCCAGCGCCTCAACCCCAACGATTTCGAGCGTCTTTGCGTCAAATTGGGGCTGGTAGAAGGGGATGAACTCGTTGCGCTCGAGGCCGCCGAGAATTTCGTCGGCAATCCGCTTAGTATCGACGATTTCGCTTTGCATCGCGTCGGTGAAGAATTCGTATCGATTGCGGCCCCGCCCCTTTGCTCGGTAAAGGGCGATATCGGCGTTCACCAGCAGGTGTTTGGCTTCGACATCTTTTGCGTTATCGACAGCGATTCCCACGCTGACACCAAAACGGCATCGATGACCCTGATAGTAGACGGGTTCGCGCATCTGGCTGATGATGCGGTCGGCGAGCAGCGCCAGTTGCTTGGTATCGTCGCGCACCACGCACAGAACGATGAATTCGTCTCCTCCGATACGGGCGACGAATCCCTCGTCGCCGACCTTCGACCTGAGCACGGTTGACGCGTGAACCAACATCGCGTCACCGGCGGCGTGGCCCAGCGTATCGTTGATGTGCTTGAACCGATCCAGATCTATGTGAAGCAGTGCCGCGTGCCCGCCTGAGCGCCTGGCGTTTGCCGCGTAATGTTCCAGTACCTGGTCGAGGTAACGCCGGTTGGGCAAGCCGGTCAGCGAATCATGAAGCGCGATGTGCTCTATGCGCGCTTTGGCCGACTCGAGTTCTGCATTTTTCGACTCGGACAGCTGTTTTGCACGAACCAGATCCTTGTTCAGCAGGACGTCGGCAGTCACGTCCCATTCCGCGCCGATCATTTTTGGGGTGTCGTTTGCGACCCGGTAAAGGATCGCCTTGGACCGGACATGACGGATCTCGCCATCCTGACGCACAATCCGGTACTCCGACAAATATGGTCTTCCGCTGGCCACCGCCCTGTCGAAGTCCGCGTTGGCGCCAGCCAAATCATCTGGGTGGATTGCTCCCGCCCAGTCTGGGTAGCCCCGGTGCTCGCCGGTTGGTTTGCCATATATTTCGTTGACGCGATCATCCCACGTAAGCTCGTTGGTCGCGAGATCGTGTTCCCAAACCCCAATAGCCGAAGCTTCCAGAGCGAGTTCCAAGCGTCGTGACAATCGACGCAATTCCGCATAATTGCGCTGTCTTTCGCCAATCAGGCGGCCTGTGACCAGGAAAGGGAACACAACCAAGGCTCCGGCCGTCGCCATGATCGCGCGCAACAACCATGCGTTGCTTGGCGTCGAAGGCCAGCCATTTTTGGGAATGGCCGCGAGCTGCCACGAGCCGGAAGGAAGCAAAACGTCAGCCGTCACGGGATCGCTTTTGCTGATCTCCTCATTGCCGTAGAATTGACCACCTCGGTGACCGAGGGCGTCCCTGCCGATCAGCGCTACGTCGATCCCGAGATCGTCGTCAAGCAAGCCGCTCGCTCTGTAAAGGCGCTGCACGTCGACAACGGCGGAAATGATACCCCAGAACCTTTCCGTATTGCCAGCGCTCGGCACGAAGACCGGAAAGCGGCCGATGAAGCCTTGTCCTCCCTGTTTCAGGTCGACGGGACCGGCAAGCACCAGCTTGCGTTCGTCTCGCGCCCTTAGCGCAGCCGCACGCTGCCGCTCGTTCTTGCGGTAGTCCAGACCCATCGCCTGCTCGTTACCCTCCATCGGATACATAAGGGAAACGACCAGATCGGGCGCGCCGGCAATATCGTTCAATTGCGAGTCGGCGCCAAACAGATTGCTCGCGAGCGAGGCGAAGCGTTGCTGTCCCATATAGGGCTCGGTCACGACCGCGGCGACCAGTCCACGCACGAGCTGGAGGTTTCCATTGATATTGCCTTCGAGCTTGGCGCGGATGAGATTGACCTTGGTCAGCACGTCCGCACGGACGGCCTGGTCCGAGACGATTTTGTTCTGGTGCTCCGCGAACGCTGCGCTGACAAGGATGACGACAAACGCGATCGCCGCCGGAATATTTGCCGACGAAAAGACGGCCTCCTTGATGCCGTTGAACCTAGCGCGGAAAAAAGCCAATAGGCGATTCCTCAAGTGCCATTTTCAGGTTCTCGGGGTCGACCCGATGAGGAACATTAGCTTTCAATGTTTAATTTGACCTTCATACTCCTGAGAAATTTCATTTTCCGACGGCTGACGCCGGCTGCGATACCGACAGCGATGCTGAAGGCGGGCTGCACGATGCGGACCAACATGAAACGCCAGCTAGATCAGCCTTGCTCGGAAGATCGAGGCGCACGAGCGCCATTGCACATTTCGACGCTCCGACCCGAGTAGGTCAGAGCATTGACCTGGACTAGTGCCCCTCAATCGCCTTGGGAGACACAAGGTATGGTATCTTGCCGACGCTGCGCTTCGTCGCGCCAATGGAATAGGCCATCGGTATCTTGGGAGAGTTCTCCGGCAAGCCGTACATATCCTTGCCGGCCCGCACGGCAAATGAAAAGTGCTGCCACGAAACCGTGTCATGCTCATTGAGAAAATCGAGCGTCAGACCAGCTGAAATCAGCGCATTCACCACGTCACTGATCGGGTGGATCCATTCATAATAGCGAGGATGCTTCAAGATGCGATCATCGCCGGTGTAGGTCAGTTCCTCGTTCCAGGCGAGCGGCCGAGCTATCGGCGTTCGCCAATCGTGCTTCAATTCCAGGGCCGCGGCCTTTCGATCGCACTGAAACATCAATGGATGGCCCTCGGCCATGTAGAGACGGCCGCCGGGTCGCAGAAGATCGGCAACCACCCGCGCCCAACGGAACACGTCGTCCAGCCAGTTTACCGAACCCCAAGTAACGTAAGCGATATCAAAGGTCCGGCCGAGCGCTTCCAGCGCCTCGAACAGTGGCGCTTCCACGAAGCGCACGTCGGTGCCTGCCTTCGCAGCAAAATCCCGCGCCGCCACGATCGCCGTCGGTGAAAAGTCGAGCCCGGTCACGCTGCCTGCGCCGAGATTCTTCAGGCTGATCGTGTCAAGACCGATGTGACACTGCAGGTGGACGATATCCTTGCCGGCGATATCGCCGAGCTCGCGCGTTTCCAGCTCATAGAGATTGGATCCGCCGGCCAGCACATTCTCGATGTGGTAGCTGCCCGTTGTGTCGGTCGAGTGCAGTTCGGCCCGATCATCCCAATTAAGGCGGTTCGCGCCCAGAAACCGTTCCAAATTCCCCCCACCCCTGACTGACGCATGGTAAACAAGTCGTTAAAACACCTTTGCAGCGAAAGCAGCGCGCGTCAATCCGGACCGGGCGGCAGTGCGCCGCCGCTCGCGAAAGCATTAGCCCCGGGAAGGCTTGCTGCTGATCAAAGGCTTCTGGCGCGATCGCCGCGCCCGGCGACAAGACCCCGCAGGCGCTCCCGGACTCCGCCGTCGTGGTCTGTATGTGGATTAGTCGGTTCCTCAGCCCGGCACAGCCACCATCGCGATATTTCTGGAGAGCTCGTTTGTGGGGGCAACTGCGTCTGCCGTGCCGCTCGTGAGTGCTCGGTAGAGTGCCACATAATCGCTGCACATGCGCTCGACCGTGAACCGCTTCTCGAACGTCTGCCGCACTCGTGCGCGATCGAGGCTGTCTATGCGCCGGAGCGCGCCCACGGCTTCCTCCACCGTATCCACGATCCATCCGGACACACCGTCATCGATGATCTCCGGGACGGCGCCACGCCGGAACGCAACCACCGGCGTACCGCAGGCCATTGCTTCGATCGTTACGAGCCCGAAGGGTTCCGGCCAGTCGATCGGAAACAAAAGCGCTATCGCATTGCCCAGAAAATCCGCCTTTTGCCGCTCATCGATCTCGCCAATGAACTCCACGTTCGAATGCCGCAGCACTTGCGGCTCGACCCTTTCTTTCCAGAACGACTGGTCCACCTTGTCGATCTTGGCGGCGATCTTCAGGGGAAACCCGGCCCGCGCTGCTATTTCTATAGCCGTTTCCGGCCCCTTTTCCGGCGAGATGCGACCGAGAAACGCAAGATAGCCAGAGGTGTTCGGGTGGAATGGCAGAAGATCGCGGGGCAGGCCGTGATGCACGGTTCCAACCCAATTGACGGGCGGCATGGGCCGGCGCTGGTCGAAGGAAATCGAGACCAGGGGAACGTCGTCGAACATCGCATAAAGCTGCGCCAGATCGGGCAGGTCGAGCCTGCCGTGAAGCGTGGTAACCGTTCGTCTGGCAAAATCCCGAATTATGGGGAAGTGCAGAACATCGACGTGGAAATGTAAAACGTCGAATTCATCGGCTCGCCGGCGCACCCGTTCAAGCATCATAACATGGTGCGGACCACCGTCCTGGACCCTTGGGTTCAGGCGCAGCGCGACGTCGCAACATCGCACCAGCTCGGCTGAGGTACGAGAATCGGCGCTGGCGAACAGCGTCACCTCATGGCCCTGTCGGACAAGTTCTTCGGTCAGATACGAAACAATTCGCTCGGTTCCACCGTAGGTTCGGGGCGGCACGGATTCGGTTAGCGGTGCGATCTGGGCTATTTTCATTTAGAAATCTTTTCGGCGGCGACCGCCGTCTTTCAAACAAGCTTCGGCGGCAACCAAGACAAGCGAGAGCTTCCAGTTGCGAAGTATTCTATGCAGAGCGTATTTATAGTTGTGCCGTCCGCGCTCCTCCCGTGCAATCAGGTTGCCCTTATTCAACTCCTCTGGATCCAAGAACTGCGATCCATGAGAAATGTTTCACCGGCTCGATAAAAAGACAGAATGAGCTACGCGCCGCGGCCCCGCCGCCCCCTGACAGGCAGGTTTGGATTTGTTCGATCACCATCAATTGATCCAGGCGTGCCGGTGCCCAATGGAACATAAAGCCCGGAATTCAGTTAGATAGCCGGATTTGACTGGAGTTCGCCACATGCGCAACTCCGGCCGGGCAAGGGCACTGCCGCGACACGGAGTGAGCGGCTTCGGGCGTATCGCGCCGAACTCAGGCACCACCTTGCCGAACTCGGGAGCCATAAACGCTCCTTATGGAGGATGCCATGAACCAGTGGACAAACGCCAGGCTCTGTGACGTAGCCAACCTGATCCTTGGGGCAATTCTGTTCTTCTCTCCCTGGATCTTCGCATTTGCGGCAGGCCCGCAGACGCAGAACGCCCTCGGCAGCGGAATCTTGATCGTCGTGCTTTCGGTTGCCGCCCTCGCAGCATTTGCCGTGTGGGAAGAGTGGGTGAACCTGGTCGTCGGACTGTGGGTTCTCGCATCGCCTTGGGTGCTTGGATTCCAGGCGACCACGGCGATGACCGTGCATGTCGTGATCGGCATTCTGGTCGCCGTGCTGGCGGCGATCGAGCTCTGGATGATGTATCAGAACCCGCCGACCCAGTCCGCCGCCTAACAGGCGCAGCCAGCCAGCGCCCTTTTTTGGGCCTGACGGATCTATCGATCGTCTGCCGGTCTCTCGGCAACAGCCGCCGGAGGCCGGGCAGGCGGTTGTTTGGACGAGAATAGGAAGGATGGCGCATTATGGTCGGTGACAATCCGCGTTCGACGGCCAGGATTGCGGGACATCCTATTCATCCGATGCTCGTGCCATTTCCGATCGCCTGCTTCGTCGGCACCCTGCTGACGGATCTAGCCTATTGGCGAACAGCGGAGGTGATGTGGGCTGACTTCTCCGCTTGGCTGGTTACCGTCGGCGTGATCATGGGCTGCCTAGCAGCGATCGCGGGGCTGATCGATTTCCTGGCCAATCCGCTGATAAGGGCACAGCCCCCCGCCTGGCCGCACGTGCTCGGCAATCTTCTGGCGCTGGCGTTATCCATCATCAACATGCTCGTGCACACCCGCGATGCATGGACCTCCATCGTTCCTACCGGCTTGATCCTCTCGGCGGTTGTCGTGCTCATCCTCATCTTCACTGGTTGGCTGGGCTGGTCCATGGTGTACCGGCATCACGTCGGAGTGGCGGATTGATGCGCATAGCAAGCTCCATCGGTCAGACCAGGCGCATCGCGGTGTCCGTCCTCGTTTGCACTGCGGCGATCACTCTTGCAGCGTGCAGCGGCAACGACCCGGATCCCAGCAGTCAGATAGGGCCGAATCCAAACCTGCCGGAGCCGATCCAATATTTCTTCCCGCCCATGCATCTCGCTTCCGTGGTCGGATGGAAGAACGACGAAAAGCCGACCGTCGCGCAGGGGCTGCAGATCCAGGCTTATGCCCACGGCTTGCAGCATCCGCGGTCGCTTTACGTGCTGCCCAATGGCGACGTCCTGGTGGTCGAGTCCAAGGCGCCGGGTGGCGAACCGATCAAACGGCCCAAGGATTTGGTGATGGGCTGGATCGAATCCTGGGTCACCTCGGGCGGCGACAGCGGCCCAAGCAACCGCATTACGCTGCTGCGCGACACCGATGGCGATGGCAAGCCGGAGCTGACCAGCGTATTCCTCGACCACCTGAGCTCCCCCTTTGGCGTGGCGCTGGTGGGAAGCGATCTCTACGTCGCCAATACCGACTCCATCGTCGGCTATCCCTACAACACCGGTGACACAAAGATCACCGCGCCCGGGACGCCGCTAACCGCCCTGCCCGGCGGCCCGATCGACCACCATTGGACGAAGAGCCTGGTGGCAAGCCCCGACGGCTCGCTGCTCTATGTCGGCATCGGCTCGAACAGCAACGTCGCCGAAAACGGCATCGAGGCGGAGAAGAACCGCGCCGCCATCTGGCAGGTAGACAGGGCCACCGGCCGGTCGCGCATTTTCGCCAGCGGTTTGCGCAATCCAAACGGCCTGAGCTGGGAGCCGCAGACCGGGGCGCTCTGGGCAGTGATCAATGAGCGCGACGAGCTCGGCCCCAATCTCGTGCCGGATTATCTGACCTCGGTAAAGGATGGCGGCTTCTACGGATGGCCATACAGCTATTACGGCCAGCATCTCGATCCCCGCGTCATGCCCCAACGTCCGGACCTGGTCGCAAAAGCGATCGTTCCGGATTATGCACTGAGTTCCCACGTCGCCCCTCTGGGACTGGCCTTCTATACGGCAACCAGCCTTCCCGAGGCATATCGCGGCGGCGCCTTCGTTGGCGAGCATGGCAGCTGGAACCGCACGCGCTTCAATGGCTACAAGGTAGTGTTCGTACCATTCAGCGGCGGCCGTCCGAGCGGCGTCGCTACCGACGTGGTGACTGACTTCCTGGACAAGGACAACAAGGCGCGCGGCCGGCCTGTCGGCCTGGCTGTCGACAAAACCGGGGCCCTGCTCATCGCCGACGACGTCGGCAACACAGTTTGGCGGGTGACATCTGTCGGCCAATAAAGTGGCTCCACTCCCTTCGTCGAGCTGTCGGTCGAGCAGGTGGAGGGATCCCCGACGATCGCCGTTCCGGTGGTTCTGCTAGGCGCATTCGGCGTGCCCGCCATTGCCGGCTACTCCACGCTGACGATGTTTGCCGCGTGGCCGCATCGGGCGGGTGAGCTGGAAATAGATGAGGGCCTGCCGCTGATCACCGCCGAACCGAAGGACCGCCAGCGCGGCGAAATGGTATTTTTGCCCTTCCCACAGCCGGCTCTAGAATTTTCATCGCAAATCAAGTTATGATGCACTTGGTATTTCCCGGGACGGCTTGCGCCGCTTGGAATACCGGGAGGAACCGGGACATGGCCGTTGCGCTTGTACTCGTTCTGATAGTCGTGGGCTCGGTGTTGTTCCACTTCCTGAGCCCATGGTGGTGGACGCCGATTGCCTCGAACTGGGACTATATCGACAACACCATCATCATAACTTTCTGGATCACCGGTGTCGTCTTCGCCGCCGTGGTTCTTTTCATGGCCTATTGCGTCTTCCGCTTCCGTCATCGGGAAGGCAATCAGGCGGCATACGAACCTGAGAACAGGCGGCTCGAATCCTGGCTGACGGTCGTCACCGCGGTTGGCGTCACCGCTTTGCTCGTTCCAGGCCTGTTCGTCTGGAGCCGGTTCGTTAACGTTCCAAGCGACGCAACCGAGGTCGAAGTCGTCGGCCAGCAGTGGCAATGGAGTTTCCGCCTCCCCGGCAAGGACGGCAAGCTCGGCACATCCGACACTCGCGACGTCAACGCTGAAAATCCACTCGGCGTCATCGCCACCGATGCCAACGGTCAGGACGATGTCGTAGTGGAAGCGGCCGACCTGCACCTCCCGGTAGGCAAACCGGTCAAGATGCTGCTCCGCTCGATCGATGTGCTGCACGATTTCTACGTGCCGGAATTCCGCGCCAAGATGGACATGATCCCGGGCTCGGTCACCTATTTCTGGTTCACTCCGACCAAGACCGGAACCTTCCAGGTCCTGTGTGCCGAACTCTGCGGCCAGGGACATCCGATGATGCATGGCGTGGTCATGGTCGATACTCAGGAAGACTATCTGGCGTGGCTTGGCCAGCAGCAGACTTTTGCGCAGCTGTCCGCCCCCCAGCAGATGGGCTCGGCAGAGTAGGAAGCCGGAACGACGGCGCGCCGTCGGGATTGAAATTAATGCGGCAAGCCCGAGCTGTCGGGCTGGCCGAAAAGGGCACGGAGGTGTTCCTATGGTCGATATCACACCTGCAGATGCGGTACCGCCGGCCGAAGTCGCGGAAATGGAACTCTACCATCCGCACAGCTGGTGGACGAAATACGTTTTCTCGCAGGACGCCAAGGTCATCGCCATCCAGTATTCGGCGACGGCGACAGCGATCGGCATGGTCGCGCTGGTGCTATCCTGGCTGATGCGGCTGCAACTCGGCTTCCCCGGCACATTCGACTTCATCACCCCGGAAGCCTACTACCAGTTCATCACCATGCACGGCATGATCATGGTGATCTACCTGCTCACGGCACTCTTCCTGGGCGGCTTCGGCAACTATCTGATCCCGTTGATGGTTGGTGCTCGCGACATGGTCTTTCCCTATGTCAACATGCTGAGCTACTGGATCTATCTGCTCGCCGTGCTGGTCCTGGTGTCGAGCTTCTTTGCGCCCGGCGGACCGACGGGTGCCGGCTGGACGCTCTATCCGCCGCAGGCGATCATGACCGGTACGCCAGGCGGCCAGGACTGGGGCATCATCCTGATGCTTGTCTCGCTGATCCTGTTCATCGTCGGCTTTACCATGGGCGGCTTGAACTATGTCGTGACGGTGCTGCAGGGGCGCACGCGCGGCATGACGCTGATGCGCCTTCCGCTTACTGTCTGGGGTATTTTCACCGCCACCGTCATGGCGCTGCTCGCCTTCCCGGCGCTGTTCGTTGCTTGCGTGATGATGCTGCTCGACCGGGCGCTCGGCACCAGCTTCTTCATGCCGGCGATCGTCGAGATGGGCGAACAGTTGCAGCACGGCGGCGGCAGCCCGATCCTGTTCCAGCATCTGTTCTGGTTCTTCGGCCATCCGGAGGTCTACATCGTGGCGCTTCCGGCCTTCGGCATCGTATCCGACCTGATCAGCACCCATGCGCGCAAGAACATCTTCGGCTACCGCATGATGGTCTGGGCCATCGTCGGCATCGGCGCGCTGAGCTTCGTGGTCTGGGCGCACCACATGTATGTCAGTGGCATGCATCCCTATTTCGGCTTTTTCTTCGCCACAACGACATTGATCATCGCCGTCCCAACAGCCATCAAGGTCTACAATTGGGTGCTGACGCTGTGGCGCGGTGACATCCACCTCACCATCCCGATGCTTTTTGCCTTGGCCTTCATCGTCACCTTCGTCAATGGCGGGTTGACTGGGCTATTTCTTGGCAATGTCGTCGTCGACGTTCCGCTGTCGGACACGATGTTCGTCGTCGCCCATTTCCATATGGTCATGGGGGTTGCCCCGATCATCGTAATCTTCGGAGCGATCTATCACTGGTATCCGAAGGTCACCGGCCGGATGCTGAACGAGACACTGGGCCGGTTCCATTTCTGGGTCACCTTCCTCGGCGCCTATCTGATCTTCTTTCCCATGCACTATCTCGGCTTGATGGGCGTGCCGCGGCGGTACAACGAATTGACCGACATGACGATCATGACGGAATCGGCCCACCACCTGAACTCGTTTATCAGCATCATGGCTTTTATAGTCGGTTTTGCTCAGATTGTGTTTCTGTTCAATCTCATCTGGAGCATCCGCCATGGCCGTGAGGCTGGCGGCAATCCGTGGCGGGCAACGACGCTCGAGTGGCAGACGCCCGAAACACCGCCCGCCCACGGCAATTTCGGCAAGGATCTGCCGATCGTCTATCGCTGGGCCTATGACTACAGCGTACCGGGAGCCAAGGAGGACTTCATACCGCAAAACGTTCCGGGCTCCTTCGCGCCCTCCAGGGAGCCGGCATGAGCGTAATCCTGGTCTTCCTGCTCGTGATCGCCGGTATTGCCGGGTGGTGGCTTTCCCATCAGCGGCTAATGACGAAGCCGTGGCTCGAGCAAGGTATGATCGGGGATTTTGTCGCTCTGGACCGATCGGCGCTGCCGACCGCAAAGATCGGTCTCGGCGTCTTCCTTGCCGTCGTCGGCTGCCTGTTCGCGCTGTTCACCAGTGCTTATTTCATGCGCATGGCGCTGTCGGATTGGCGGCCGCTGCCCATCCCGCCCCTGCTCTGGCTTAACACCGGCGTACTGGTCTTGAGCAGCATTGCGATACAGTGCGCTTCGCTCGCGGCGCGCAAGGGTCAAGTGGACATGGTCAGGCTTGGCCTCGCCACCGCTGGACTCACGGCGCTCGTCTTCCTGATTGGACAGCTTGTGGCATGGCGGGAACTGAGTGCGGACGGCTATTTTCTGGCATCCAATCCGGCCAACAGCTTCTTCTACTTGCTAACGGGAATGCATGGCCTGCATATACTGGGAGGACTGGTCGGGCTGGGCAGAACGAGCGTCGGCGCCTGGAACGGAGCGCAGCCGCAGCGGCTTCGCCTCAGTGTCGAGCTGTGCGCCATGTACTGGCATTTCCTGCTTTTCATCTGGCTCGCCATCTTTGCGCTTCTGGCCGGCTGGGCTTCGACTTTAATCGACATTTGCCGAGGGTTGCTGACCTAGGAGGAATGGGCGGATGGCAGAGACGACACTGGCCCACATCGGCCGAACAGAGCTGCGGCCCGCAGGCTTGCAAGGCATCGCCGCCGACTGGTCCTCGGATCAGCGGGCGTTCAAAAACGTGTCCTGGGGCAAGGCCATGATGTGGATCTTCCTGCTCAGCGACACGTTCATCTTCGGCTGCTTCCTGCTCTCCTACATGACCGCGCGTATCTCAACACGCGTGCCGTGGCCCAATCCGAGCGAGGTCTTCGCCCTGCGCATCGGTGGCTCCGACATTCCACTGATCCTTATCGCCATCATGACCTTCGTGCTGATCTCGAGCAGCGGAACGATGGCCATGGCGGTCAATTTCGGCTACCGCCGCGACCGCCGCAAGACGGCAGTGCTGATGCTCTTGACCGCAGCACTCGGCGCGACCTTCGTCGGCATGCAGGCCTTCGAATGGACCAAGCTGATCACCGAGGGCGTGCGGCCTTGGGGCAATCCCTGGGGCGCTGCCCAGTTCGGCGCATCCTTTTTCATGATCACCGGCTTCCACGGCACGCACGTGACGATCGGGGTGATCTTCCTGATCATCGTGGCGCGAAAGGTCTGGCGCGGGGATTACGATGTCGGACGGCCCGGCTTCTTCACCAGCCGGAGGGGCCGCTACGAGAACGTCGAAATCATGGGGCTTTACTGGCATTTCGTCGACCTGGTCTGGGTGTTCATTTTCGCATTTTTCTATCTTTGGTGAGAGGCAGGACATGGCTGAAGCAACCGCAAACGGCCTGGGACAGCATGCGCTGGACAGCGCCCATACCCATGATGCGACGACGACCGGGTTTACCCCGGCGGAGGTTCATCAGGAGCACCCGATCAAGCTCTATCTGGTGGTCTGGGCGTGGTTGTTCATCCTCAGCACCTGCTCCTATCTGGTCGACTATTTCGGTCTCCACGGCTATCTCAGATGGTCGCTGATCCTGATCTTCATGATCCTCAAGGCAGGGCTGATCGTCGCCATCTTCATGCACATGGCCTGGGAACGGCTGGCGCTGACATATGCAATCATCCTGCCGCCGGTGCTGGTGCTGGTGTTCGTGACGATGATGGTCTTCGAAGCGGACTACACGCTTCTCACCCGAATGGCGTTTTTCGGGGCCGGGCCCTGACATGCAATCCGGATCCAGGCGGTCCGGTCCTGGAGCCTTCGCCTTGAAACAATCCACGGCTGGTCCATTTCTGTTGGTATCGGAAACGACAGGCGATGCCGGCGTTTCCACATGCGTCGCGAACACCAGCAAGGGGCGCCCAAGATGACCATCGCAAACAGACTGAAGGACTTCATCGATAGGAAAGGAATTTCCTACGACACCGTCGAGCATCACCGCACGGCGACAAGCAGACAATCTGCCATTGCGGCACATGTGCCTGGCAGCATAATGGCCAAATCGGTGGTTGTTCACCACGACCGTGGCTACGCGCTCGCCGTGGTTCCAAGCACGCACAGGATAGAACTCGCGACATTGCAGGATGTCATGGACAAGCCTCTTGGACTTGCCTCCGAAGACGAGGTGGTCTCGTTGTTCGGCGATTGCGATGTCGGCGCTGTGCCGCCGATCGGCGCTGCCTATGATGTGCCAGTGGTCCTCGATGAAAGCCTCGGCGACGCTCCCGAAATCTATTTCGAGGGCGGTGACCATAGGACGCTGGTGCATGTGAGCGGCAAGGATTTCCGCGACCTGACAAAGGGCGCGCGCCAGGCCCGTTTCAGCCACCCGGCCTATTGAAAGCTCTGCCCCACCCTGCCCGCACCGGCACTTTCACCGGTGCGCGCAGGGCAGGTTTTTTTCAGCTCACGGTCTGGTGGCCGGCGGCGATTCCACAACTTTCCGATAGACATGCCAGGTCGCATGACCAAGGATCGGCAGCACGACTGCCAACCCGGCGAACACTGGCAGCGAGCCGACGATCAGGGCGACGGCGACGATAAGGCCCCACACGGCCATCACGATCGGGTTGGCCAGGACAACGCGCACCGAGGTGTGGATGGCTTCGTAGGCGCCGACATCGCGGTCGAGCAACAACGGGAATGCGACGACCGTGGTGCACAACACAACCGCGGCGAACACGAAGCCGATGGCGTGACCCAGGATGATGAGCGTCCAGCCGCGTCCCGTTGCGAATATTTCACTGATGAAGCTGGACAGCGATTGCGGCGGCGCCGGGCCGAACAGGGTCTGGTAGAATATCTGGGCCGTCAAAAGCCAGGCGATAAAGATCGCAAGCAGCATGACGCCGACCGCTGCAATAGCCGGCAGTGCCGGAGAACTCCTGACTTCAAAGGCGTGCCTCCACGAGGCGTCGAGCCCGGCTTCCCGTCGCCGGCTGATCTCATAGAGGCCGATCGCCGCGAACGGACCAATCAGTGCAAAGCCGGATACAAGCGGAAACAGCAATGGCAGCGTGTTGTTACCTGATGTCCAGACAGCAAGCACGACTCCCGCAATCGGATAGATCAGGCAGAGAAAAACGATGTGCGACGGTTTGACCATGAAATCATCGACGCCACGCCTGAGCGCATCAAAAAGATCGGAGACACCGATTTTTCGAATTCTGGTGTGTTCCAGCGTCTCGCTGGCGCCTGCTATCACGTGAAAGCTTGCCATGACCATTCCTCCAGACCAGGTCCGGTAAGGTCGCGTTTTACGGTGCTGCCGTTCTGCATGATTGGCCCACGCAAACCGCGACCTGCACCATGATCAATATACTCTCATGCGGGGGACTTGTCGCGCTTTGTAGGAAGGCCCGGGAGTAGGAGCTCCCGGGTAGCCTGACTAGCTACGGACGCCGTTCTTCGATATGCTCTTCTAGTCGAAGGTGAAGGTCATGGACGGAAGGACAGTTCTCATACTCGGCCTTGGCGTCATTATTCTGCTGTTGCTGGGATTTTGTGCTCTGCCAACGTGATGTTTTGAGCCGGGGTCAATAGTCGGCTGAAGCGATCACTCGCATTACAATGGTGTCGGCAAGCAACGCCGCAAATATTGCGAAAAGATAGACAATCGAATACGCAAACAGTGCCTTTGCCGGCTTCATCTCCTTGTCGGCGACGAGAACCTTCCAGGCCTGCCAAATGAAACCTGCACCCAACGCGGCTGAAACAGTGCCGTAATATCCGCTCGCGAAGCCGAAGCCCCAAGGAAGCACGCCGATTGGCGCCAAGAGCAGCGAATAGGCGAAGATTTGTTTTCTGGTCGAGTGCTGGCCGGCCACATTCGGCATCATCGGGACCCCCGCCGCGGCATAGTCACCGACCTTGAAAAGGGCCAGCGCCCAGAAATGAGGCGGCGTCCAGAGGAAAATGATCAGAAACAGGATGAGACTTTCAATGCCGATTGCGCCGGTTGCAGCAGCCCACCCGATCACCGGAGGAAGGGCGCCTGCCGCGCCGCCTATGACGATATTCTGTGGCGTCGAGCGCTTCAGCCACATCGTGTAGATAACAACATAGAAAAAGATGGTGAACGCCAACAACGATGCGGCGAGCCACCCCACCAGCACGCCGAGCGTCATGACCGACAGTGCGGAAAGCACCAGACCGAAGCTGAGAGCTTCGCCAGGCGTGACGCGACCGGACGGAATTGGTCGCTTGGACGTGCGAGACATCAAGGCGTCTATGTCTGCGTCGTACCACATATTGAGCGCGCCGGCGGCTCCCGCTCCAACCGCGATTGCGCCGATGGCAATTACGGCGATAACTGGATTCATCACGCCGGGCGCCATCATCAGGCCGACGAAGGCAGTAAACACGGCAAGCGCCATGACGCGTGGCTTCAAAAGCGCAAAGAAATCACCCGCCGTCGCCTCCGAGAGGCGGATGCCGGTATCCTTGAGACGGCTTTCTTCAGTCGACATTCAGACGACCACCGATGGGAATGGCAGCCTAGCCGGCCAATGTCTTTTTTGCAACGAGCCGCCCTCCCCACCGACACTGCCGGCAGATTGCGGCCGAGGCTATGCCTCGACCTGTTTGCTATGCCAAGATCCGGCGGAAGAGCCGGGCTATTTGGAGAATTGCTTCAGATAAGCAATGACGTTGGCGATGTCCTCGTCTTTCTTGAGGCCGACAAACGCCATCTTGGTTCCTTTGACCATCGCCTTGGGATCGCGAAGGTAGGTCGTCAGCGTGGCTTCGTCCCATTTAACGCCGGATTTTCCGGCCTCGGTCATAGCCTTGGAATAGCTGAACCCTGGATGCGTGCCGGCCGTTCGGCCGATGACGCCGTTCAAGGACGGACCGATCTTGTTCTGATCCTTGTCCGCGATATGGCAGACCTTGCATTTGGCGAAGACCTTCTCACCCGCCGCGGCATCCTGTGCCCGCGAGGGGCCGGCAATGACGGTGGCGACGGACATGATGATGAAAAACACAATGGCACGCATGGCATTTCCTCCCTGATCGCCAATTTGCCCTGGCTGACCTGCACAGGCCGACATTTAGTCCGCTCGCATGCGCTCTTGAATGGCAGAACGGATATCCAATGCCTGGGGTTGCGGCACCTACATACCACAGAACCCGGCCGGCAGGTAGAGTTCGGCCATGCAAAGGTTTAATGCGGACAATCTGCTCAAGGCAATTTGGTGTTGCAGCTGGCGGCGATCCGGCCGATCGCCTCTTCAACTCCGGTGAGGTCAAACTCGGCTTTGCCGCGCCCCGACAGCAGCCCGAACCGCCAGGACAGCAGCAGCCGGTCCGCGGAAATCAGTCGCCTGATGCCGTCGGCACCGTCGCGGACCAGCATTCTGCTGCGCGGGCCGACCGACCAGCTTTCGTTGAGCTTGCCGGATTGGCCGACAGTCACCGACATGGCGATGGTTCGGCTGGCGGAAACGGTGTCGCTCAGTTGCAGCCATTCGCTCCAACGCGGTTCGCCGGCTGTCCGGCAGGCGATCGTCAAAACCGGGCTGTAGCTCAATGCGCCGCCACCGGTGATGAGCTTGTTGGTCGCGTAAAGCGAGGCGGTGACAAGGCCATCGCTGCTCTTGTCGAACCGCCAGTTGTCGAGAACCGTATCAGCCTGGGCAATGCCGCAGACCGACGCAAGCAGGAACGCCGCCGCCACGCTTCCGATACCGAAGAACTGTCTCAACGATGCCTCCAACAACCGCTGCGGTCAGCAACCCAGCGCAGATAATCATCAAAGCTTCATATCGCTACCTCGACCGCCAGATGCGTGAAATCCGTTGCGTCTGCGCCACAACGAAAAAGGCCGCCTCGAGAAGGCGGCCTTTCGGAATTCAGCAGGGACGTTATTCAGCGTCCTTGGCGGCCTTCTTCTTCGGCGCGGCCTTTTTCTTCGGCTCTTCAGCGTCGTCGTCGGCCTTCTTGGTGTCCGCTTTTTTCGCAGCCGCCTTCTTCGCCGGCTTGGCCTTGGTTGTCTCCGTATCCTCGTCGTCGGCCAGCAGCTCTTCCTTGCTGACCTTGACATCGGTGACCGAAATCTGGCCGAGCAGATGGTCAACCACCTTCTCTTCGAACATCGGCGCGCGCAACGTGTTCAGCGCTTCGGGATTATTGCGATAGAATTCGAAGGCTTCCTGCTGCTGGTTGGCCGGATAGCGACGCACCTGCTCGAACAGGCCGCGCTGCAATTCCTCGTCCGTCACGGTGACGCCGGCCTTCTCGCCGATTTCGGCGAGAACCAGGCCGAGACGCACGCGGCGCTCGGCAAGCCGCATGTATTCGGCACGCGCTTCTTCTTCCGTCGTCTCTTCGTCGGCAAAGGTGCGCCCAGCAGCTTCGAGGTCGCGGTTGACCTGGTTCCAGATGTTGTTGAACTCGGCCTCGACGAGCTTGGACGGCGCCTCGAACGAGTAAGCAGCGTCGAGCTGGTCGAGCAACTGCCGCTTGACTTTCTGGCGCGTTATCGAGCCGAACTGGTTCTCGATCTGACCGCGCACCACCTCGCGCAGGCGCTCCAGCGATTCAAGGCCGAGATTTTTGGCCATCTCGTCGTTGATCTCAAGCGCACCGGGCTTCGACACTTCCTTGATCGTCACGTCAAAAGTGGCTTCCTTGCCGGCCAGATGCGCCGCCTGGTAGTTTTCCGGGAAGGTAACCGTGACCTGCTTCTCGTCGCCGGCCTTGCTGCCGACCAGCTGGTCCTCGAAGCCGGGGATGAATTCCTTCGAGCCGAGCACCAGCGGCTGATCGGTGCCGGCGCCGCCGCCGAAGGCTTCGCCGTCGATCTTGCCGACATAATCGATGGTCACGCGATCGCCCTCGGCGGCCTTGCCGGTCTTCGGCTCGTAAGTGCGGGCGGATTCAGCGACACGCTTGACCTGCTCGTCGATCTCTTCATCCGGCACGTCGAACACCTGGCGCGTCACCTTGATGTCGGAGAAATCCTTGATCTCGATCGGCGGAATGACCTCATAGTTCAGGCGGAACTCGAAATCGGCACCGCCTGCCAGGATCTTCTCGGCTTCCTTCTCGTCCTCGGTCATGATCACTTCAGGCTGCATGGCGGCCTTTTCGCCGCGCCCGGTGATGATCGAACGGGTCGAATCATTGAGAATCTCGTTGACCACTTCGGCCATGAATGATTTGCCGTAGACCTTGCGCAGATGCTGCACCGGCACCTTGCCGGGGCGGAAGCCGTTGATGCGGACCTTGTTCCTGGCGTCGGAGAGCCGCGCCATCAGCTTGGCTTCCATGTCACCGGCCGGCACGGTGATCTTGATCTCGCGCTTGAGACCGGAGTTGAGCGTTTCGGTGACCTGCATCATAAAACCTTTGTTTCCACCAATGAGGCCGTCAAACGGCCCCTGCCGTTTACAGCCTGCCGGTATGATCTTGCCGGGAATGGCTTTTGGTGCGGGACTTGGCGATCTGTCCGCTCAACGCGGCACAAATCCTCCAGAAATACGCTCCAAAATGTGAATAAGTCTTTGTTTTTCCTACTTCTTATCACATTCTGCAGAAGCGGATCGTCGCGTCCCGTCACATTCGACACGCCTTTTGTCACAGGCGCGGCCGATTTTCAACCATCTTTGCATTCCGGCCAATGATGCCGATGTGGGCTCTGACATTGACAGAATGATGGCTACATGGGATTGGCCGGGCAATGCGGATGTGGCGGAATTGGTAGACGCCCTGGATTTAGGTTCCAGTGCCGAAAGGCGTGGGGGTTCGAGTCCCTTCATCCGCACCACCCTTCGCTCTTCGAGCTGCAGGTGGCAGGCCACTCGAAGCTCCTCCGAAGCCTTGGCGAAGGAGGATCATTGCCAAGGCCGTAGCGCGATCTAGTAAAGCGGCTCCTCGAACAGTGTCTTGTCGCCATCCACCAGCGCCTTGATCTGCGCCGTGCCGTTCGCCGCAATCGCCACCCGGATGCCGAACGGCCGCACCCGCATGTCGTTCTGGATCGCCATCCCCTCGCCTTCCGGCAGATAGAAGCGCTCGATGCCGTAATCCGGCGCGATCGTCGTTGCTCCCTGGCTGATATTCCAGCCCTCGGAGACGTGTCCGACGATATCGGCTTCATCGGATGCTGCCGGCGCCGGCGCTTGCCCGAACCAAGCCGCGGTCGGCCCCCAATAGCCGTCGGCGCCCTGCTTCAGCCTGACCACGATCGACGTTTCCTCGCTGGAAAGCTTGCCGGCCGGAATGTTGCCGATCAGCTTCACCGGTATGCGCGAAATATCGTAGCCGAGCAGAATGTAGTCACCGCGCAAGAGATCGCGCGGATCGATCGGCTCGACCCTGAGCAGGACCTGCTTGCCATCGCGCAGGATCGCCGCGCGTCCGGCGATGATCCAGCTCAGAAAGCCGATCTGGACGAGCGCCAGGACCAGCGCCGAGAGGATCAGTCTTTTGCCGGTCATCATGCCGCCGCTCCTGTCATGTTCGAGGCGTTCATGCGCTTTTCTATGCGGATGATAATGAAAGCAAGAACGGCGAGAAGCACCGCCGCCGCAAGGAAGAAGCCTGCCGTGTCGAGCATTGATTGCAGCATCACCACATAGATGATGGCGAGTTCGAAGGCGAAGCCCGCATAGGCAACCCAGCGCAGTCCCCGGCTCTCGCGGCCGCCCAGCACGATCGCCGCGACGATGCCGGCCAGCGCAACAGCCGAGGCAATGGCGAAGCCGCTATTGTAGCTGCTTTCATCCGCCAGTTCGAATTGGATCATCGCCAGGCCGGTGAGAAAGCCGATCAGCGCGTGCAAGGGCAACCTGCCGCCGAGTTGCAAAACCCTCTCGACCGGCCCGGCAGCAAAGATCGCAGCGGTAAAAAGCAGCACCGACGCGGCAACGAGCGGGATGGCGACTTGCAGCGTGTCGTATTCCATGGCCAACAGCACGAGGTAGAAAAGCACCGACAGGATGATCAGGTGGCGCGCCGCCTGGCTGCGCGTCCAGAACGAAACGGCGAACAGAATTAGCGCCATGACCACGAAGAGATGCGGAAATTCCGTGCGCCGGAAGTAGTCGAACCCTCTCAGGAACAGCCAGGCATCGGCGATGCCGACAGCAGCGACGGTCAGCGGGTTTGAGCGCAGCGCCACCGCCGCCAGCGCCGTGCCGGCGCCCCAGGTGATCAAGGCCGAGGCCTCGTCGCCCGACAAATGATACATCTGGCCGATCAGCGCGATCGATCCGCCGAACGCTGCTGCCGCGACGATCCACAGCGCCTCGCCGATCGCCGCATGGTCGCGCATCTTCAGCACCGCGCCGCCGACATAGCCGGCAAGGATAACGGCAAAAAGTGCCGCGACCCGCACCAGCCGCGGGATGACTTCCCAGTTGGCGGCGATAAAGATCAGGATAGCCGCGCCGAACAGCAGCGCCGCCATCATCGCCAGGATCGAGCCGAAACTCAGCGATTTGCGTTCGTTTGCCTCGACGTCGCGCGTCAGCGCATCGGCTGTCGGCGCGTCGATCAGGCCGGCCTGTTGCCATCGTGCGATATCCGACCTGACCCGTGACGAATAGCTCGCCATGCCCCTCCCCCTTTGCTTGGTCCTTTTAGCTCGTCCGGCCAAGCGTTTGACCTAACGGCATTTTCCGATCTGGGCGGAAAGCCGGACGCGCGTTAATGCTGCATTGCACAATTTGCATTGCTGCCATGCACCAATAGCGCTTTTAAATCGATATGACCCCACCTATTTTCACGGTGCACACAAAGACGGAATGATCCGAAAGAAAGACGAAACGAGACTACCATGAACCTGATCCGCAACTATCGCAACTGGCGCCGCTATAGGGACACCGTGTCCGAGCTGAACCGCCTGAGCACCCGTGAACTGACCGACCTCGGCATCAGCCGCAGCGACATTCACTACGTCGCCCGCAAGGCGGTCTAATCCTTCGGGCCGCAAATGGTCCGAACCAGTTTTGAAAAGAGAACGACAATGAACCTGATCCGCAACTATCGTAACTGGCGCGTCTACCGCGAGACGGTTACCGAGCTGGGTCGCTTGTCGAATCGCCAGCTCAACGATCTCGGCATCGTCCGCGACGAGATCAAGATGGTCGCTCGCAGGGCGATCTAACCACAAGAATTTCGCCAGGGTCGACCTCCTCCCCGACCCTGACGAATACGGTCAGCCTTCACCTCCTCCCGAGGGTTGACCACAAAAACGGCGCCCGCCGGACCTCCTCCCTCGGCGGGCGCTGTTTCCAGGTTGTTTCTAAAAAGGGTTTCGCGCCCTTTCAAATGGCGAAAAGAATTTCGTCAAAGCCGACCTCCTCTCCGGCGATGACGAATACGGTCGATCTTCACCTCCTCCCGAGGATCGACCAACAAAACGACACCCGCCGGACCTCCTCCCCCGGCGGGTGTTGTTGTTTTGGGGCGGCTTCCCCCGTCAGCCATTCTCCCGCGTGGCAATTGCAATCCTTGCGCCAAGCGACTATTTCGGCGCTCATGGACAAGAACCCCATTCACGTTATCGGCGGCGGACTTGCCGGCTCCGAAGCCGCCTGGCAGGCGGCCGAAGCCGGCGTTCCCGTTGTCCTGCATGAAATGCGTCCCGTCCGCGGCACCGATGCGCACAAGACCGACGGGCTGGCCGAGCTCGTCTGTTCCAATTCCTTCCGCTCCGACGATGCGCAAACCAATGCCGTCGGCCTGCTGCACGCCGAAATGCGGCTGGCTGGTTCGCTGATCATGAGCGCCGGCGATGCTCACCAGGTGCCGGCCGGCGGTGCGCTGGCCGTCGACCGCGACGGGTTTTCCGAAGCGGTGACCAGAAAGCTCGAAGCCCACCCGCTCATCACCATTCGGCGCGAGGAAATGCCGGGCCTGCCGCCGGCGGATTGGGACCAGGCGATCGTTGCCACCGGCCCGCTGACCGCGCCTTCGCTCGCCCAATCGATTGCGGAAGCAACCGGCGCCGACGCACTCGCCTTCTTCGATGCCATCGCGCCGATCGTCCATTTCGACACGATCGACATGGATATCTGCTGGTTCCAGTCGCGCTACGACAAGGTCGGCCCCGGCGGCACCGGCAAGGATTACATCAACTGCCCGATGGACAAGGAGCAGTACCTTGCCTTCGTGCAGGCGCTGGTCGACGGCCAGAAAACCGAATTCAAGCAATGGGAAGGCACGCCCTATTTCGACGGCTGCCTGCCGATCGAGGTGATGGCCGAGCGCGGCGTCGAGACATTGCGCTACGGGCCGATGAAGCCGATGGGACTGACCAATGCGCATAATCCGTCTGTAAAGGCGTATGCCGTCGTCCAGCTCCGCCAGGACAATGCGCTGGGTACGCTCTACAATATGGTCGGCTTCCAGACCAAGCTGAAGCACGCCGAGCAGGTGCGCATATTCCGCACCATCCCCGGGCTGGAAAACGCCGAATTTGCCCGCCTAGGCGGCCTGCACCGCAACACCTACATCAATTCGCCGACGCTGCTCGACGCGTCGCTGCAGTTGAAGTCGCGACCCGGCCTGCGCTTTGCCGGCCAGATCACCGGCTGCGAGGGCTACGTCGAGAGCGCCGCCATCGGTCTGCTTGCCGGGCGCTTTGCCGCCGCCGAAAGGCTTGGCCACGCGCCGTCGCTGCCGCCCTTGACCACCGCCTTCGGCGCCTTGCTCAACCACATCACCGGCGGCCATATTGTCTCCGACGACGAGCCGGGAAAGCGCTCCTTCCAGCCGATGAACGTCAATTTCGGTCTGTTCCCGCCCGTGGACGCGCCAAAGATCGAGGGCAAGCGGCTGCGCGGCAAGGACAAGACGGTTGCCAAGCGGCATGCGGTAACATCGCGCGCGCTCGCCGACTGCCGCGAATGGCTGGGGCTGCCTTTTCGGGCGGAAGCGGCGGAGTAGCTCCCTGCTTGCGGATTGCGCGGCGCAGAAGTAGGATAACATCCTACTTTGTATCGCGAGGCCAAATTCTATGGAATCCGCTGAGAAACTGTCAATCACCGTAACGCCCGCCATGGCGCGTATGATCCGCGAAAAGGTTGAAGACGGCTCCTTCGGTTCGGCCAGCGAAGTCATCCGCGCAGCGCTTCGCGCCTTCCAGCGCGAGGAGGAAGAACATGCCGAGCGCATGGCCTCGATCAGGGCCCGTGTAAAGGCGTCGATCGAGGATACGAGGCCTGGCTATACCGGAGAAGAGGTGCGCGATCATCTCCGAGGACTGTTTGCTCGGTATTCAGGCCGCGCTGATGATTCAGCGGCTTGAGGTCGACTACCGTGAAACCGCCAGAAACGATTTGGCTGACATTTTCAAGCACATCATCGAGGCCGGCGGAAATCCGGACATAGCGCTGAAATTCGTGCTTCGAATCGAAGATCGCTGCCGAAGCATCGGCAATGCACCGCGTGGCGGCCGGCCGCGCGATGACATTGCACCAGGGTTGCGAACGGTGCCGTTCGAGCACTCGGCTATTATCGCCTATGTTGTCAGCGACGATCTTGTTCGCATCGTCAACATCTTCTACGGCGGTCGCGATTATGAGACGCTGATGCGCGATGGCGGATCGAGTAATCCATCGTGATGAAAAACTACTCGGCCGGGGCAATGCTCGCCGCCTGCAGTCCAGGCTTGGCGGCCTCCCCGGACTTCCTCATTGGTCATCAGCATTCATGCGGCCGGCCAGCCTCGCGTCGCTCGCCGGAACAAAAGCCAATGCCGGCGCAGGATGGAGAGCCGAGCCATATCCTTGAGAGGCGGGCGGCGGGCAGTCTCCATCTTGTCGAGATAGGCGCCCGACAGAGCCAGCGGCAGAAAGGCCGGGCGCAATGAAACCGGTAAAGCGGACGCTCCCCACTCGAAGGCGGAAAGATGCTCCCGTGCCAGAGCGATCATCGCGGCAACGGCGCGTTCCGCGCCCGGCCCGCCGTTGCCCGTAACGAATTCTTGCGGCGAGGATCCCGCCGCCGCCAAAATATCGGCCGGGACAAAGCACTGTCCCCGCTTGCGATGCAGCGGCAGCAGAAGCAGGAGACCGGTCATCGCCTGCGCACAACCTGCCCTGCCGGCAAGTTCGGCAAAGCGTGGTGCTTCGACCGGATCGAGCACGATCGCCGCAAGCTGGATGAGCGCGGCGGCAGTCTCGCCGCAATAGCCTTCGAGGTCGGTGCGCGACGGCATCGGGTCGTCATAGAGATCGAAGATGCGCGCTTCGAGCATATTGTCGAAAGCGGCCTTGGGCAGGCGGTGAGCGGAAATAGTCGCCCTCAGCGCGTCCGCCACGGGATGGCCGACCTTAGTCGGATCCTCTTCGGCGGCGATGACGTCTCGCCACCATTGCAGCCGCACCTCGCCCGGCAGCGCTTCGCGGATGCGATCGCGTATGCCGGCAATTTCGGCGTTGAAGGCATAGAGCGAAAACAGCGCGTCCCGCTTGTCTTCGGGCGCGTAGAGCGCGGTCAGATAGCGGTCATGATCGGCGGCGCGCACCGTCTCCATGGCGACTTTGGTGTTTTCGGCCACGTCAGTCGACGGCGATGAGTGCTGCGGCCACGGCGCGGTTTTCCGCCAGCAGCACATTGTAGGTCCGCACAGCCGCCCCGGTCGACATCGGATCGGCGGAAATGCCGGCGTCCTTCAGCGCGGCACGCAGCGCGGTCGGCAACGGCCTCAGATCCTTGCCGCTGCCGACCAGCAGGATCTCGACCTTGGCGGCCTCGTCAAACAGCTTGGTGAAATCCGCCGCCGTCAGCGCCAGCGGATCGGCCGGTTCCCAGCCATAGATGCCCGAAGGCAGGCACAGCAACGAGCCGCGATGCGACATATCGGCAAAGCGGAAGCCGCCATTGCCGTAAGCTTCGATCGGCGCGCGGCCGGGGAAATGCGCCTCGCGGATGACGATGCCTTTGGCCACTAGTGGTCCGATTCTAACTGGCGCGGCAAGCCGTGCGGCAGGCCGTCAGGTGGCTATGGCTTTGCCGCCGCCCACCGGCTTTTCCTCGTCCGACGCTGTGGCCTGCGGCCGCAACTTGAACAGGATAAGCAGCGGCGCGGCGATAAAGATCGACGAATAGGTGCCGAACACGACGCCGAACAGCATCGCCATGGTGAACGAGCGGATCACCTCGCCGCCGAACAGCACCAGCGCCAGCAGCGCCAGGATCGTCGTCACCGAGGTCAGCGTCGTCCTCGACAGCGTCTCGTTGATGGCGTTGTTCAGCAGTTGCGGCAGCGGCATTCGCTTATATTTTCGCAGATCCTCGCGAACGCGGTCATAGACGACGATCGTATCGTTGAGCGAATAACCGATGATGGTGAGAATCGCCGCCAGCGACGACTGGTTGAATTCGAGGCCGGTGATGACGAAGAAGCCGATCGTCATGACCACGTCGTGAACGGTCGCAACGATGGCGCCGACCGCGAACTGCCATTCGAAGCGGAACCAGACATAGATCAGGATGCCGAGCAGCGCGACCAGCATGGCAATGGTGCCTTGCTTGGCAAGCTCGCCTGAGACCGTTGGCCCGACCACTTCGACGCGGCGGAAATCATACTGGTCCTGCAGCTCGCCGCGCACCTTGTCGATGACGGTCTGCTCGGCGTTCTCGCCGCCCTCCTGCGTACCGACGCGGATCAACACGTCGTTCGGCTCGCCGAACTGCTGAACCTGCACCTCGCCGATATTAAGTTCCGTCAGCCTGCCGCGGATGTCGGCCAGATCGGCATTGCCGGCCTTGGACTGCACCTCGATCAGTGAGCCGCCCTTGAAATCGATGCCGTAATTGATGTCGATGGTCATGAAGCCGATGACCGACAGCACCGAAAGCACGCTGGACAGTGTGAACGTCCAGCGGCGGATGCCCATGAACGGAATTTTCGTGCCGGGTGGAATGAACGTCACTGGCGCCCGCGGCAACTCCTTCGGACGGGCGCGGCGAAGCCAGATCGACACCAGCAGGCGGGTGAAGGTGAAGGCGGTGAAGACCGTGGTCAGGATGCCGATGGCATAGGTGACGGCAAAACCCTTCACCGGCCCGGTTCCGAGCCAGAACAGCACCACGGTTGCGATCAGCGAGGTCACGTTGGAATCGACGATGGTCGCCAGCGCCTTGCTGAAACCGGTATCGATCGCCTGAATGACCGAGCGGCCGGCACGTCGCTCCTCGCGGATGCGTTCATAGATGAGGACGTTCGAATCGACCGCCATGCCGATGGTCAGCACGATACCGGCGATACCAGGTAGGGTCAGCGTCGCTCCAAGCAGCGACAGCAGCCCGACGATCATCGCAACATGCACCGCCAGCGCGATGTTGGCGAGGAAGCCGAGGAAACCGTAGGCGACGAACATGAACGCCACCACCAGGATTGACCCGATGATGCCGGCGACCTTGCCGGCATGGATGGAGTCCTGGCCGAGGCCAGGGCCAACCGTGCGCTCCTCGATCACGGTGAGGGTCGCCGGCAAAGCGCCGGCACGCAGCAGCACGGCGAGGTCGTTGGCGCTCTCGGCAGTAAAATTGCCCGAGATTTGGCCGCTGCCGCCAAGGATCGGTTCGCGGATCTGCGGCGCCGAAATCACCTGATTGTCGAGGATGATGGCGAACAGCTTGCCGACATTCTGCGATGTCGCCTGGCCGAACCGCGTCGCTCCCCTGGAATTGAAGGTGAACGAAACCACCGGCTCGTTGGTCTGGGAGTTATAGGTCGCACTCGCTTTGTCGAGGTCTTCACCCGAGACGATGACGCGGTTCTCGATCAGATAGGGAACGGGCGGATCGTCCTGCGAATAGAGCACCGAGGACCCCGCCGGCGGGCGGCCCTTGAGCGCATCCTGCACCGGCATCGACTGGTCGACCATCTGGAAGGTCAGCTTGGCGGTCTGGCCGAGGATCTCCTTCAGCCGCTGCGGATCCTGCAGGCCCGGCACCTGGACCAGAACGCGATCGTCGCCCTGCCTTTGCACGATCGGCTCGGTGGTGCCGAGCTCGTTGACGCGGCGACCGACGACCTCGATCGACTGCGTCAGCGCCGCCGAGGTGCGGTATTTGATGCCGGCATCGGTGACGGTGAACTTGAGCAGGCCGGGCTGGGATTCATCCAGTGTCATCTCCCGGATGGAGCCGCCGCTGAACAGGCCAGCTTGCACCGGATCGGTTAATGTCTTCAACGCATTCTTGGCGGCATCGACCTGATTGGCATCGGTGATACGGACCTGAACGCTGCGGCCCGATCCGGAAAGGCCGGTATAGCCGACCTTGGCATTGCGCAGCAGCGTTCGAATTTCGTCGCGCGTCGTCTCCAGCTGGTCCTTGATCAGATCGTTCGGATCCATCCTGAGCAGGATGTGCGAGCCGCCCTGCAGGTCGAGGCCGAGCGTCATCTGCCGCTTCGGCACCCAACTGGGCAGTTGGGCCAAGGTGCTTGCCGAGAAAAGATTGGGCGCAGCGAGGACCACCGTGGCGGCCACGGCCAGCCAGATCAGGATCATCTTGAAGCGCGAGAAATAGAGCATATGGCGTCGTCCGTCAGGGCGTACTGGCGGATCGTTCCGCCGACAATTCGGTTATTTCTTGGCGTTCTGGTTCGCCACCGGCTCGCCCTTGACGCGCACGTCGGCAAGCGTCGAGCGCAGCGCCGTCACCTTGGTGCCGCCGCCAAGGTCGATCTCGAGCTCGTTATCGTCGATCACCTTGGTTACCTTGCCGACCAAGCCGCCACCGGTGACAACGGTGTCGCCGCGGCGAACCGCCGCCAGCATCTCGCCGCGCTTCTTCAGCTGCGTGCGCTGCGGCCGGATGATCAGAAAATACATGATCACGAAAATCAGAGCAAACGGCACGATCTGGATAAACATTGCGGACGAGTCCCCGCCGATGCCTTGGGCGTATGCCGGTGTCACGAACATCGAGGTACTCCTGAATTTTAAAAACAGCCGCCTTAACCGTTCTGGGAATTTGACGGCCCCGCCAAATTTGGCCGGAATATAGTCGGTAACGTTGCCAATGCAACTGCGCGGCCGGGCAAATCGGCTGCTTTTCCAGCCTGGTGAGCCGTGTTAGAGGGTGATCCCCAAAAGCGACGCTCGGTTTCCGCAAAAGATCATGCCCGAACAAATGCTTGGGACGAGTTTCGAAACCGCTGAAATCAGGTAGGTTGGCCTGCCGCACCATCCTGAAAGCGAAACAAAAAAGACAAGAGATGACCGACAGTACCATCGATATCCTGAGCCAGAAGCTCGACCGCCTGATCGAGGCGGTCGCCCGCCTCGCCCCGCCGCCGGTGCCGCAAACCAACCTCGGCGAGGCCGATTGCTTCGTCTGGCAGGCCGATCCCGGCTATCTGGAACCGGTGCGCAAGGTCAACCGCGTCGACATCGGCCTGATCCGCGGCGTCGACCGCGTCCGCGACATATTGGTCGACAACACCGAGCGCTTCGCCTCCGGCTACGCCGCCAACAACGTGCTGTTGTGGGGCGCGCGCGGCATGGGCAAATCGTCGCTGGTCAAGGCGGTGCACGCCGCGGTCAACGCTTCGGCCAAGCTCGACCTGCCGCTCAAGCTTATCGAGATCCATCGCGAAGACATCGACACGCTGCCGAAGCTGATGGGACTGCTGAAGGCGGCACCCTTCCGCTTCATCCTGTTTTGCGACGACCTGTCATTCGACCATGACGACACGTCCTATAAATCGCTGAAGGCAGCGCTTGAAGGCGGCGTCGAGGGCCGCCCGGCCAACGTCATCTTCTACGCCACCTCGAACCGGCGGCATCTGTTGCCGCGCGACATGATCGACAATGAGCGCTCGACGGCGATCAATCCGTCCGAAGCGGTCGAGGAAAAGGTTTCGCTGTCGGACCGTTTCGGCCTGTGGCTTGGCTTCCACAAATGTTCGCAGGACGAATATCTCGACATGATCGAAGGCTATGTCCGCCATCACGATCTCGCCATCGATCCCGAGACGCTGCGCGCCGAGGCGCTGGAATGGGCGACGACGCGCGGCAGCCGTTCGGGCCGCGTCGCCTGGCAGTTCACCCAGGATCTGGCAGGCCGGCTCGGCAAATCGCTGAAGGATTAGCCGCTCAAGGACTAACAGCAGAAGAAGCCCGCACCTTGCGGAGCGGACTTCCTCGGCGGGCTGAAGGTCAAGTGGCCCGCAAATCGCTTTCGTCTTCTATTCGAGATAGGTCGAAGGATCGACCGGCGCCGAGTTCTTGCGCACTTCGAAATGCAGTTTCGGCGAGTCGGTGGTGCCGCTCATGCCGGACAGGGCGATTTCCTGGCCGCGCTTGACCTTTTGGCCGCGCTGCACCTCGATCGAGCTGGCGTGGCCGTAGACAGTGACCAGACCGTTTTCGTGCCGCACCAGCACCGTGTTGCCGAATTCCTTGAGGCCGTCACCGGCATAGATGACGACGCCGTTTTCAGCTGCCTTGACCGGCGTCCCCTCGGGCACGGCAATGTCGACGCCGTCCTTGCCGCCGCCGAAGCTTGAGATCACGCGGCCGCGCACCGGCCAGCGCATCTTGCCGATGCCCGTTGCGTCCGGCGCCACCGCATCGTCGTCCTCGGCCTGCTGGATGACTTTCGCGTCCTTCTTTGGCGGCGTGTAGGAGGCGAGCGTCTGCGTCGGCGTGGCCTTGGCAGGCGGCTGGGTGGTGGCCGTCGTCACCGGATCGACCTTTGCCGGCTTCGCACTGGCGACGACAGCGGTTCCGCCTGCCGGCACTTTCAGGGTCTGGCCGATCTTGAGCAGTCCATCCTGCATGCCGTTCGCCTGCTTCAACGCGACGACGCCGACGCCGGTCTTTCTGGCGATGGCCGACAGCGTATCGCCTTGCTGAACCGTGTAGGTGCCGCCAGCACCGGCTGGCTTGGCCGTCGCCGAAGCCACTTTGGGCGCGGTCTTTCCATCCTTCGGCTGGCTTGCGGCAGCCGAGGCGTCCACCTGCGCGGCAGACTTGCCTTCCCTGAGCTTCGGCTGCTGCGGCAGCACGGCCACCTTCTCCGGCGCGTCGGCCGGCTGGTCGTGCCTGGTGCCGTTCGCGGGCTTGGCGTCGGCGACTTTCGGCGTGGCGCCGTTGCTCGAATACGCATAGGCCGGGATGACGAGCTTCTGGCCGGTCTTCAGCCCCTTGGTCGCGCTCAGCCCGTTTACTTTCATGATGGCATCGGCCGGCACGCCGTAGCGCCGTGACAGGCCGGAAATGGTCTCGCCGTCCTTGACGACGATCTCGGTTGCATGCGGTGCGCCGGCGGCCGTCGCCATGCGCGGCGCGTCGGGCTCGGCGTTCTTGAACGGCCTTGCCGCCGGAGCGACGGTGCCGGTTGCCGTCCTGTCGACACGAGGAGCGGCAGGCGCCAGGGTCGGCGCGGCAGCGGTACGCACCGGACGGGCTGCGGGTGCCAGGGCGGGAGCCGGCGGTGGCAACTGCTGTCCCGTAACCGGTTCGAGGCTTGAGCGGCTGACCGACTGGGTGTGGCTGCCGTCGATCGGCGCGGCCGCAACATCGCCCGGATAGGGCTGGGCAGCATCCTGCTTGTCGATGATGGCGCGCTGGTTGTTGGTCGAGGCGGTGAACACGTCATCGACGCTGTTGAACCGCGCCACCTGGGAACTACACCCCGTCGCAGCGCCTGCGATCATGAGGACGGCGCAGCCACGCGCCAGATTGCGTCCGTTTGCCTTCAAAACACTGAATTGCATCGCACTAACCCGCACAGACCCGGTACAACTGAGTGTGATTAAAGCGCGTTAATGTTACCGGTCGGTTAAACTTGTAGAATCAGACGCAAATTTTCTTAAAATATTCGAGGATCGAGCGCCGGGTGTGTCGAGATTCAGGTCAGGCCGAGCCGAAAATGGTGGGTTCCGAGAACCGGAGCGGAGCGTACTTTTGGGTACGTGAGCACCGGCCTACGCCGGCCATAGCCTTAACTGCCGCGACCTCTTATGAATGCTTCGGCCGGCGAAGGCCGGAAGTGGAGGAAGCCGCCATTTGCAGGCCGGCCTAACCTGAATATCGACACAGCCTAGATCACCGCGGCGACACCGTGCAGGATCGGCTGCAGGCGCACCAGGCCGATATCCTCGCGTTCGAAGCGGCTGCCGACCTTGGTCAGCTTGGCCAGCACCTGCTCGCCTTCGTCGGGTCCGATCGGCGCGATGACGATGCCGCCGCTCGACAATTGGTCGAGGAGAAAGCGCGGCAGGCTGTCGAAGGCCGCCCAGGCGACGATGCGGTCGAACGGCGCTTCGTTGGCCAGCCCGTTGGAACCGTCCGCCTGGCGCACGATGACATTGCCGATGGCGAGCGCCTCGAGCCGCTGCCGGGCCTGTTCGGCCAGCGTCTTGTAACGGTCGATGGTGACGATCCGCGCGGCAAGCCGCGACATCACCGCCGCCGTGTAGCCGGACCCGGTGCCGATCTCGAGCACCCGGTTGCCCGGCTCGATGGCAAGTGCCGCGATCACCGCCGCCTGCAGGTCGGCGCCTTCGATGGCCTCGCCGCATTCGATCGGCAGCATACGGTCCGACCAGGCTATCGGGTGGAAATGCGGAGACAGAAAGCCGCGCCGCGGCGTCGCCTCGAAGGCGGCGATCAGCGCCTTCGGCACCGTCCCCCTGCCGCGCAGACGAAGCAGGAAGGCAGCGAAACCTTCGCGCTCGTCGACCGTTGCAGCGTGGTTCAAGTTCATGCGAGCGCCTTGGCCAGTTGATCGCGGATTTCATGCGCGGTGAGATCGAGCTGCAGCGGCGTCACCGACACCAGCCGATTGCGCAAGGCATGGAGGTCGGTGCCTTGCTTGCCCTCGACCGGCTCGCGGCCGAAGCGCAGCCAGTAGTAAGGCAGGCCGCGCCCGTCGCGCCGCTCGTCGACCCACAGGCTGTGGACCAGCTTGCCCTGCGAAGTGACTACAGTTCCGGCGATCTCTTCCGGCGCACAGTTCGGAAAATTGACGTTGAGCAGCACGCCGTCCGGCAACGGCATGGCGACGAGCTTTTCGAGCAGGGCCGGCGCCAGCGCTTCGGTCGTCTCGTAGGGAACGACGCGGTCCTCGCCGACATAGGAATAGGCCTGGCTGATGGCGATCGATCGCACGCCGAGCAGCGCGCCTTCCATGGCGCCGGCGACCGTGCCCGAATAGGTGACGTCGTCGGCGATGTTGGCGCCGGAATTGACGCCGGACAGGATCAGGTCAGGCGCTTCGGGCAGGATCTTCTTCACGCCCATGATGACACAGTCGGTCGGCGTTCCGCGCACCGCAAAGTGCTTTTCGCCGATTTTCCTGAGCCGCAGCGGCTCCGAGATCGACAGCGAATGCGCATAGCCGGACTGATCCTGTTCCGGTGCCACCACCCAGACGTCGTCCGACAGCGTGCGCGTGATGCGTTCGAGTGATGCAAGGCCCTCGGCATGGATGCCGTCGTCGTTGGTCAGAAGGATGCGCATGAGACCGCCTTTGCAGAATTGGATTGACGGCAGCGCTCTACGATACCCCCCTCTGTCCTGCCCTCTTTTCCACCGCTTGACATCTCCCCCTCAAGGGGGGAGATCGGCAATTCCGTAGCCGCCGCCTTCCTTGCTACGCCAACAGTTGGCGAAAGCTGTGATGACGGCGCAATCTCCCCCCTTGAGGGGGAGATGTCCGGCAGGACAGAGGGGGGCGCGAAGGAACGCGGGGCCGACAAGCTTGTCACTTCGATGATTCGATCTTTGCGAGACCGCCCATGTAAGGCCGAAGCGCTTCAGGAATGGTTACGCTGCCGTCCTCGTTCTGGTAATTTTCGATGACGGCAATGAGAGCGCGGCCGACGGCGGTGCCGGAACCGTTCAGCGTGTGGACGAAGCGGTTGCCCTTGCCGTCTTTGTCCTTGTAGCGGGCGTCCATGCGCCGCGCCTGGAAATCGCCGCATACCGAGCACGACGATATCTCGCGATAGGCATTCTGGCCGGACAGCCAGACCTCGATGTCGTAGGTCTTGCGCGCGCCAAAGCCCATGTCGCCGGTGCACAGCGTCACGGTGCGGAACGGCAGACCGAGCCGCTTCAGCACCTCCTCGGCGCATTCGGTCATGCGCTCATGCTCGGCAACCGAAGTCTCCTGGTCGGTGATCGACACCAGTTCGACCTTGTAGAACTGGTGCTGGCGCAGCATGCCGCGCGTGTCGCGCCCGGCCGAGCCCGCCTCGGAGCGGAAGCACGGCGTCAGCGCCGTATAGCGCAGCGGCAGTTTTTCGTGCGGCGTGATCTCGTCGCGAACGAGATTGGTGAGCGGCACTTCGGCGGTTGGGATTAGGCCAAGCCTGCCGTCCCCGTGCCGAACGAAGAATAAATCCTCCTCGAATTTCGGCAGCTGCCCGGTGCCGAAAAGCACCTCGTCACGCACCATCAGTGGCGGCTGAATCTCCTCATAGCCATGCTCGGTCGTGTGCAGGTCGAGCATGAACTGGCCGAGCGCGCGTTCCATCCGCGCCAGGCCGCTTTTGAGCACGGTGAAGCGCGAGCCGGAAAGCCGTGCTGCCCGCTCGAAATCCATCATGCCGAGCGCTTCGCCGATCTCGAAATGCTCCTTCACCCAGTTCGGCCGCGTCGGCACCTCGCCGACGACGCGCTTGACGACGTTGTCGTGCTCGTCCTTGCCGACCGGTACGTCGTCGAACGGCACGTTTGGCAGCACTGCCAGCGCATCGTTCAGCGCCTTGTCGAGCTCGCGCTCGCGCGCCTCGCCATTCTGGATGAAGGCCTTGATCTCGCCGACCTCGGCCTTCAGCCTTTCGGCAAGAGCTGCATCGCCCGAGCGCATGGCATTGCCGATCTCCTTCGATGCGGCGTTGCGGCGTTCCTGCCTGGTCTGCAGCTCGGTCAGATGCTCGCGCCGCGCCTCATCCGCGGCGATCAGGTCGTCGACCGTGGACTGCGCATCCCCGGCCGACCACGAGCGCTTCTGGAGCGCTTCGACAAGGGCCTTCGAGTTGTCGCGAATCCATTTGATGTCAAGCATGGTCTGTTCGTCCTCGGCACGGCGGTTTCGGGGCAAGGAAATGCCCAAAACAAAGACCAGAGGGCGTAAACCGCATCCCTGATCGATGCAAGATGTCAAGCCGAGTTCCTTCGCGCCCCCCTCTGTCCTGCCGACATTGATGTCGGCAGCACTCGCAACATTTGGTCGAAAGGAATCTGAACCAAAAAACCCGCCTCAGTGGGCGGGTCCTCGGCGCCGAATCAGCACCATACCCAAATTAATAGCATAGCTGCCGGCACAAAGCAAGAACAAAATACGACAGTGCCGGCGAAAGACCACTCGCCCCCAACTACGTCGAAGACGCGTCTGCCGGCTTTTCGGCCACCTCTTCGGTGGCGTCCTGCTTTTCGCGGGCCACACGGTCGCGCTCCTTGCTGCGTTCGATCAGCCGGGCCGACCAGATCGAGACCTCGTAGAGCAGGATCGTCGGAATGGCGAGGCCGATCTGGCTCATCGGGTCGGGCGGCGTCAGCACCGCCGCCACCACGAAGGCGATGACGATCGCCCATTTGCGCTTCTCGGCCAGGGCCGTGGACGACAGCATGCCGACCCGCGTCATCAGGCTTGTCACCACCGGCAGCTGGAACACCAGGCCGAAGGAGAAGATCAGCGTCATGATCAGGCTGAGATATTCGGACACTTTCGGCAGCAGCGAAATCTGCACCTGGTCGTTGGTGCCGGTCTGCTGCATGGCGAGGAAGAACCACATCACCATCGGCGTGAAGAAGAAATAGACCAGCGATGCGCCCATCAGGAACAGGATCGGCGAGGCGATCAGGAACGGCAGGAAGGCGTTGCGCTCGTTTTTGTAGAGGCCGGGCGCGATGAATTTGTAGATCTGCGTGGCGATCAGCGGAAAGGCGATGACCATGCCGCCGAACATGGCGAGCTTGACCTGGGTAAAGAAGAACTCCTGTGGCGCCGTATAGATCAGCTCGACCTTGTGCGGGTCGAGCCCGGCCCATTGGGTCGCCCATCTGAACGGAATGACCAGAAGGTTGAACAGCCGCTTGGCGAAAAAGAAGCAGACCAGGAAGGCAACAAAAAAACCGCCAATCGACCAGATCAGCCGCCGGCGCAACTCGATCAGGTGCTCCATCAGCGGAGCCGACGATTTTTCTATCTCGTCCTTTTCCTTGTCCGAAACGCTCACTTGGCGGCTCCCGCCGTTTTCCTGGCGGCCGGCTTCTTCGTTGCTGACGCCGGCTTCTTCGCCGCTGACGACTGCGCTTTTTGCTCAGCTTTTGCGGCAGGCTTTGGCGCAGCGGTCTTTGCCGGCTTGGCCGGGACGGCGGCCGCGGCTTTCGCGGGCGCTGGCTTCTTCTTTGCCGCAGGTGCTTTTTTCGGCACGGCCGCTGCAGCCGTTTGCGCCTGCACTGCCGGCGCTACGACGGACTCGTCCGTCATCGCCGGAAAGATCGGCGTGGCCGGCGTCGGCTCCGGCGGGCTGACGCCCGGCATCGTCGTTGCGCCGTTCTTAAGCGGCTCGGCCGCCTGCTCCGTCGAAGCGGCGGCATCGACGGCCGGCTTGGGTTTCATCACTGCGTCGACGCCGGAACGGACGTCGGCGGCGGCCTGCTCGAATGGATTGAGCTGCTTCCTGATCTCGGCTGCCGGATTGAGGCTTCTCAGCGAATCGACCGACTTCTTGACGTCGTCGAGCTCGGCTTCCTTCAACGCATCGTTGAACTGCCGCTGGAAATCGGACGCCATGCTCCGCAGCTTCGCAGTTGTGCGGCCGAAGGTGCGCAGCATGTTGGGCAAATCCTTGGGCCCGACGACCACGATCATGACGATCGCGATCACCAGCATCTCGGTCCAGCCGACTTCGAACATGGCTATACGTTCCGACTCAAGTTTTGGCCGACTAAAGTTTTGGGCTCAGCTTTTGCTGGCCTTTTCCTTCGGTACCGAAACGGTTTCGTCGGAACGGTGTTCGACGGTGCGCTTGTCCTCGGCTGTCTCGTCGTCGGCCATGCCCTTCTTGAAGCTCTTGATGCCCTTGGCCATGTCGCCCATCAACTCGGGGATCTTGCCGCGGCCGAACACCAGCAGCACGATCACCAGAACGATCATCCAGTGCCAAATCGAAAATGAACCCATAGCAAATCTCTCTCGAACGGTTTCCCAGACGCTGATCTATGCGCTTTCGGGTTCGGATTCAAACAGAACTGCGACAGAGTTCATGAATGAGTGGCCGAAGTCACGCACTTTCGGCACGGCGGCCCGCTACCAATCGGCGCAGTTCCATCCTGCCTGTGGCTTTAAGATGGCGCTCGGCTCAATCTTCCGTGACGCGCGGCGTCAAAAGGCCGAGTTCTTCGAGGTCGATGTCGGTCAGCGGATCCTCGTCGTCGGTGAGCGCATCGGGGTCGGCCGGCGGCAGCGGCACCGAGAAATTCGACGGCATGCGGCCGGACAGCAGCCCGGCACCTTTCAATTCCTCCATGCCGGGGAGATCGCGGATCTCCTCCAGCGCGAAATGGTCGAGGAAAATGTCGGTCGTGCCGTAGGTGACGGGACGGCCGGGCGTGCGGCGCCGGCCGCGCATCCTCACCCATTCGGTCTCCATCAGCGTGTCGAGCGTCCCCTTTGAGGTCTCGACGCCGCGGATGTCCTCGATCTCGGCGCGCGTTACCGGCTGGTGGTAGGCGATGATCGCCAGCACTTCGAGGGCAGCGCGGGACAGCTTGCGCTGCTGCACCGTGTCACGGCTCATCAGGAAGGCGAGGTCGCCGGCGGTGCGAAACGCCCAGGCATCGCCGACGCGCACCAGATTGACGCCGCGCCGCGCATAGATCTGCTGCAGTTCGGCCATTGCCGCGGCAATGTTGATGCCGTCGGGCAGTCGCGAAGTGAGCTGTTTTTCGCTGACCGGCTCGGCGCTGGCGAATACGATCGCCTCGGCCATCCGTACGGCCTCCGCCATATGCAGCCGCTCGCCAGGATTCCGCGACAAATTCTGCCCCTGATTTTGTGCCGGGTTTTCGGCGACCGCGCCTTGCTCGGCATCGTCGTCGACCTTGAACGGAATGACCGAAGCGTTGGCGCGTTCGCTCATGGTGTTACCTCGACTATCTTGATGGCCTGGGCGCGGCCGCGCAGATAAAGCGGCGCGAACACCTGGTCCTGCCGCATTTCCATCTTGCCTTCGCGCACCAGTTCCAGCGTCGCCGCAAACGAACTGGCAACCGCGGTGCGCCGCTCTTCCGGGCCGGCCAGATATTCGACCAGGAAACTGTCGAGCGCCGTCCAGTCGCGCAGCGACCCGATCAGCCTGGTCAGCACGTCGCGCGCATCCTTGAGCGACCACACGCCGCGCCTGGCGATCGTCACATTGGTTATTGCCTGCTTCTGGCGCTGCTGGGCATAGGCGGTCAACAGGTCGTAGAGCGAGGCCGAATAGGCATTGCGCTTCTCGACGATGACCATTTCCGGCATGCCGCGTGCAAACACGTCGCGTCCGAGCCGGTTGCGGTTGACCAGCCGTGCCGCCGCGTCGCGCATCGCCTCCAGCCGCTTCAGCCGGAACTGCAGCACTGCCGCCAGTTCCTCGCCGCTTTCGCCTTCGTCGCCGGGCTGCTTGGGGATCAGGAGCTTCGACTTGAGAAACGCCAGCCACGCCGCCATCACCAGATAGTCGGCGGCAAGCTCCAGCCTCAGCGCCCTCACCTTCTCGACGAAGGCCAGATACTGTTCGGCCAGCGCCAGGATCGAGATGCGCGACAGGTCGACCTTCTGATTGCGGGCAAGATGCAGCAGAAGATCGAGCGGACCTTCGAAGCCGGCCACATCGACGACCAACGCCGGATCGCCGGTCAGCCGAGAATCGTCGTTCTCGGCCCACAAGCGGTCCATCGGTGCGGCCTTGCCGGCCTTCAGGTCCAATGTTTCCGCCACTTCGCTTCCTTTGATGCTAGGCCACCGCGTCGAAATAACTGGCAAATTCGGCCCGAATCTCGGTCTCGTCCGCCACGTCACGGTTCCTGATATAGGTCAGCGCCCGCTCCGCGCGCTCAAACGACTTGCCTTCCAGCCCGGTCGTGCGCGATGCAATGCCGGCCATCTCCTCGAACACGCCGTTGCAGTGAAGGACCAGATCGCAGCCCGCCGCAAGGATAGCGGCCGCCTTTGACGGGAAATCCCCAGAAAGTGCCTTCATCGAGGTGTCGTCGCTCATCAACAGCCCGTCGAAGCCGATTTCGCCGCGGATGATCTTTTCGATGACCTTGCCGGATGTGGTGGCCGGGTTCTTCGGGTCGATCGCGCTATAGACGACATGCGCCGTCATCGCCATCGGCAAATGGTTGAGCTCCCTGAACGGGGCAAAATCATGCCGCTGCAAGTCGCCGATCGAGGCGTCGACGGTCGGCAGTTCGAAATGCGTATCGGCGAAGGCCCTTCCATGACCGGGAATATGCTTCATCACCGGCAGCACGCCGCCCGCCATCAGGCCTTCCGCCGCGGCGCGACCCAATTCGATGACGGCGCGCGGCTCCTTGCCATAGGCGCGCGCGCCGATGACGTCGCTGGCGCCCTCGATGGGCACGTCGAGCACCGGCAGGCAATCCGCCGTGATGCCGTAGCGCAGCAGGTCGAAGGCATGCAGCCGCGCCATCAGCCATGCGGCACGGGTGCCGGCGTCATGGTCGTCGCGCCACAAGGCGCCGAGTGCACCGGCAGCCGGATAGTTCGGCGCCAGCGGCGGCCGTAGGCGCTGCACCCGGCCGCCCTCCTGGTCGATGAACACCGGCGCATCCGCACGCCCGACGCAGTCGCGCATGGCGGCCACCAGATCGCGGATCTGCTCGGTCTCGCCGATATTGCGCGCAAACAGGATGAAGCCCCACGGGCATTCGTTGCGATAGAAACGGATCTCGTCGCGGGTCAGTGATTTCCCGGCGCAGCCGAGGATCATGGATTTTGATTCGGTCATGCGGAACAGTTTAGAGCTTCGCGCCGACAAAGGGAATCGCCCGCAATTGCCTTCAGAGGTTTCCGTTCACGCAAAAAAGCCGGCGCGGACGCCGACTTTTCGAGAGGTTTTGGTGCCTAGTGGGACACGAAGCAATTGCCGCCGGCAGCCTTGTAGCTGGTGCACAGTTTGATCGCCTCGTTGCGAGACTGCGCCGGAACGCGGACGCGGTAGAAGGTGCCCTTGCCGGCGATCTCGGCCTTGACGATGTTGGCGGTGCGGCCGGAAAGCACGCTGCCGTAGCGGCGCTGCAGATCCTGGTAAGTCGCCTGGGCGCTTTCGACTGTCGGCTGCGAAGCGATCTGTATCGACCACGAACCAGCCCCGGCCGCGGCCGGATCGATGGAAGCAACCTGATCGGGCTTGACCTCGCCAACCACATCGACCGGTTGGTCGGACGGACGCTGCGGCGCCACCGGAACCGTGGCCGGGGTGCTGGCGGACTGCTTGCTGGCTGACGGCTTAGCTTCAGCCTTTGTGTCGGGCTTGGGCGCCGGCTGCAGCTTGGAGGTTTCGGCCTGATCGCCGCTCGCCTGGTCGCCACTCGGCTGGTCGCCAATCTTCGGATCACTTGTGATTTGGTCGATCAGGGGCACGGTGCCGGTCTGCGCGGCGGGGGGGGGGGGGGGGGGGGGCGGGCGCGCCGGGGGGCGGGGCGGGCGCCCCGCCGGCGGGGGCCGCGGCCCCGCCCGGCGCGGCCGGCGCGGCCGGCCGCCGCCC
>NZ_JAMYRO010000028.1:0-85493 GCF_040321495.1 Mesorhizobium sp. M0408 | reverse complement strand
ATGCCGGATAATGGCTTCATCGAGAGCTTCAACGGCCGACTACGCGATGAACTGCTCAACGAGACGCTGTTTACTTCGCTGGCTCAGGCACGCGTCGCCATCGCCCTGTGACGCGCCGACTACAACACCGCCCGGCCGCATTCCCAAATCGCCTGGCAGACACCGGCCGAGTTCGCCACCACCTTCAATCTGCGACGGTCGCTCGCGCTGCGCTATGCCAAAGGCTCCGCGCCAGCGCCCGTCGCTTCACCCGCCCAGCAGGGCACAACCCACGCCGGAAACGAACTCAAAACTGGATAGAAACTGGGGGCAACGTCATGTCGATTGGCTGTCGCCCTACGCCTTGACTATTTTGGGATGCCAGCCTTCTCCATATCGTGAGCAAATGCCGAAAGCAGCGCGTCATCTGCAAACGGCTTGGCCCGCGACCAGTCGGTTATGGTGAATTTCGGATCAAGCTCCAGCAAGCGGCTTGCCGCATTTAGAGCGTCGCCTAGTTTATTTTGACGAACAAGCGCGACGGTGAGCCCAAGCCACGCTCTCACATAACCGGGGTGCGATATGACCACCTCACGGCATACAAGCTCGGCTTCTCTGGCTTGTCCGAGCGCGAGATTGGACAGCGCAAGGTTTCCTAATATCCACGGCGAAACGTGATGGCTTAGCGAAGCTGCGCGCTGATAGGCGCGAATAGCGGCCGGAAAGTCACCGAGTAAGTCGAGAAGCGCCCCCTGATATCCGACGATCTCGGGACTGTGGCTCGCCGACGCGACAGCGCTCTCCATCGCGCGACGCGCATCTTCCGACTTGCCTTGTAACAATCGCAGGAATCCCAACAATGCTAAGACATCCGAATGACGGGCATCGATTCTCGCGGCAAGTTCATAACGAATTTCAGCTTCATGGATCGAGTATGCGACATTGTCAGTCCAACCAAGGCGGACCTCATCCAGATGAATGAAAGCGAACGCCACAAGAGCACATAAGTAATCCGGATCGATAGACAGCGCTTTTGAATAAAATTGCTTCGCCTGCCGATGACCTTCACGCGTATAGCGACGCTCCTCGTCATGGCCCCGTTGGAACGCCTCCCAGGCTAGCCCACTCTGCGTTCCGCGCTTCCATATCTGGGCCTGTTCGCCATCAGTCAGAGCCAGCTGCAGGGCGGATACTATTTCCCACGCGATTTCGTCCTGCGCATCGAAGCTGTCTCGAAGATTGTAGTCATATCGCTCAGCCCAGATGGTCGCGCCATCGGAAAAGGAAACTAGCCTCGGCATGATACGGAGATGCTGGCCGCGGCCACCAATACTCCCCCGCAGGATGTAGTTCGGTTTAATCTTCGATCCCGTGGCCTCCCCACGAACTGTAATCGAATTTGTGAGTCGTGCTAATATAAGATGAATTTCATCTTGCAAAGAGGACGCAAAGAATCGAGTGGAGATAGAGTCATCTTGCGGATCGAATGATTGAAGTTCGACAATAGGTTTCGAGATGCTGTCACGGAAGCGAGCGGGGAGCCCATCCGATCCGGACCTGATCGAAGCGACTGCCTTTCCACTCGCCACGCAATGAATGTGAACTTGTTCGTCGATTTTCTTGAGTTGGTGATGTCCGAGACTCTCGGTAGTGATTGCACAGCCAACGGGCAGTCGACTGGAGACATCGTCAGACATTAGTATTTGGCCAGGTGTGGCTAAAGACTGGATTCGAGACGCCACATTGACGGCGTGACCGTAGATGTCCCCTTCGACTTCAAAAACATCCCCAAAGGCTATGCCAATCCGCCAGCTAGCGGCTGACGCCCCCCGTTCGAGCAGCGCCGTTTGGGCAGCGATCCCGGCGACGATGGCCTCCCAAGCCGTGTTGAAGGCCGCGAGGACAAAGTCGCCTGGAGTGGCGACTACGCGCCCGCCGTTTGCCTTCAAGGCTTTTACGAAGGTTCCCCGCGAAGCGACGAGGTTGCGCACACCGTCTTCGGCGTTACGAAAGACCAACTCGCTGTACCCAACCATATCTCCCGCGAGAACGAAGAGTTCCTTGCGCGTTTCGCCAAGCGTTGGGTCTCCTGTGCTGGTATCTGCCAGTTTTAGGGTCGCGGGAGGCTCATCCGATGGAATAGTTTGCGCCATCAACTCGCTCTCGGGTCACATTCCACACTGCGGCGCTTTGTCGAGCGTGAAAGCCATTGACCATCATAATGACAATCTGGTTTGTTCGCCAGCGTTGAGGACAGCGTTGGTCTCCGCGAGGTTTCGAGGTTTCGCTAAAAGGATCCTTGCCACACAATGCCGCCCATCGATGGTTCGACCACCCTCGTCAGTCAGTTCGTTAACATCCCGCACCCGCCCGGCTGCCCGTTCTATGTCGCTGCCGCTGTTTTGACATTGGATCGTACTGGCCGTCGGAGGGTCGTTTCAGGGCGTGCCCGCACGCGGGACGAAGCCATCAGTAGGACGTTGATGGAAGCGGCCGAGCGGACGCGTGCTATCTATCGGGGCGACGAGGAATTCACAATAGGTGCCCTTAGTGAGCTTGGGGACGTTGCGATTGATCCAAGACTCCTTGTGCTGTGTTCCGACCTGCAGTTGGCGCAAGCGGAGTTGTGGAACGCCCGGGTTGAGAAAGATCACTGGATTCCCCAGCGTTTCAACACGAGTCGTGCGATACCTTGGTTGAAGGCTCTAGACGCTTCCACTGGCGCACCCAAGTATGCTCCAGCACCATACTGTTTGCTTTCTTTCCCGGGCTGCCACGAGCTAGGGTTTTGCATTCCAGACAGTTCCGGACTTGCCGCAGGTTTAACGTACGAACAGGCGACGCTGCGCGGGGTGCTTGAATTAGTTGAGCGCGATGCAGTATCAATCTGGTGGTACAATCGCTTGACACTTCCGCCTGTCGCCGTACCGGATAACCAGGAGGAACTAGTCGCCCTGTTTCGTAGTTGGCTAGACGGGCTGGGTAGAGAACTTCGTCTTATTGACTTGACCAACGATCTAGGAATTCCCGTTGTTGCGGCCGTTGCATGTTCGAAGGGCGGGAGTGGATTCTGGTTCGGCTCGGCGGCTGGGACAGATCTGGGCGACGGCATTGAAGGTGCACTGGGAGAGCTGTGCCAGTTTATGGTTTCGGCCTGTCTGCCACACTGTGTTCCAACAAGACAGCCGCTAGCGCTACCGGATTTCGTAAGCTGGGCCGCGACAGCGCCGCTAGCAGTCAACGAGCATCTTTGTCCGTCTGGAGAGCCTCGTGCCGCGACAGGTACTCTGACACTTGACCAAGGTCTCGCCAAACTCAAGACCAACGCGATTGATGTTTCCGTAGTGAATTTGTCGGGGGCCGAAATTGGCACCACCGTAGTTCGCGTGTTGGCGCCTAGCCTCAGGCCTATATGGCCTCGCTTCGCCTCGGGACGACTGTTTGACGTTCCAGTGAGAATGGGCTGGCGAAACAACGTTATCCTGGAGCGTGATTTGAATCCAACACCAATTCTGTACTAATTTCACTGTCCGGAACTTTCAGTTGGGCTTTTGAGATACACGGATAGACGGATGCTGTGGAAGACACCGTAAGTACAGGTCGAGGGGTATGGGAAGCGGTTCCGCGATGGGTCCCCAGTGCCGCGCAAAATAGACGTCTTAACCACTTTAGCCAGTGGGGCCGGGCATGGCTCCCTCCTGGGAAGACTGGTGCGCCCTGCTCCGCCATGTCGATCCGTACATTCGCCACCAGGCCGAAGCCTGCATGATGCCGGACGAGCGTCTGGCATTGCCTGGATGATGTGCGCGCGGTTCCGCGGACAGCCGGCGGGTCCGATCCCATATACTTGATCCGGCGCCGCCCCCCATTCCACTTGTATGAACGGCCGGAGCCGGCCCCTTCGAAACCGGCCCACGCGCAGAGCCGCGGGCGTTGCGCAGGATGATCAGCTTGACGCTTCTCGCCTCTGAAACGGGTGCAAGCGTGCCGAACAACATCCTGGCTTGCCGGGTCATCCAAACTGACTGTGAGGCATCACCACCGAGGGGCGTGAAGTTCGCTGCTAGTCGGCTTAGATCTCGAAACCGCTGTGCCGCCATACCGAACGCGCAAGGTGGTTCACGCGCCATGCTGTTGTTCGATGATTTGGCGATGGCGACGACATGACCCGAGAGGCTGCAGCCTGTTCCTGCGATCCGGCAGCGTTGCGTCGGCCAAGCGATGGCGGCCTGAGTTCATTTCCATCTACCGCATCCGGGGCCATTCCCGTTTCATGTCGCCTTTGTAGACGACCGCCTGCTTTGTGCGGTCAACCCCCGTTGGGGGTACACTCGGCGAATATTCAGGAAAATTCGATTTCTGTTTCTTGTCTGCAGGCAGGCGAAGGGCCTGCCCGCTATTTTTCGGCAAATAGAATTTTCCAGAATTTTCGCCGAGATGACCGCAGCAGGACGGCCCTCTCCTTTGGCGCCATCGGGAATGGTCCCGATGCAACCGAAGGAGAACTACCATGGCCACCACGATCGCAAACCTCACCACCAAGTCCGACGGCTCGATGGAAGGCGTCTTCGCCACGCTGCGGGTCAACGCCCCGATCACCCTGATCCCGAACACCAACAAGTCGCGCGAGGACGCGCCCGACTACCGGATCGTCAACAAGCGCACGGGCTTCGAGATCGGAGCCGGCTGGCACCGCATCGCCCAGCGTTCGGGGGAGGAATACCTCTCGGTCAAGCTGGAAGCCCCTGAGATCGGCGTCATCTTCGGCAACCTCGCTCCCGCCCCGGGTGGCGAGGAAAACAAGAAGGTCATCCTCTGGAACAACCCCCAGTGAGGCATCGGTGGCCGGCCCCGCAAGGGGCCGGTTCCCCACCGGCAAAAGGAGGTTGCAATGAGCCGTTACACCATCACCGTCGCAGGCACCGTCACCAGACAGATCCGCTCGGATCCAGACGCTGTCATCGGCTACGATCCACCACTTCGGACCTACTTCCTGCAAGCGTTCCCGCACGAAGAAACCGACGAGCCCGGTCTTTGGCTCGGCACCCACGATCGCGCGTTCGAAACGCTTGAGGATCTTCGCTGCGCAGCCATCTCACACGGCTACGACTTCATGCCGCTGTCGCCCAAACTGGCCGCAAAGCTGGTCGACGACAAAGCGGCAGCCAGCGGGCGTCCGGAGCGGGACGGCATCCTCGGTCAACTGCTGAAACAGCTCAACCAACCCAGGTAAAAAGGGCCAGCGACGGAATACTCCGTCGCGGGCCCTTTTTTTGCGCGTCGCAAAGAGTCACCGAACATCACCCGTCACAGCATGCGATAGCGACTCCAAACCGCCGATTATTCCTTCGGCAGTTTGTGCTTATGAATGCGGATATAGTCCTGGACAGCCTTTCGCAGCAGTTCGGTCATGCTGTGCCCATTGCTGATCGCCAGCAACTTGAACTGGCGCTGCTCCGCAGCCGTCAGGTAATAACCGCAGCGGATCATCTCCTCCTCGCGAATCTTCTTTCCGGCGACGGGATCCTTTTTCTGGCCCTGCCGCAGCAGCTTGCGAAAGTCAGGCGTTGCACCCGATGCGGGCTCGGGCGTCTGCGGCATGGCCGGTCCGGAATTTGGCTCCAGCTTCTGCCCCTCGATTTTCGGTGAAATGAACATGCTCGGCAATGCCGGCGGCTGCGTGGAAATCGCCTTCATCATGCGGGCTTTCTTGTCGTCACCGGGTTTCGGTGCGGTTTCTTCGCTCATGCCGCGTTCCTTGTGGCTTTGATGAAGGTTTGCAGAAGGTCGTCAAAGACGCCCTCGCTTTCGGCAACCGCCTTCGCATCAGGCACCGCGCGACTGTAAAGGGTCTGCCCGGTCTGAAGGTCGCGGTAGGCAACGCGATTGTGCAGGACGTGTTCCGCAATGGGCGTGCCGTTGGCCTGGATGATGGCGCGCAGTTCGGTCAGGGCTCGCGCCCTGCCATCGATGATGGTCTGCTTGGTCAGCACGAATATCGCAGGCAACGGTCTCCGCCGGCTCTCGACCGCCAGCGGGATGTAGTGGTCGGTGATCTGGATGGCGGCTGTCACATCGTCGAGGGCAAAATAGACCGGCACGACGATAATATCGGCGGCGAAGAGCCCGGCCATGAGGTTATCGTTTGTGGTGCCTTCCGTATCGATCAAGACGACGGAGCGCTCACCGTTATGAGTGGCTGCCGCGTCGAGGATTTCCTGCGGGGTCGTCGCGCTCACCAACTGCAGGCTGTCAGGGCGATTGCCAGCCTCACCAAGCATCTGGAACCAGCGGTTCATGTTCTGCCGCCGGTCGCCGTCGATAAGAGTGACCGAATAGCCCCGATGCAGCGCGACGGATGCAAGGGCGCGCAGCATCGTCGATTTGCCAGTGCCGCCCTTGGGGATCGCAGCGGAGATGATCATGGGGCCTCCTTCCGGCGTGGGCTTCCTTGTTTCCATGTTAACATGGAAACAAGTCATCATGGACACATGGAGTAATATCACGGTCGAAACATGGTGGCATAGTCAACGGGGCAAAACGGTTGGCAACCAGGCGCGCGCCGTAAGGCCGCTCGGATCAATCATACATCAAAGCAAATCACGATGGAGGGCATTTGCGACGTTGCGGGTTGTCGGGCCGCGCCGTTGACAACTGCGCTAGTGAGAAGACACGCGCCCCGCACCTTTCTGTTCTTCTATTGGCAGGATAGCCTATTTTGTGATACACACAAAATAGGCGACGCGGCCCTGGTGGGCCTTAGCGCCCGCAAGCGGGCTTGAGAGATGGATGCAGACGCCCAGAAGGCAGCGGACAAGAGCGCGTCACGACGCTATGGCGAGGTGACGCACATCCGGTTTTCGGCTGACGAGCTGGCCAGCCTTAAAGCCGTTGCGGAGCGGGACGGCGTGACCGTCAGCGAGGTCGTCCGGCGTCTGGTGCGGGCAGAGGCCGGGCATCTGCCTATCGCGTCAGAGGCGTTGCGGCCGGCGATCGTGGACATGACCGATCAACTGCGGCGCGTCGGTGTCAATTTCAATCAGGCCGTGCGCGCCATGAACGACGGCCGTGTTGCCCATGATGAGGATCTTGAGCAGGCGCTGATCGCCGTGGGCGACCTCGTGCGGCAGTTTCGCGATGAACTGAAAACGATGACCGTCGAGTCTCGCAAGGCGAGGGAAGCCAGGCCATGAGCGGTCGTCTTGCTGGCTACGCGACCGAAATCGAACGCTATCTGCGGGGCGAGTCCGGCGTGAAGCGTGAGGAGCTGGACGACGACAAGTCCGTGACGGGAGCCGGACGCGAGGCCGGTGAATTCCAGGCGATGAAGAGTTATGAGCGGACCGGTGGCGGCGGACGCCTCGGGCAAGGACAAGCCGGCTCGCCGGCAGGTGGCGGCAGGAACGTCCCTCGTTCGTCGCCGGGAGGATTGGGGGCGGCGGGGAGCTCCATGTCCAGCAGGGCACCGAAGTCCACTGCGGCTGCGAGTTCGCCCAGGGTCCCTAGCGCGCCGATCATGGTCTATGGCGCCACGCTCGCCGGTTTCCGGCCGGAAGAGGAGGAGGAAGACTGGAAGCGGCGCGGTGGCGGCGGCCGTGGTGCTGGTCGCCCGAGCGGTACAGGACGAGCGGCGCGGGCAGGCTATCAGGCGCGGGCCGTGGCGGCACGGGCAGGCTATGCGGCGGGCGCGCAGCCTGCCGTGTTCAAGGTCATGCCCAATCCTCCGTCGACCAGGGAAGCCGCCGCTCGGCTGCTCAATTACATCGGGAAGCGCGAGGACGAAAAAGGCGAGAAACACGACATTGAGATTTTTGACGAGGATGGGCAGGTCCTTGCGACAGGCGGCGCACGAAAAGCGTTTCTGGAGACGTTTTGCGAGACGTTCGAACCGCCCCTGGAAAACACCAATTTTATCGAGGTGCGTTTCGAGCTCGCCGGCGAGGTCACCGATGCCGCCTTGAGCGAAGCACTGAAGAAGGCATTCGGTTCGAAACCGTTCATCTATGCGCATGATGGACAGACAGTGCAGGTTTACGCACACACCGATGAGCGGGCCGGACCGCTTGCGAGAGTCCTGGCCGGCGGTCGGGAGAATTCGCGCAGCAAGGCGCTCGACAAGATCGAGGCGCGCTTGTCTGAAGCCATGGGCGCGGCGGGGGTGGTCGCCAAGGCAGAGGTAACGGCGGCCGTCAGCCGTGAACCCAAAGCGAAATATTTCCTGCAGAAGTTCATCCGCACCCACAGCCAAGTCCGCCACGCAAATGGCGAGCCTGTGCCCGGGGTGAAGAATTCCACCAAGGCTGCGGCTTCGGTCTATGAAGAATGGCGCCCGCGGTTTTCGGGGCGTGAACGCCGCAATGCCTATCACCTGCTTTTCTCGGCAAGAGCCGGCACCGATGCCAACGCCGTCATGGCCGCAGCGCGCGCCGTGCTCGAGGAGCGCGCGCCAGGATACAAGTTCGTCCTGGCGCATCACAAGGACACCAAGCACGTCCATGTTCATGCAATGGTGCAGGCACGGTCAGCAGATGGCGAGCGCCTGAAATTCTACAAGACTGATCTCGCGGCCTGGCGCGAGACCTTTGCGGAAAAAGCACGCGAGAACGGCATTGCGATGGTGGCGACGCGACGCATGGATCATGCGATGACGAGGCCATTCACGAAGGAGCATGCCGGAGCCTATAGCCGCGCCCAGAGCGATCCGCGTTACCAGGTCAGCGCCAGGACGATCGAGCGAGTGGAGGCCAAGCGGCAACGCCGTCTGGATGGGCAATCCCTTGTCGTGAACGGCGATGCAATTGTTGCCGCATGGCAAAAGACTGTGACGACGATGCGGACTGCGGGCATAGTCGGTCAGGCTCTCACGGCAGCGGAGTCGATCGGCAACAATTTTCTGCAGTTCCGTCGCGATCGGACAGGTGAGGGGCAACCAGGTCCTGCCGCGGGTCGCGGCGCTGATCAATCGGGGCGGAAGTCTTTCCTGTCTCATCCGGGTATGAGAGAATTGAATGCACTAATAGGAGATTTGAACATGGCGCAAACCCCCTTGGAAATGCGGCGTCAGATGGCCCGCGTCAATCAGGCTCTGGACAACATGCGCGAGACGCTGCCGCCGGCGCATCAAGGACAGTTCGAACAGTATCGTGAAGAGGTCAACGACAAGATGCACGATCGTCTCGCGCGGCTGCAATTCGAGCGGCAGCAGCAGCAGCGTCGTGGTGGTGGCGGTGAGGAACCGATCCCCGGGCGCGAGGCGCCAGGGCTAGACCTCCCGACTCGGGACGATCGCCGCCAGCCGGAGGAGCCGGGCACAGGCGCCGAGCAGGAGAAGGTGAGAGCCAAGCAGAAGGACGCCAACAAACAGAAGGCTCGGCAGTCGGAAGAGCAGGATCGTAAGACCCAGCGCTCGAATGATAACGATCACGGACGCTAAGCAAGGCCAACCTAGCGTCCTCGCGCGGTGGTCTATCAAAACGACGCATTCGTCACAGAATGATCAGGCTGGATGGCAGCAATGCGCAGCAAATCGGTCGTCAAAGCGGCATTGCCAAACTTCCAAAAGCCGACATTGCCTAGAAGGCACCTGAATGCCCGACGATTACTTCGGCATCTAAGTTCGAATCCCGCCCGATCCGCCATTTCAGCGTGCGCAGCAGCGTTCCCTTCGATCCCATGATGCGGACAAGGCTCTCCCCGACCTCGACGCGCTGCGCGAAGGCGCGCAGATGATCCCGCCGATAGCCACCCCCTCCAGCCGGAGGCGTTTGCGCGCGGCGCTGAGCGAAGGTGTGCAAGGCGGCCGGAGTAACAGCCATGCTGCCGGAGTTTTCAACCTGTGCTTGACGCTTGACTGCGTGATGCCGAGGACGTTCGCCGCGTGACGGAAATTCAAATGCTCGGGGATAGCCACGGTCTGAATCAACGATACCATCGGAGTGCGGCGGTCATCAGCAACGACGTTGCTGGCGATATCGTCTCTGCCTCCGTTGTTCCGTCTTCGCATTCGTTTCCGACCCAGTGCAGTTGCTTTTGGCCGCGCTGGACCATGGCGGATCGCCGACGTCACGCGAGGCTGATGCGATTAGAGGGCGCCATTGCCCCAGTCGGCTGAGAAGAGATCGCCCGATGGTGAGACCGTCAGGCCCACCGGGCTGGAAAGATCATCGACGAACAAGCTCGTGCGGCCATCGTCGAAAACCTCATGGATGCCAATTCGTGGTCGGTCTCTCCGATTATGCCGCTTTCGTGCTGCTACCGCGTCTGACCGCACGGCTCGATCGCGAGGCACCACGCGTTTCTCTGGTGATCCGCAACACGAGCCGCAGCGTCGGTTTGCCGATGCTGGACGACGGCGCAGTCGAACTCATCGCAAGCAACTTCCCGCAGCCGCCGACCCATATGCGAGAGGAACTGCTCTACGAAGAGGACCATCTTCAGGTTTCGATGAGCGGCTATGTCGATGCTGTGCTCACCGAGAAAAGATTGAAGAGGAATGTCGTCGTACGGTCGGCCACTTCTTGATGGCGCCGATGCTGGTCGATGCCTCCGACCTCGTGGCAACGGAACCCCGTCGCCTCTTCGCACCGTTGGTCGGGCAGCTACCGCTCCAACTTTTTCCGCCGCCACTGGATATTCCTACATTCCGAGTGGTGCAGACTTGGCACGCACGACACGATGCCGACCCAGGACATCAATGGCTACGTCGGGTGCTTATCAAGTTGGTCAATGGGTTTGAGGGGCTAAATATCCCCGCTGCCGCTCCAACTGCCAAGAACTGATTTGTGCCGATTCGTTCGCGGCTTTCGATCCATTTGCCACAGGTTGCTTTTTGGGCGAGGATTTAAGGATGGCCCAGGGTGCCGTGGGGAACACTCTATTGGACGATGACAGGCCTAATACGGAGCAGAATATTTCCACGGCTGCCAGTTGGTACACGGTCATCGTTCTGTGCCTTGCCTTGCTGATTTCCTTCACCGACCGACTCGTCATCAATCTCGTGGTCGATCCTATCCGCGCAGATCTGATTCTGACGGACTTTGAGGTCAGCCTGCTGCAGGGCGCCGGATTTGCCGTGATCTTCGCCCTGGCAGGTTTACCGTGCGGCCGGCTCGCCGATTGGGCTAACCGCCGCAATGTGATCATGACCGGCATCGCGCTCTGGTCTGTAGCGACGATTGCCTGCGGGTTGGCTGGCGACTTCTGGAGCTTTTTTGCCGCGAGGGTCGCGGTGGGCCTCGGCGAGGCGGCGCTGGTCCCGGCAGCTTCGGCGTTGATCTTCGATAGCTTTTCTTCCCGACGGCGCGGCATTGCGCTCGGCATATTTTCGCTCGGCGCGACGTTCGGCACAGGCGTCGCGATGTTCGTTGGGGGTGTAGTGCTGGCTTTCGCCTCGCTGGAGCCGATTGCGTTGATCGGGCCGATGGCGCCGTGGCGGCAGATGTTCGTGCTGGTGGGGATGCCGGGTCTGTTGTTGCTGCCGCTTCTTCTGCTCATCCGCGAGCCGCAGCGGCGGCACATCTCGGGTCTGCTGCCACTCGCGGGGGTATTCCGCCAACTGGGTGCCGACAACGGCGCAGTGCTCAGGTTGTGCCTGAGCAAAGGGGCGCTCGGGATTGGCAACTACGCTTTCCTCTCCTGGTTGCCGACACTCCTGCAGCGCACGCATGGTATGACCCCACTTGAGGCGGGCGGTCTTATCGCGTTGTCGATCACGACCAGCGGGGTCGTTGCATCGCTTGCCGGCGGCGCGCTTTCGGACTGGATCGTGCGGCGCTGGGGCCTGGCTGCCCGCATCGTCCCGCTTCTTGGATGCTGCACGTTGGCGATCGCAGGAGCCTCAACGACGTTTTTCGCCGCTACTGGGCAGCAGATGACGCTCTCCTTCGCCATCTGGGCCTTTGGTTCGATAAGCGGCTATGTGATTGGGCACGTTGTCATGCAGGAAAACGTGCCGAACGAGATGCGCGCCACAACGATTGCGCTTTCTCTTACCATCACGGCGCTGCTCGGCATCGGGCTCGGGCCGACGCTCGTGCCATTGGTGGCCGAACATGTCTTCGGCGGCGAGGCGAACATGCAACCGGCCATGGCGACGGTGAGCCTGGGCGCAGCGCTGCTTTCCTTTGTCGTGATCTGGCCTTCGGTACGCAAAGGGTTGAGAGCGATAGGTGGGTAGGCCAGCCCAGTTTCTGGAACTGCAGATCATTCTGCCGCCTCCGACTTCATGAGGGCGCTGGCCCGCAGGAGGTTGCCGGTCCAGAACCCCTCCAGCAGCTTGCGGCAGTGTTCAGCTCTTTCGGAGCCTCATTGAATCCGGCTGCTTTCCATGGCATCGTTTATTGGATTTCGGCTAATACGTTTATTCAACATAGCCAGGGAGGGACGCTTCCGGGCGGCCTATGCCAGACGATGTGACGCCCATCTTACCAAACCTCAACCGCGTGTCTGGTTCACGTTCATCGGCCGCCATTGTGTCGTTCGGCAGCTTCCGCCTGGATGTTGCCCGCCGACTGCTGTTGCGGAATGGCGAGCCTGTGCGGATCGGATCCCGTGCGCTGGATCTCTTGATCGCCCTGGTTGAGCGTGCCGGCGACATCGTCAGCCGGTACGAGTTGCTTGATCTCGTGTGGCAAGGCGTAGTCGTCGATGAAGCGGGCGTTAGGGTCCATATGGGCGCACTACGTCGGGCCCTTGAGGACGGCCAGGACGGAGCGCGGTATATCGTCAATGTCGCGGGCCGCGGCTACAGCTTTGTCGCCCCGATTGTGCGAGACGACATGGATGCGGCGCCCCCGGTGGTACCGGCTCAAGCGTCCAGGTCGCTTGGTCATGCGCCGCCTCCGCCCCGTTCGCTCATTGGCCGCGAGGCCGTTATCGACAGCTTGAGCGAACTCCTTCTGGAGCGCCGTTTTGTCAGCATTGTCGGATCGGCAGGCATTGGCAAAACGACGGTAGCGGCTGCGATCGCGTTGCGAATGCAATCAGAATTCGCAGATGACAACATTGTCTTTGTCGACCTTGGAGCGGTCTCGGAAACCGGCGTGGTGCCAGGAGCCGTCATCTCGGCATTGGGGTGTAAACTCGAAGGCACCGACCCTGTCGAAGAGCTTCTATCCTTCGTCCGCGATAAGCGCATGCTGGTTGTCTTCGACAATTGCGAGCACCTGATCGATGCGACGGCTTTCCTGGCGGAGCAGCTCGTTCGTGGTGCCCCAGGTCTGCATCTGCTGGCGACCTCTCGGGAATCGTTGCGTGCCGAGGGAGAGACCGTTCACCTGCTGAGCCCCCTTGTGGTTCCCGACAACGAGTTTCCGACCGCAGCGGAGGCGTTGTCGACGGCAGCGGTGCAGCTCTTCATGGATCGGGCGATCGCGAGTGGATTTGAAGGCGGACTGACCGACATCGACGCGCCGGTGGTGGCCGAGATATGTCGGCGGACCGATGGCATTGCGCTGGCGATCGAGATGGCTGGCAGCCGCGTCGGCACCTATGGCATCCGTGGCGTGGCAGACTTGCTTGCGAGTAATGTGGAACTGCATTTGCCTGGACGGCGAAACGCCGCTCCGCGGCATCAAACGCTCGAAACGATGCTCGACTGGAGCTTCAATCTGCTTACCGAGAACGAGCAGATCGTTCTGGCCCGCCTTTCCGCTTTTGTAGGCTTTTTTACGATGGACGCCGCGCGTTCCATTTCGGGTGACCACGACAGGGCGGCGGTTGCGCCGACGGTGGGGAGCCTGGTTGATAAAAGCCTGGTTTGGGTGCATCCGGTAGACAATGCTGTCTTTTATCGTCTTCCTCACACGACGCGCGCCTATGCGGCGACCAAGCTCAGGGAAATCGGAGACCCTGAGCAGATTTCCCGGCGCCACGCCCGCTATTTCGCGGATCTGTTCAAGGCGGTTGCGCTCAAGCCAGGCTTATACGCCAACATAGAGCGTCATGCGCTGCATATCGGCAATGTGCGCAAGGCGCTGGAGTGGAGTTTTTCCGACAAGGAATCTTATGCCATCGGCATCGAACTTGCCGCGGATTCATCTCCGTTGTTTATTGGTCTCTGGCTGCTCGCCGAATGCCGCCATTGGTCCCATCTGGCGCTGGGCATAATTGAAGGTTACAGCCGCGGATCCCAGCAGGAGGTGCGCCTGCAAGAAGCCCTGGCGATCTCATCAATGCATACACAAGGCAATCCGCAAGAAGTTCGTAACGCCATCGAACGCGGACTGGATCTTTCCCAGGCGGATGAAAGTGGGATACCGCAGATTCGTCTACTAGCCGGTCTCAGCGTCTTCTTGAGCAGGCTCGGTGATTTCGACGGTGGTTTGGACGCAGCCAGACGATGCATGGTTCTTGCAACGCGCAATGGATCGCTTGCCGAAAAAGTAATTTCTGAATGGATGGTCGGCACCGCCTACCATCTCGCCGGCGACCAGGCAGCGGCCGTTGAGCACTGTCGACGCGGTTTCAAGCTCGAAGCCACTGTTGGGCGTGTCGACGTCAATATCTTCGGATATGATCATCATCTGCGCGCCGAAATCGCGCTGGCACGCTGCCTATGGCTCCGGGGCTTCCCCAAGACCGCCAACGGGATGGCGCTCAGGCTCATGAACGAAGCAGAGGGGTCTAGTCTCCCAGGTAACTACAGCATTGCCGCCGTTGCCTCCATTCCTATCCTGCTTTGGAGTGGCGATACGCAGAACTCACGAGAGCACATCGAGCGGGTGATTGCTCATACTGAGAAACATTCTTTGAGGAGCACCGCAGCTGCGGCATGGGCGCTGAAAGGAGAATGGCTCCTGATGACGGGAGAGGCTGCGGCTGCCGTAGACGTGCTGCGACAAGCTCTCCGCACACTTCACCTAGACCCATTTCGCCTCGTCATTCCCCCAGCGTCCCGCGCCTTGGGGGCGGCACTCGTCCATTGTGGCGAATATGACGAAGCTCGTGCATCCATCGCGGAGGCGATTTCTTCGGCGGAGGAAATGGGCCAAAGGCTGTGGGTACCTTCTCTTTACCGGACGCAAGCCGAGATTGCCTTCAAAGCGCCTTGCCCGGATATCGATGCAGCGGAAACGGCCTTGCGAAGATCCATCAAGCTTGCGGCAGCTCAGGCTGCCATCGGTTGGCAATTGAAAGCCGCCGTTCCATTGGCCCGGCTGTTGATAGACAGCGAACGCAGCGCGGAGGCGTTAGGCATTCTGCAACCGATCTTTGAGGAATTTTCGGAGAGAACCGGCACAATGGATCTGGTGGATGCCGAACGCATTCTGGCATCTCTGAAATAGTTGAAAATTATCCAAACCCCAGTTCGACGGTGCCTTGCAATGCGGTCTCGAGGTCAAGGTGGCGCGACAATCAGCTGAAGACCCAGCCCAAGCCAGGGCTGACATCGATGTTGCTGGGACACGAGCGAGTGGCAAATCCCGGGTTTAGACCACGGTCGGTGTCGCACCTCCATCGATGCGCAGTGCTGCGCCATTGATCGCCAAGGCGCTTTGACTGACGAGGAATGCGATCAGGTCGGCCACTTCGGCAGGCTCGATCAACCGTTGTAGCAAAGACGTCGTGTAGTGGGTTTTGAAGAATGTTTTCTCCACTTCCGCATCGGAGTCTTTCGAACCGCCGAGCATGCTGCGGATGTCACTCAACATGCCGGCGTTCTGTATCGGGCTGGGCAGGACGGCATTGACAGTGACGGCGGTACCCTTCGTCTGTTCGGCTAGGCCGCGCGAAATCGCAAGCTCTGCCGTCTTTGTCATTCCATAGTGGACCATCATTCTTGGCGTCGAGATCGCTGTGGTGCTGGACACAAATATGATCCGTCCCCAGTTCTTCGCAAGCATTGATGGGAGCAGATAGCGCGCCAAACGGATGCCCGAAAGCACGTTAGTTTCGAATAGATGCAGCCAGTCCTCGTCGGTGATCGAAGTAAACGCCTTGATCTCGTGAAAGCCGAGGTTGTTGATGAGGATGTCGATTTCCGGAGCTTGGGTGACAACCGCATCCGCGCCTTGCTGGGTGGCGGCGTTCGCGATGATCCCGATCACCTCGCCAACCGCGCTTGAACGGATTTCCTTCAGGGCTGCGTCGAGCTTCGCGCCGTCGCGCCCGGCAATGATAACCTTGGCTCCTTCACGAGCCAGTGCGGCGGCGGTAGCAAGTCCGATCCCACCCGTTGCGCCGGTAACCAGCGCGGTCCTGCCTTCCAAGTGAAGTTCCATATCGGCCTCTTTAAGCTGTTGGGGTGTCGGGCGGGATTGTTGCGGCAGCAGCTAGATCGCCATGCCGGATTTGCTCCAGCGGATTACGCCGCCAACATAGCGGCACGATCCAGCAGGTAGAGTAAAGAGTCGAAAATAAAGGAAAAAATCGGTATTTTCACGCTATTTCCAAGTTTTACTAACGAAGTTTTGCTATATCAATTAATATTGCGTCGAAGCACCCTGCTTTGTCGCGGTGTGATCTTAGATAAGCTGGTGTTGGCGTTTCTCTCTGTTTGTGAGATCAGTAGTTCAATCACAGACACATGTGTTCCGGGGGTCCGAGCCAATGGTGGAGCGGCATCTCAACTGCGATCGAGGAATCGTCTCGCGCCATGTCATCTGGGGGCTGCGGCAAGTCAGCTTCGAAAGCGCGCACCGCTTGAGTGTTTTGGGTCACGGAGAAACGATCATGAGAAGAAATATTCACGTACTGGTAGTGTGTGCCATTGGCTTTCTTGCGAACCTGGCAGGGTTCAATGAAGCCCAAGCCCAAGGGCTTGAATGTCCAAATCCGAGCGATCTTGGCACATCGCCATTGGAGGCGGATGTCGAGCAATTAGTGCCCAAGGGATATTCGCTGGAGCAGCCTGGTGATCTGCAATCAGCTATCAGGCTGCTTCGCGAGCATGGCATGTCAATTGATGACACGATCAATCACCTCGTCGCGTACTACTGTCCCGCGGTCTCAGCCGATGCCGGCTTGAGCCATGGCCAGATGGTCGAGCGTGTTCAGCAGTTCGCCAAGAACGCGCGACTTCAGGTTTTCGCCACCAACAACGTCGAAGACGTCATCTATAACGTACCACTCGACCCGACCGTAGCACAGCTGGCAGCCGATGCTGCGAAGAAGAAAGGCCTGACCGTCGAGCAGTGGATCAAGACGACAGTGGAGAGCGCAGTTCAGTAGATCCGTTACTATCACGCCCGGCTTGATCGCAACCTTGGAAAAATCGCAAAGCACCGTGCAATGGCGAAAGACCATTTCAGATCAAATTGAAATGGTGAATGCCAATCTGATTTTCCACCGGAAAAGGAGACCAAAGGATGTCTAACGTCGCTGCCGACCACTCCCTCGGAGGGGCGCTTAAGATGCTTCATCGAAAGTGGGGCTGGTTTGTTGCCCTCGGAGTCGGCTTGCTGATCGGTGGCATCATTGCAGGTCTGAACCTGTATGTCGCGACGCTCGTCTCGGTCTTCTACATCGCTGCCAGTATGCTGGCCGGCGGCGTGATGCAGGTTTTTCACGCATTCACGACTCACGGTTGGGGGACCAGGATAGTCTACCTGCTCGCTGGTCTGCTCTACGCGCTCGCGTCGGCTATCGCGCTTTTCAATCCGCTCTTGTCGGCGGTCAGCATTTCACTGGTCGTGGGGATTCTCCTCATAGCGACCGGCGCGGTACGGATCGTGACAGGGATACAGGCTTCTCGCCAGCACGGATGGGGCTGGATGGTTGCCAGTGGCCTCGTCACGATGATTGTAGGCGGCGTTGTGGTCGCTGCGTGGCCAGCGATAGGTCTTTCCTTGCTCGGCGCAATATTGACGTTCGACCTGCTGTTCCAAGGGTACGGATTCATCGCCTTTGGTCTGTCGATGCGCCGCGCGTTAGAACTATGAGCTGACCTGCCACTTATCTGAATTCTTGTCGCAGCAAAAATCGGATCTATGGACGCGAACGCTCAGGCCACAGCTAGCTATAACGATACCGCCCCGGACCACTTCACCCGTGCACTGGATTGCTGCCCGCCTTCTGATGTTGGCGCCTACACCGGCGCAACGCTGTGTACGACTGTGACGCAAGCGGAAGTGACCACGCAGCCCAACCCGACGCTGCACCGGCTTCAGATCCTTGTCGACGTTGCCGGTACCGGCAGTTCTCGGCCGCCGGCCGCAAGCCCAACCGGGCACATCCGTCATCAGCTACTGCGTTTCCAATCTCGCGACGCAGCTAGGGCTGAAGCTGTTCGAGCGCGAGGGCACGCGCGAGCCGTAACTGACTGAGATTCAGCAGGGCCATGCTGGAAGATGCATGGCCCATGACTGGCATGCTGCAGCGCATGCGTTCGCGCGTCGATGGCATCGTTATGGGCTTGAGGCCGAAGTGGCGTTGTCGGTCGATGTGGCATTGCCTTCGCCAGCGCTGGCGGGTGCTGAAATCGCTCGAGGCGCGTCCGTTATGCTGCGCGTGGATATCGGCCCGCTGGGCTGATCCCGATGTTGTCGTCAGCGGGCAGGCCGATCTAGGCATTGGCTGCCTTTTGGCCGATGCCGACGTGCACCTCGTGCGCATCCGCTTCATGTCGATGGTGCCGGCCGCGGCCCCAGCCGTCCGCTGGCGCGGCTGCCGAAGCCGATGAAGATCGAGTATCTGCGTGAGTACACGCAGCTTGTCGTCGCCGACCATGAGCGTACCAAGGGGCGAGACTAGGGCGTCTTTGCCTACCGGACATGGCGGCTAACGGACATGCGCACCGCGAAGAGAGATGCAGATCGCCTAAAGCGGAAAAAGCAATGCTATGACTGTTGTCAGCGTGACGATGCTGAAAAGAGTGCTCGCTATGACCATCGAGCCGGTTGCCGCTGAGTCTAGGCGATAGTCCACGGCAAAGAGAATGCCGAAGAAACCCGACGGCATAGCGGAGATCAGAATGGCTATCTTCGCCGTCTCGGTCGATATCGGCAACGTAAACACGACCACGGCAGTCAAGATGGGTCGGCCGATATCGGCAAGCCCTGTTGCAGCAACTACGCTCCAATTCAAGCGAAACGGTTGCGACGAGAGAATGAGACCTGTCAGGAACAGCGCCACACCGGGGGCGGCAACTCCGACGAGCATAAGGCTCGCCTTGGCGAGGGAAGGTAGCTCCAATCCGGCGAGGGAATACAGAATGCCGACTGCGGGAGCCAGAACGACGGGTTTCGTCACTGAGCGGAGGAATGCCTTCCGAACCCGTCTTGCGGGGCCAGTCGCGATTTCTTCCTTCGGTTTCCTGGAATTCAGTTCGACGAAAATCAAAGACATGGGGCTGACGATGATCGAGCCAGCGGCAAGCGCGACAGCGATGGGGACTGTGCCATCTGGTCCTATAACGGCAGCCGCTATGGGAAGGCCAACGCCGGCCAAATTCGGGAAAGATACAGTCAGGGCCTGAAGGGCCGCGTCCGCCTTCGAAACGTCCGAGGAAGCACGGACAAAAAAATACCATGCAAGATGAATGAGCAGCATCACGAAGCCGAGTGTCAGGAAAAGTGGCACTTGCTCGAGCATCTCGCTTCGCGGTGCGGATGCGGTCGCCACGAACAGCGAGGCAGGCAGCGCAAAGTTCATCACGAGAGCATTGAGGCCGTCGACATGATGGTTTTCAACGATGCGGAGCCTACCGGCGCCGTAGCCAACAAGAATCACGAAAAAGATCGGGACGAGTGCCGGAAGGATTGTATTGGCCGTCATGTCGGAGGCTTCCTGCAGATGCAATTCGCCTCGTGGGTATCGCCCAGGATGCTCCACACGCGTTTTGCACTTTTTATGATGTGTCGGATCGACAGATCCAGCTCAGCCTCAGCCGAGCTTGCAACCGCATTTCCCAGCCGGATTGCTTCGGCTTGGAAAAGGATGGCGGTGAGGGCATCCGCTATCTGTGATCGCGCGCAATGTGGGGCGGCCTGCGCGCCACAGTGCCAGTCGTGGGTTCCGCCGTTTGGCCCGGATCCGCGACTGGCACTGTCGACATTAAGTAAAGCGCTGTTCGGCGACCGCATTTGGGTGAGTCCTCAGCGTCACGGCGATATCGGTTCGTCATCAGAAGCTCAGGCTTGCACAGGCTCGCGCTTGCCGCGCGTAAATTGTTGGAAAGTGTTGTTGAGGGCCGATGGCAGAGCGCTTGGCCAATGCGTCTCTCAGTGCCGGGCTGAGACGGATTAGATCGTCGGCGAGCCTCGACGATTCTGATAGGTGAACCGACGATCCAAAGGGCGCAGTTTCTGCTGTGGAGCGCTGAGCGAGCCTTCCGATTGTTGGCTTGCGATTATTTACCCATCTTAACGCGCGCTCCGTTCATATGCATGCCAGCATCTGGCCGTTCACGATTTTCTGAACGTCAACCCAACCGCCGAGGTGCTGCCATGCCATTTCGCCGTATCTGTTCCGCCGCCTTACTTGCGTCTTCTCTTGCCCTGATCGCCCCCGCTGCGGCGATGGCCGAGCCCATCAAGAACATTGTCCTGGTGCATGGTGCCTGGGTCGATGGGTCCGGCTGGAAATCGATCTATGACATTCTGGTGAAGAAGGGTTTCCGTGTATCGATGGTCCAAGAGCCCGAAACGTCGTTCCAGGATGACGTCGCCGCCGCAAAGCGCGTGCTCGACATGCAGGAAGGTTCGGCCATCCTCGTCGGCCACTCCTACGGTGGCTCGATCGTCACCGAGGCGGGTGTGCATCCGAAGGTGGCCGGCCTCGTCTATGTTGCCGCCCACGCACCAGACGTCGGCGAGGACGAGGGCGAACTCGGCAAGAAGATGCCGAGCGTGCTGGCCAAGACCGAAGGGGCGATCAAAGCGACACCGGACGGCTATACCTATCTGGAGCCGGAACTGTTCCCGAAGCTGTTCGCCCCTGACCTCCCTCGCGAACAAGCCGAGTTCGCTGCCCGCTCGCAGGTGCTGGCCAAGGCCGAGGTGTTCAACACGCCGCTGACTGCGGCTGCCTGGAAGACCAAGCCGAGTTGGGGCATCGTCGCCGGCAACGACCAGATCATCAATCCCGACCTCGAACGCTTCTACTATGAACGCGCCAAGGCGCCTTTCATCGTCATCGAAGGCGCCAGCCATTCGGTCTACGAATCCCATCCAGAGCGTGTTGCCGATGTGATCGTGGAGGCCGCTCGGAAAGTCGGAGAGAAGACGAACTGAACGCAGACCAAAGCCGTCGCACAGCGCCAGCATGCGACGGCTTCTTTCAGTGCACGAGGTCCGTCCATGACTGCCCTTTCGAACATCTCGTCGACCAGAATCTGGGACGCATCACGTCGGTCACGCGAGCAGCGCATTGCCGCGGCCAGCGCCTATGCCCGTGGCAAGCAGGTCGCACCCGGGGATACGACGAAGCTGCTGGAGGCGGTGATACGGCCGGGCGACCGGGTGTGCCTCGAGGGCGACAATCAGAAGCAGGCGGACTTCCTTGCCGCCCGGCTCGCGGAAGTCGACCCCTCGGTGGTGAAGGACCTGCACATCGTGCAGTCCGGCGTGGTGCTGGCCGAACATCTCGACCTGTTCGAGGCCGGCATCGCGAAGCGGCTCGACTTCTCCTATTCCGGCCCGCAGGGCACGGCGATCGCAAGGGCGCTCAAGGCCGGGAAGATCGAACTCGGCGCCGTTCACACCTATCTCGAGCTGTTCTCGCGCTATTTCATCGATCTCACCCCGCATGTCGCGCTCACCGTGGCGCGCTGCGCGGATCGCGACGGCAATCTCTATATGGGCCCGAACACCGAGGACTCGCCCGTTGTCATTGAGGCGACCGCCTTCAAGCAGGGAATCGTCATCGCGCAGGTGAACCAGTTGGTCGACAAGGTGCCGCGCGTCGACGTGCCGGGCGACCGGGTCGATTTCGTGGTGGTGACGCCCGAGGCCTTCTATGTCGAGCCGCTGTTCACCCGCGACCCGGCACAGATCACCGAAACGCAAATCCTCGGCGCCATGCTGGCGATCAAGGGCATCTACGCGCCCTATGGCGTGAAGCGGCTGAACCATGGCATCGGCTTCAACACCGCCGCTATCGAGCTGATCCTGCCAACCTATGCCGAGCGGCTTGGGCTTAAAGGCAAGATCGCCACGCACTTCGCCCTCAACCCGCACCCCACCCTCATCCCCGCCATAGAGTCGGGCTGGGTCGAACAGGTGCACAGCTTCGGCTCGGAAGTCGGCATGGACGACTATATGAAGGCGCGGCCGGACATCTTCTTCATTGGCCGCGATGGTTCGATGGCGTCCAACCGCATGTACTGCCAGTCGGCCGGGCTTTACGCGACCGACTTGTTCATCGGCTCAACTCTGCAGATCGATCTTCAGGGCAACTCCTCGACCTTCACCCGCGACCGCATCGCCGGCTTCGGCGGAGCGCCCAACATGGGCTCGGACCCGCATGGACGGCGCCATGCCAGCGAGGCCTGGTTGAAGGCGGGCCGTGAAGCAGTCGGGGAGGCGACGAGCCTGCCGCGCGGGCGAAAGCTGGTGGTGCAGATCGTCGAGACCTTCGGCGAAAAGCTCGACCCCACCTTCGTTGAGAGCCTCGACAGTGTCGAACTGGCCCAGTCGCTCGATCTCGCGCTTCCACCGGTGATGATCTATGGCGATGACGTCAGCCACATCGTTACGGAGGAGGGCATCGCCAACCTTCTGCTCTGCCGCACAGCATATGAGCGCGAGCAGGCGATCCGCGGCGTCGCCGGCTATACCGATGTCGGCCTTGCCCGCGACCGCAAGGCCGTGGAGGATCTGCGGACCCGCAAGGTGATCCAGCGGCCGGAAGACCTTGGCATCGATCCGCTCGAGGCCAACAAGAGCCTACTCGCCGCGCGCTCTATCAAGGAGCTCATGCACTGGTCGGGCAATCTCTACGATCCGCCGGCCAAGTTCCGCAATTGGTGAGGAGGCGGCACATGGAAATCCTCAAAGTCCACCACAGAACCCGCAGTCCAGCCGCTGGCACCATCGGCAGCGCTCTCGTCGGCGTCGTCGCCTCCGGCAATCTCGAAGTGCTGCTGGAACGCACGCTTGCGGATACTGAATGCACCGTCGAAATCGCCACCCCGGTGCGCGGCTATGACGATGTCTGGAAGGCCGTGGTCGCCGCCTTTGTCGAGCGCGCCTCGCCGGGCGGCCTGCGCATCTCCATCAATGACAGCGGCGCCCGGCCCGACACGGTGATGCTGCGGCTGTTGCAGGGCGTGCGGACCATGGAGGCTGGCCATGACTGACTCGAGGCATCCCTCTGCCGATACCGCAAGCTGGTTCTTCTCGACCGCGCGCGAGCGTCTCGCGGGGCTGCTCGATCCGGGCAGCTTCACGGAGTTCCTGCCGCCGACGGAGCGCGCGCAGAGCCCCCATCTCGCCTTGTTCGACCTGCCCGCCGCCTTCGATGACGGCATGGTTGTCGGGCGCGGCCGGCTCGGGAGACGTGCGGTTCTTGTCGCGGCACAGGAAGGCCAGTTCATGGGCGGTACCTTCGCCGAGGTGAGCGGGGCCAAACTCGTCGGCCTGCTACGCGCCGCACGAGACGATGCGAAGCTGCCGCGCATCGTCCTCTTGCTGCTCGACAGCGGCGGAGTGCGATTACAGGAAGCCAATGCCGGCGAGCTCGCAGTGGCGGAGGTGATGCGCGCCATCGTCGAGGTGCGCGGCTCCGGCGTGACTGTCATCGCCCTCGTCGGCGGGAGAGCGGGCGCCTTCGGCGGCGCGGGCCTCACCGCCGCCACCTGCTCGCGGATCGCCATTTCGGAACAGGGGCGCACCGGCGTGTCTGGCCCGGAGGTCATCGAAACCAACAAAGGCGTCGAGGAATTCGACTCGCAGGACAAAGCGCTGGTCTGGAGCGTGACCGGAGGACGCAATCGCCGCCTGCTCGGGGGCGCCGACGCCTATGCCGGGGACACTGTGGCGGGCTTCCGCGACGCCGTGCTCGCGTCGATCGACCGAGCGCCGCCTTTCGATCTCGCGACCCTGCGCGCCGAGCAACGACGGCTCGCCGACCGGATAGAGCGCCTTGGCGCGTGCAACTCCGCGGTCGAGATGTGGGTAGCGCTCGGCATTGCCGAACCGCAATCCATCCGGAACTTGGATGACGCGGCCTTCGCGGAGATCGTCAAAGGCCTAAGAGGAGCTGCTCATGACGCTCGATGAGATCCTCTCAAGTCTCTTCCGCAAGGGCCACGACATCGATCCCCGGTCCGATCATCTGATTCTCGGCACGGGAAAGCGGGCCAATGGTGGCACGGTCGTGGTGGTCGGCATCGCCGACGGCGAGGCATTGGGAATCGAGGGTGTGCTGCCGCTGGCCCGACGCGTGCTCGACATTGTCGCGACCGGCGGCAAGGCACCGATCCTCGTCATCGTCGACACACAGGGCCAACTCATGTCCCGCCGCGACGAGATGCTCGGCCTCAACGAGTATCTCGCCCACCTGGCGAAATGCCTGCTGCTGGCGAGCCGGAGCGGCCATGCCACCGTCGGGCTGAATTACGGTAAGGCCGTCGCCGGCGCGTTCCTCGCTACTGCGCTAGCCACCGACATCCTTGTCGCGCTGCCAGACGCCGAGCCGGCGGTGATGGACCTGCCCTCCATGGTGCGCGTGACCAAGCTGCCGGAGGACAAGCTGAAAGAGCTGTCGCAAACCACCCCGGTTTTCGCACCCGGCCTTGCCTTTATGAGCGCCGTCGGCGCAGTGGCACAGGTTTGGGATCCCGCGAAGCCGCTCGCCGATCAGTTCGAGGCGACGCTAGCGGCTGTCTCCGCGTGCGATAAGCGAGACGTGCTCGGCGCCGAACGTGGAGGGCGCGCTGTCGCCGCGCAGATCGCGCGGCGCGTGGCACACCAAGCGTCCGGTGACGACTATGTCTAGCCATGCCTATCGCCGCCACGATCTGCTGCGCGTAGAGCCAGGGGCGTGGAGGGAGATGCTCCTCGCTGCCGGCAGCCTCGACCGTCTGGCCGATGAGCCCCGGCTGTTGGTCGAAGGCTGGGCCGAACGCGGCTTGCCGGTGATCGTGCGGCGGGGCGCCGCGGGTGACGACGAGAGCGCGATCGCCATCGGGCTCCCGCTGCCCCCCACACTCGGCAAGCTGAGGCTGGGCTTTTTCATCCCTCCCAAGCACGTGGCGGCAGGTGTCGCGGCGCACTCCGTGGCCGAGGCAGCGCGGTCGGCCCCCGCGGACCTGCGCCCACAGCTGGAAGCTGCCGCCGCTCTCGCGATGCGGCTGGGGTTGCGGCCGGCCGTCTTCGGCGCGCTGCTTTGGCAGCATCTGACAGGGCTCGCCTATCTGCGGGCCGGCTCGGACATCGACCTCATCTGGCCAGTATTTCGCCGAGAAGACCTTGATGAGTTGCTCGACGGTCTCGCCGCGCTCGACGACGCCGGCCCGGCCCGACTCGACGGCGAGATCGTCTCCAGCACAGCCGAAGGCGCGAACTGGCGCGAACTGCGCAGTGCACTCACGCGCCCCGGCGGCACAGTCCTGATCAAATCGATGCACGGAGCGGAACTCAGATGCGCACGACATCTCTTCGTGTGACCGCGACTTTACCGAAGCGCGCCCCGGTGCACGGGCGGGCACCGCTGGCACCTGCCGACGCCGATCGGTTCGGCGGCATGGCGGCAGATGCGCTGCTCGCCGAACTCGACACCTGGCCGAAGCCCGGCCTCGTCAGCCCGCTCGACAACGGCAGCCATGACGACATGGACTGTGGTACCTTCCTGAGCAGCATAAACGTCATTCGCCCCTTCTATGCCGAGCTTGCCGCAGCCGGCGGGGCGGGCGCCGATATGGCGGAGTTGCGGCGAATAGGTGCGCTCGCAGAAGACGCCATGCTCGCTGCCACCGGAGGGGTGAACACCCATCGCGGTGCAATCTTCGCGTTGGGCCTGCTCTGCGCGGCAGCCGGTGCGGCATGCGCCGAGCGACTCCGTCTTTCGGCGAAGCGGCTGACGCGGATAGTCGGGGAGCGCTGGGGTCGAGAAATCACGCGCGGCCCGATCCCGCTGAACAGCCACGGCAGCGGCGCGATGCGGCGCTTTGGCGCCGGCGGTGCGCGCGCGGAGGCTGCTGCCGGCTTTCCGCACGCGCGGACCATCGGCCTTCCGGCGCTGCTGGCCGGACGAGTGCTTACTGGCGACGAAGGGACGGCGCGGGTGCATGCCTTTTTCGCATTGCTAGCGGCGATGGAGGACACCAACCTGCTCCACCGCGGCGGCACGGAAGGGCTGCGGGACGCACGCCGCGCGGCATGCGATTTCCTTCTCGCTGGAGGCGTCGGCCGGACGGACTGGCTGGCCCATGCATTGGCCGTGCACCGCGCATTTGTGGCGCGGCGCCTCAGCCCGGGTGGATCGGCCGATCTGCTGGCCGTGACGGTCTTCCTCGATCATGTCGAGAATACGCCGTGAGCGGCATCGCGATATTTTGCTCTGGACAGGGTAAACAGAGCGCGGCCATGTTCGATCTCGTCGCCTCTGAGCCGGCGGCGGCGCCCGTCTTCGCGCTCGCCGCCGGGGCGCTCGGCGGCCGCGATCCGCGCGACCTCGCCCACCAGGGCGGCGACATCATTCACCGCAACGACGTTGCGCAGGTGCTTTGCTGCGCGGCGGCGCTCGCCGTATGGGCGGCGGTCGGCTCGTCAGCTCCGCGCCCGCTCACAATCGCCGGCTACAGTGCCGGCGAAGTGCCGGCCTGGTCGGTCGCCGGCGTGATGGACGCATCGAGCGCCTTCGACGTCGTGGCGTGCCGCGCCGCCCTCATGGACGAGGCTACGCACGAGCCTTCCGGACTTGCCGCCATTATCGGCTTGCCGCGCGATGTGGTCGACGGAATTTGTCGCGCCCATGGGCTCGACGTCGCCATCGTCAACGGTCCGCTGCACCTCATCGTCGGCGGACGCGCGGCGGGCCTCCGGCTGGCGCTCGCGGACGCCACGGCGCGTGGCGCCACCCGCGCGAGGGTGCTGCCGATCCACGTCGCATCCCACACACCGGTTCTCAAAGCCGTGAGCGAACGGCTCGGCAGGCTGGTGAGCGAAACCGTCACGGACGTCCGTTTGCCCAGCGATGTCCGACTGGTCAGCGGTATCGACGGGGTGCCTGTTCGCAGCGTCGCCGATGGTCTCGTCAAGCTCGCGGCTCAGGTCTCGACAACCATCGATTGGACGGCCTGCATGGATGCTTGTCGCGCCTCCCGTCCCGCCCGCGTGCTCGAACTCGGACCCGGCAACGCGCTGTCGCGGATGATGACCGAGTTCGAGCCCGACATACCAGCGCGCAGCGCCGCCGATTTCCGCTCCGTAGCTGGCCTGCGCCGGTGGATGGAAGTGGCGTCCTAAACATCCGGCACAAATGCGGGACCGAACCGCTCATGAAGGGAGATAACGCATGACTATTCTCTACTCGACCAAGGTAACCGCGACGGGCGGCCGCAAGGGAACGATCCGCAGCGAGGATGGCATTCTCAATCTCAAGCTTGCCATCCCCAAGGAACTGGGTGGCATGGACGGCGCCACCAATCCCGAACAGCTCTTTGCCGGCGGTTATGCGGCGTGTTTTGAAAACGCGCTGTTGCGCGTTGCTCGGCAGTCGGGGCATCGCTTCGCCGACGGCGACGTGATCGTCGTCGCTGAAATCGGCCTCAGCTGCAGCGAAGCCGATGCCTTCGTGCTGCACGCCTCTCTCGCCGTCACCGTCTCCGGCGTCGATCAAACGACAGCCGAGGAGCTGGTGAGAAATGCCGACGCCATTTGCCCCTATTCCAATGCTGTCCGAGGAAACGTCGAAGTCGCGAAGGCAGTGGTTGCCATATGACGGTCGGCCAGGAACAGTGATGACGGCGTTCGGCATGTCGCAGGTCAGACCGACTTTCGGAATTTCTCCGGGCCGAATGTCAGTTGCTTTTACCGCAAGCCAAATGGCCTAACCCTGTACGAGGGGGTGCTGGCGAATGAGGATCTGCGGGGTGGGACGACCGCCAATCATATGGTCGGAGGCTTGTGAACGACGCCGCGGTGGAGTTGCCGCGGGCATCTGGATTCGCCGGCGGCACCGATGCGGTTGGATTGGACTTAATCCAAGTTGGCAAGCGGTTCTACACGTCGCCGTTGCACGAACTTGATAGGGCCGCTTCTAGATGGCATCGTTTCTCGCAGTCTTGGTTTGTGCAATTCGTGGTGTCCCAATAGGCAAGACACTTCTCACCGGAAATCAGACGAGCAGAGGCCCCGCCTACGGCGCGCATCTGGCCGAATGCTTTGGCTTGCCAGCGGTACCCACTCATGTTCATCACACGCTGCAGCGCGGCATGCTGGCAGTCTCTGAGTTGAAATCCCGAGTGCCCCCGGCGGACCCAAACCCGTCTCGCGGCTATAACGAAGCCTATCAGGTGATCATGCAGTTCAAGATTATCCGGCGGGAGCTCTGGCTGAACGGCCCGTTCACCTCGAGCGATGCCCTCCGTGCCGGGGAAACCTACGGCCGGGCCTTCAAGAGCTCCACGGGCGTTGCGCCGCATCAGTGGCAACTCGGTCGTCGCATGAAGCGGGCGCAGACGCTGCTGACGGGCTCGTCGCTTTCGATCGCGGAAGTCGCTCTCGAATGTGGGTTTTCGAGCCAAAGCCATTTCGCCACCGCCTTTAAGGAAAATATCGGCGCAAGCCTGGGCGTTGGCGTCAGTTAGATCTTGGGGACGGAGTTCGAAAATTGACTCAGACAACCAGAGGCCGCGCCTACGGTTCGCAATTAGGCGAACGCCTCGGTTTGCCGGAGCCTCTCAGTCACGTCTATCGCACGTTGAATCGAGGTACGCTCGCTATCACGGAATTGCAATCCCGAGCGCCGCCGCGGGATCCAACCCCGTCGTTCGGCTATGACGATGCCTATCAGGTAATTATTAACCTCAAGCATATGCGGTTGGATCTTTGGTTGAACGATAGGTCCCCCTTGAGTGAGACCATGCATGCGGGAAAGACCTACCTTACCGATCTAAGACGGGAACCGCGGGTCCTCATACAGGATCCTTTCCACACCGTGAATTTCTACATGCCGATTACGGCCCTGAAGGCGTATGCCGAGCAGAACGACATGCCGATCTTCACAGAGTTTCTTCAATCTCCCACTGTTGGCCAGGACGATCCGGTGATGCGTCAACTTGCCGGGGCGGCGGCGGCAGCATTTGCCCATCGTCACCAGGCGAGCGGACTCCTGCTCGACACGATCCTCGATGCTGTCTGCGCCAATGTGCTCGGGCGGTATGGCACCTCGAAAAGCGCGGCATCAGTCCGGTTCCATGGTCTGGCGACTTGGCAGGAGCGTTGCGCGAAGGAACTCATGGACGAGCGCCTGGACGTGTCAATGACGGAACTGGCCGAGGAATGCGGTCTTTCGGTCGCCCACTTCGGCCGGGCCTTCAAGCGCTCCACCGGTATTGCGCCGCATCAGTGGCAACTCGGCCGTCGTATGAAGCGGGCGCAGGCGCTGTTGACGGGCTCATCGCTTCCGATTGCGGAAATCGCTCTCAAGTGCGGATTTTCGAGTCAAAGCCATTTCGCCACCGCTTTCAAAGAGAATATCGGCGTTAGTCCCGGGCATTGGCGTCGATCAACAGCCACCGGGATTGGCGACTTGGATACTGACTGAACGGCCAATTCGGCCAACGACCGTGCTTACGAAGCCCCCCGTACGGGAAGACGTCATATTTTCACAATCTGCATCCGTTTTTCGGAAGACAGGTCTGTCGTTCCTTCAACATGCTCGTCAAACTGTAGGCGCAGAAGCGGGGAGCGATGACAGGTCAAGCGATCGCCCGGACGGACAAGGTCTTGCTTGTCCCGCCGCATGTCGAAGTTAGCGCGCACGCTCCGATATCGTTCGGCAGCTTTCGCCTGGATCGGGCGCAGCGGCTACTCCTGCAGGATGGCGAGCCTGTTCGGATCGGCTCGCGCGCCCTTGATTTGCTGATTGCCCTTATTGACCGTGCCGGCGACATCGTCAGCAGGCATGAGTTGCTGGAACTCGTATGGCGAAACGTTGTCGTCGACGAGGCGGGGGTGAGGGTCCACATGGCTTCGCTTCGCCGGGCTCTAGGTGACGGGCGAGATGGGGCACGATACATCGTGAATATCGCCGGCAGGGGCTATAGTTTTGTCGCTCCAATAGCACCCAACGAACCGGATCCGCAGCCGCCTCCACCGGCGGCGTCTTTGGCACCCCGATCCACAGGCCGTGTGCCACCGCCACCTCGTTCGCTGATCGGCCGGGAAGCCGTCATCACCAGCCTGAGCGAACTCCTTTTGGCGCGCCGTTTCATCAGCATCGTCGGACCGGGAGGCATCGGCAAGACGACAGTGGCTGCGGCCATTGTCCAGAGGCTGCAAAGTGCATTCGACGACACGAACGTCATATTTGTCGATTTCGGCGCCATGACCGAGGGCCGCCTGGTTCCCGGGGCCGTTATCGCGGCGGTCGGCTGTGCAATTGGAGGCGCGGATCCAGTCACCGAACTGGTGACCTTCCTCGCGGACAAACGCGTGCTGATCATCTTCGACAGTTGCGAGCATTTGGTCGATCCGACGTCACTCTTGGCCGGCGAGCTCTTTCAGCGCTCGCCAGGCGTGCATCTGCTGGTAACTTCCCGTGAATCACTGCGTGTCGATGGAGAGACCGTCCATCTCTTGAGCCCTCTGGCCTATCCGGCCGACGAGTTTCCGACAGCGCCCGAGGCGCTGGCGACACCGGCGGTGCAACTCTTCATGGATCGGGCAGCGTACAGCGGGTTCCACGGAGAGTTAACTGACAGCGATGCGCCCGTCGTCGGTGAGATCTGCCGCCGCACCGATGGCATCGCGCTTGCAATCGAATTGGCAGCCAGTCGAGTCGGAACTTACGGCATCCGCGGCGTCGCCAATCTTCTGGCCGGCAATGCGAAATTGCGCTTGGCCGGCCGGCGCAATGTCGTTCCACGACACCAGACGCTCGAAGCGATGCTCGACTGGAGCTTCGAGCTGCTTGCAGAACTCGAGCAGCGGGTCCTCTCCCGCCTCTCCGTCTTCGTCGGACTCTTCTCGATAGAAGCGGCGTGCTCCGTTGCTGGCTCGGCCGGGGATGACGGTAAGGCGACAATGGTGTCGATAGCAAGCCTCGTCGACAAATCCATGCTCTGGGTCCAGCCGGTAGGTAAGGTCGTCTTCTATCGCCTTGCCGATGTGACCCGCGCATATGCAGCGACGAAATTGCAGGAGGTCGAAGAGCTTGAACCTATTTCCCGGCGCCACGCTCGTTACTTTGCCAGCCTGCTCAAGGGGGTTGCGCTCGAACATGGCGCCTATGCCGATATGCGACCATATGCACCACACATCAGCAATGTCCGAAAGGCACTCGAGTGGAGCTTTTCAGACCCGGAATCGCATGCTGTAGCGGTCGAGCTGGCAGCCGATGCTGTACCTCTATTTCTCGGGCTTTGGCTACTTTCCGAAGGTCGGCATTGGTCGCGTTTAGCATTGAGCGCGAGCGATGAAATCAAAGAACTCCCTCGGCGCGAATTGCGACTGCCGGAGGCACCGGCAGATTCTGCCCAGAACACACAAAACGATGCGCAGGAATTTCCTGACGCGATCGAGCCGGGACCGAATCTATTAGAGGCTGACGGCGGCGAAATGACGCGATTTCGTCTTTTGGCTGGTCTTAATAGCTTCCTGACGACGCTCGGTGACTTCGAAGGTGGGTTGGCTGCTGCAAAGAGGTGCGGCATCATCGCAGAGCGGATCGGAGCGCTCAGCGACCGAGTCATTGCCGAATGGATGCTCGCCGCAGCCTACCACCTCGGAGGCGACCAGGCCGCCGCCATGACACATTGCGAGCGCGGCTTCGCGCTTGAGGCCGAGATCGGCCACCCGGAGTTCCGTCTATTCGGCTACGATCATCATTTGCGTGCCGAACTTGCTTTGTCGCGCATCCTTTGGCTCAGGGGATCTCCCGCGCGTGCTTGCAGGCTGGTCCTGGAAGCCATGGAGGGCGCCGCGCTGTCGTCCCTGCACAGTAACTACAGCATGGCCGCTGCTAACGGCGTCGCGGTTCTGCTCTGGAGCGGCAATAGCCGGGAGTCGGGCACCCACATCGACCGCTTGATAGCGCATGTAGAGACACATCCCTTCAAGTTAAACGCAGCTGCTGCCTTGGCGTTGAAAGGAGAATGGCTCGTGATGGTTGGAGAACCTCTGGCAGGCATCGCCGCACTGCAAGAAGCGCTCAAGATGCTTAACCGGGAGCAGTTTCAAATGGTTGTGCCAGGCGCAGCCAGGGCTCTGGCCGACGGGCTCGCTCAAAGCGGCCAGTATCGCGAGGCGCAAACGATGATCGATGAGGTTACTTCTTCCGCGGAACGAATGGGGCAAAAATTCTGGCTGCCCGATCTGTATCGGACAAAAGGTGAGATCAACCTGAAAGCACCTTCCCCTGATGTCGAGGCGGCCGAGCAGGCTTTCCTCGTGTCTATCAAGCTTGCGGGAGAACAGGGAGCCATCGGCTGGGAACTAAAAGCTGCGATTCCGTTGGCGCGCCTATTAATAGGCCGGGAACGCGCCGCCGACGCAATCGCGCTACTCACCCCGATCTATGAGGCGCATTCGGAGAGAACCGGCACCACTGATCTCGCGGATGCCAAGAGCCTACTGGAATCTTTGCGATGATCGTCCCCGATCCGGCGCGGCGCACAAGGCCGGATCGAGAAGCGGTAGTTAAGGACGCCGGCTCCTAATGCCGGTCGACTTGCAGCAGAGAAGCATTTCAAACGATGGTAGGCGTGGCGCCCGCCATCGATGACGGTGGCTAGATCGCCAAACCGCCGGATACCTCGATGACCTGCGCAGTGACCCAGCGATTGTCGTCGGAGAGCAGCGAAGCGATCATCGGCCCGACATCGTCGGGAACTCCTGCTCGGCCGAATGCTGTCATTCCGGCGACCTGCTTGTTGAGTTCCGGGTTGTCACGAACCATGCCTCCGCTGAAATCCGTCTGGATCGACCCCGGCGCTACTGCGTTCACGGCGATACGGCGCGAACCGAGTTCCTTGGCCTGATAGCGGGTGAGAACCTCGATAGCTCCCTTGAGCGCACCATATGGGGCGCTGCCGGGAATGATGATGCGTGCGAGGCCGCTCGAAAGGTTCACGATCCGCCCACCATCGTTAATCAGCGGCAACAGTTTTTGGGTGAGAAAGAACACACCTTTGAAGTTCACCCGATAGAGCGTGTCCAGTTCGTCCTCGGTCGTCTTCTCCACTGAATTGTGATGCGAAATGCCGGCGTTGTTGACGAGATAGTCAAAGCGTTGGGCGCCAAGCCTCACCAGCGTGTCGCGAACTTTCTCTGCGAAGGCATCGAAGGTCGACGCTTGTCCGACGTCGAGCTGCAAGGCGATGGCCTTGCGTCCGATCGCGGCAATCTCTGCCGCTACAGCTTCCGCTTCAGCCCGGGCCAAATTGTAGGTGAAGATGCTGTCAACACCGCGGTGCGCGAGGCTGACCACTGTGTTGCGGCCAAGACCGCGGCTTCCTCCTGTTACAAGCGCAATTTTATTTTCAGGTTGCATCATTCGCCTCCACAATCGAGAGCCGGATCCGTTCCAGCGTTTTGCCCTGCGAGCCTAATTTCGATGGTTATGGCGGCGCCAGTAAATATTTGAAAAAAATGGCAAAGAAGAGAGCGATTTGCCAAATAATCAACATTTATAACGACGAAGAGATTTCAGTATTTTTCAATATATACGTTTTGGATTGATACAAAAGCTGTACATATATTCGCATTTGGCAGCAACGGGAGAAACACCATGAGCCTGCAGGAAAAAGTCGCGCTGGTAACCGGCTCGGGTCGCGGCATCGGTCGCGCAATTGCGGAACGCTACGCCGCGCGCGGCGCAAGAGTTGTGGTAAATTACGCGAACAACAGCGCGCTGGCCCAGGACGCCGTCGCAAAAATTGTGAGCGCGGGAGGCAAGGCCATTGCCGTCCAGGCGGATGTCGCCCGCGTCGATGACATTAAACACCTCTTCGATACGGTGCTGGACACCTATGGGCGGCTCGACATCGTCGTCGCCAACGCGGGTATCGAGCTGGTCGCCCAATCCGTCATCGACTTCACCGAGGCAGACTTCGATCGGCTATTCGCGGTAAACGCCAAAGGCGCGTTCTTTACGCTTCAGCAGGCTGCGCGCCACGTCGCCGACAACGGCAGGATCATCTACATAGGCACGAGCAATACAGCGTTCCCCCTGCCTGGCCGCGCACTGTATGGTGGGAGTAAGATCGCAGCTCAGTTTCTCGTCCAGGTGCTGGCCAAGGAGCTCGGCCACCGCGGCGTCGCGGTTAACTCGATCTTGCCGACCGCCATCGAGGGAGCCGGCGTTTTCACAGACGGCGTGCGTTCTGAAGTCCGTGAGTTCGTGAAGTCATTCCGGCCGATGCAACGGATGGGTACCGTCGAGGACGTCGCAGACGCTGCCGAATACCTGGCCGGTGATTTGTCGGGTTTCGTCAGCGGTCAACATCTAATGGTTAGCGGCGGCGGACCGGCGTGAACTGAGAACCTGCTGCTGACATCTGAGTGATCGATTAAGCTCGGGTTGTCCGCGATCGTATGAGCCACCGCAAGGTGGAGCAGCGGCTCCGATATACCGCTCGTTGAATCCAGCATTCGCAAAACGCGCTTTACAGCCTTTTGCAACGTTAAACTGGCGCCTTGATCGATACGGGTCGATGCTGAGGCCTGAATACAGATAGCAACAACTCCGCAGAAAGTGGGGATGATGTACAGGCTGGGCGAAACTGCGCGATATTTCGAGCACGAGTTAAGGCAGCCGCTTGTTTCGGCACCGCCCGCTCCGGCCAGCCTCCTTGCAACCGATCAAAAGGCATCCAGCCTGGCAAGTCATTTTGCGCACATCCGGGCGAGCAGGAGTGTTGGCGTGCACGTTGGCGATTCTGCGGTGAGAATAAAGCTGCCCTTCATGGACGTCGTGCTCTCACTGTCCGCATGTGCCTCCAATGGGGCAATGGACGTTCAAGAGTTCGCCATGCCCGCGACCTCGGATGCCATTTCGGCCGACCCGGTTTTGCAGCAGTTACTCGAGCAGTTCCGCCGCTCCGAGAGCGACGATGAGGATGGGCTTTATTCTGATGCCATCCGGCTTGCTCTCGCCGCCCGATGGCTTCGTCTGCGTTCAAACGGGCAGAACCAGCCTGTCGATGGATTGCAGCAGTGGCGGTTAAAGCGCGTGACGGCCTACATCGACCAGCATATTAACGAGGCCATCTCGCTTGCCGACTTGGCTCAAACAGCTGGCCTTAGCCGAATGTACTTTGCCGCGCGGTTTCGTGCAGCGACGGGCCTGCGTCCTCACGACTATATCTTGCGGCGGCGAATCGAGCGAGCCAAGGAACTGCTTCTACAAAACGAACAGTCCCTGGTCGACGTCGCCCTAGACGTTGGGTTTCAGACGCAAGCCCATTTCACGACTGTCTTCAAGCGCCTGGAGGGAACGACGCCGGGCCGTTGGCGGGTTGCAAACTATCAGCCCGTTCAATAGACGTGCAGTGTCCGTAGGATAAGTGGGGCTTCCGATTTGGAAGTACCAGGAGCAGAGAAACTGACGACCAGGCTGCGCACTTGAGGCCCGGCCAGGCGCGATTTGCCCGACAGCCGAACTATATGAGATCGGCGATGTCAACATGCGATTAGGCGCGCGCAAGGCGTCGCGGTGAAGGCTCGCGAGCTTTCCAGGTGGTTCACTGAACCGAAATTCCGGGGCATGCAGTTCCCAGCCTTCGGCCAAGCGTCGCGCAATGGCTCTCGTTGGTGAGCGAGGGTTTGCAGATCTTTACAACGGCTGTCGGCGGAGAACTCGCGCAGTAAGGAATCTGCTGCAATCCTTCGGGCAGTGCTTCGATGATCAGGACGGCGTCGTGAGGACGCCTCCGGTTGATTTCGGGCGCCTGCATGGTCCTGGATTTCTACCTCGGCCCAGGCCGGTGCAGATGTCAGCCGGGTCAGCGTTGAGGTTAATTCGATGATGCAGCAATAGGTGCTCGTGATCGCTGGACATAGCGAGGATTCAACAGTCATCCAGACAGACAAAAACAGGTGCCTACAGGAAATACGTTGGCCTGATCGATGTATATTTTATAGGTGTGCCAACGTGGTTGTCGTTGGGGATATCGCTTAACTCAGAAGGAACATGTCCAATGAACATCAAAGCTATTTGTCTCCGCGTAACATTTGCTCTTTCCGCTTTTGGTGGTCAGGCGTCGGCCGGCGCACTGGATGAGCCGGACACCATGGAACCATTCTTCACCGATTCCAGCATGAAAACCATGAAGCCCATGGAGGAATTCAAAGCGGTCTTCTTTGCCATGCCGGCTGAAAAGCAGGCACAAATGAAGGGTGAATGCGCACGTCAAGTTCAGCAGCCGTACACGGACTTCTGCGCGAATGTAAACACGCTCGGTGGTCACAGCTAAGACAGCGTTTGAGCCACCAAATAAAGGTGCGGCTGAGAAAATCGGAAAAATCGCCGTACAGCAAATAACTGCAACGAGATGGGCACCCATCTCGTTGCTGACTTAGGTCGACGATGGCGACTGTTTCGATAATCCTTTGGGTGTCGCTGGCGGTTGAAGGGCGGCTATGTCCCGCTTGCGGGAAGGTGTCGCGCTTACGCTGCGGTCCGCGTCGTCTCGTAAAGAAACCAGCTTCGGCGTTCGGTCTCGTCGATCCAGACTTCTAGGAGGCTCGTCGAGGCGACGTCGTTATAGGTTTCGCATACGGCATGCGCTGCCCGGAGGAACCCAGTCAGCCTGCGGTTGTCGTCGGCAAGCTCTGCCAGCATGTCCTGCGGCGTCACGTAGTCGGCGTCGTTGTCGAGCAGCCGCTGGATGCGGGCAATGTGTCCGATCGACCGCAATGTCGTGCCGCCGACCTTGCGGGCGCGCTCGGCCAGGGCGTCAGTCATTGCGAAGATCTGATCGCTCTGCTCGTCAAGCATGATGTGATAGTCGCGAAAATGTGGCCCCGACAGGTGCCAATGGAAATTCTTAGTCTTGAGGTAGAGGGCAAACGTATCTGCGAGCACGCCGGTCAGTGCGGCGGCGATGTCTGTCGTTGCCTGTGCCCCGAGATCGGTGGGCGAATGCAATGCGGCTGCGTTGCGGGTTTGGAACAGAATGTCCTGCATGGGTCTCTCCTTACATTGCGTACAGGGCCGGCGCCGCCGGATTCTGTATCGATGTGACGCAATAAACAATACTAGCCGCCAGCAGCCACAGATATCGGTACAGGGTTTATGTGGTTCATACATGAGGATGACAGCCTCGGCCGTCACCAACCCAACGTATGATTTTCGTAGCATTCATCTCCACATAGCGTGCCTAGCCAAATGCAGGACAGGTGCGGAGAGACGGTATGTCTAAGGCAGATGCAGACGATGCAACAGCGCTGGCCAACATGTCGCTTCTCGCAATGTCCAGGATCATGGCGGTTGCAGGCCACGACCTGAAGCAACCCCTCCACGTGGCTATGCTGTCGATGGCGCGTGCAGTCGAGGAAGGCGTGCCGGCAGCTGCCGCCTATCGGCTGCGCGTCGCACTCGACGCGATGATGCGTCTGAACAGCGAACTCAGCGACATAGCCCGGCTGTCGCAGATGGACGGCGCTCTGCAGCCAAACCACCGGGTAGTGCGGGTGGCTGATATTCTGTCACGAGTCGATCGAGACTGGCGTTTTTACGCGGAGGCGTGCGGGATCGATCTGCAGGTGTGTTCGTCCGATCTCCTCGTGGAAACCGATCCGGACATGCTGCACAGCATAATACGGAACTTTATCGGCAACGCCTTGAAATACAGCGGTCCAGGTGGCCATGTCCGTGTAGAGTGCCGGCTCCAGCGCGATCGGCTCAACATCGATGTGGAGGACGACGGCTGTGGCATTTCGGCTTCGCGGTTCGAAAGCATCTTCAACGCGTTTGACCGGGGCGACCAAGCCGGCCGAACCGAAGGCCTCGGCCTTGGCCTGACGATAGTGCGTCAGACCGCAGACCTGCTGCGTCACCAAGTCACTGTGAGGTCGGTCGAGAATAAGGGCTCGATCTTTTCGATCGAGCTGCCCCGTCACCTTCCGGACACCGGCGGGCTCGACCGTACGGAAACGATCTGAGGAGGTGCGAGCCATATCCTTCATTCGCGATTGCATCTTTCAAAAGGCAGAATCGACCTGCAATCCTCACTGGATATTTCGTCTGTGTCCGGCAACGCCATTGGCCTGGGGTGCAATAGTACATGGCGTTCTACTTGCGTTCCGGTTCACTGTATGACTCCCGTAAATCAGCGCTCCCGAGGCGACACATGAGCACGAGCGCGTGCCGCTTGGCCGCCGCGTTGCTGGCGCTGTGCATCTTCCTGTTCGACGTGCTGTCGCCGCTCGAAGGAGCGGTCGCGGTGCTTTACGTGCTGGTGGTGCTCATTGCGGCCCGCACCGCGTGGCGAAAAGATCTGTTCGCCGCTGCCGCCGGCGCCATCGTTCTGACGCTTGTTGCCTATGCCATTTCCCATGGCTTAGAGAACTACGGATCTCCGGCGCTGCGTGCGATCGTCAGCATCGCGGCAATTGCCATCGCCACGATGCTTGCCTTGCAAAACCAGTCTGCCATGGCGACCTTGGCAGCGCAGGCCCGATTGCTGAACCTGTCGCATGACATGATCTTCATGCGCGACATTGAGGGCGTGATCGACTTCTGGAACGATGCCGCCGAGCAGGTATACGGCTGGTCGCCCGCAGAAGCCTTCGGCCGCGTCGCGGACGAACTGCTTCGTACAAGATATCCGGCGGAACGCGCGACGGTTGAGGCCGAGCTCCTCCAGAACGGGCGATGGGAAGGGGTGCTCGAGCAGGAGACGCGATCCGGCGCTCGCCTCGTCCTGGACAGTCGTTGGGCGGTGCAGCGGGACCGGCTCGGGAAGCCCATGGGCGTGCTCGAAATCCATACTGACATAACAGAGCGCCAGGCTGAAAATGCCGCGCTGGTCAAGAGCGAGCGCCGCAATCGCCGTATGTTCGATTCAAGCCGGATCGGTGTCCTCGAGGAAGATTGGAGCGCGGTCAGAAAGGAACTTGCAAGCATCCAGGAGAAAGGGATTCCGGTTTCCGACTATCTCGCCGGCGATCCGGATTTCGTCGCCCGAGCCCGGCGGCTCATCAGGATCGTCGACGTCAATCCGGCCCTCTTGTCCATGGTTTTCGTGGAGGATCCCAACCAGTTTCTGACCACCGTGGACGATGTCCTGAGCCTTACCGACAGGACCTTCGTCGGTGCGCTGGCTGCCTTCGCGCGCGACGATGCGTTCTACGAGGGCGAGACTGAGATGGTCGGCAGCGATGGTGAGGTCATACCCGTGCTTTTCGCCATAACCTTTCCAGCCTCGGCGGACGACGGCGACAATGTTCTCATATACGTGGTGGACATCACCGAGCGCAGACACGCGCAGGATACGATCCAGCAGGCGCAGGCGGAACTCGCGCATGCCGCCCGGGTCGCCACGCTCGGCGAATTGACCGCATCGATCGCGCATGAGGTCAGCCAGCCGCTGATGGCAATTGTTACGAACGGCGAGGCGGGGATGCGCTGGCTCCGGCGCGATCCGCCCAACCTCGAGGAAGTCGAAACGGCGCTCGGACGCGCGGTCGCGGAGGGACGCAGGGCAAGCGGTATCGTCAAGCGCATCAGGGCCTTCCTGAAAAAGGCGCCGTCACACCGTGGCGAAATCGTCCTGTCGGCGCTGGTCGAGGACGCTACGGCGCTTGTCCAGCGTGAGCTTGCGAGAGCCAATGTTCAGCTGCAGGTCGATATCCAGGCCGGCATTCAGAATATGCGCGGCGACCGCATTCAACTGCAGCAGGTCCTGGTAAATCTCATGATCAACGCCGCACACGCAATGTCTGCGCAGACGAGACCGCGGCTGCTTTTCATCGGTGTTGTGCAGAACGCCTCGAAGAGCATCGAGATTACTGTACGGGATACCGGGCCAGGGGTATCGGAGGAGCATCGGCAACGGCTCTTCGAACCATTCTTCTCGACTAAGCAAGATGGCATGGGCATGGGTCTTGCGATATGCAGGACGACGGTCGAGGCCCATGGCGGACAGCTAGTGATCGATAGCCAGCCCGGCGTGGGTGCGACCTTTCGAGTGACCCTCCCGGTGACTGAAGGAAGCGCGGCAGGATAACCGGTACGATCAGGGCGATTTGGATGAAAGCTGGTCTGGCCCCCGCAGAACTTCCGCCGTTCGTCGCCATCGTCGACGACGATCCGGGCGTGCGCGACGCGCTCGACAGTCTGTTCCGATCGGTGGGAATGACGACCCTTGCGTTCGGCAGCGCGGCGGAAATGCTTCAGGCCGATCTGCCGCAATCGTCAGGCTGCCTGATCCTGGATGTCCGGCTGCCCGGACTGAGTGGACTGGACTTTCAAGTGCAACTCGCGAGGCATGGCATAGATCTCCCCGTCGTGTTCATGACTGGACACGGCGACATTCCCATGACTGTGCGCGCAATGAAGGCGGGCGCGGTCGACTTTTTGTCGAAGCCGTTCCGCGACCAGGACATGCTCGACGCCGTTACCAGCGCGATCGAGCGCGATCGCCTGAGACGGATTGAGCGCGCCGCGGCGGACGGCCTGCGCGCCGGCTATGACACGCTGACCCCGCGCGAGCGCGAGGTGATGGGCCATGTCGTTGCCGGACTGATGAACAAGCAGGTCGCGGGTGTGATCGGCCTGTCGGAGATCACGGTCAAGATCCACCGAGGCAATGTCATGCGCAAGATGGGCGTTCGGACGCTTGCCGATCTCGTTCGCAAGGCCGAGGCGTTGGGCATCTCCGGGCGTTGACGGGTGGGCAGCAAACCTCCGTATGATTTCCTTTCGGTTCAATCTCCCCCATTTAGAGGAGGAGCCTCGCATTGGAGATACCCTGCGGTGAGCAAACCGGCACCTTTCACCATGTCCAAGATAGCCGCGATTGCGATCGTCGATGACGATGAGGGAGTCCGAAGCGCTCTCACCAGCCTGCTCAGGTCCCTGGGCTACGAAGTCCGCAGCTATGCCTCGGCGCTGGAATTCCTCGGCGACGACGCGGCCGGCGATCCCGGCTGTATGATAACTGACATTCAAATGCCCGGCATGACCGGCGACGAACTCCAAGCGGAACTGATCGCACGAGGCCGGGTGTTTCCGATGATCTTCATGACCGCTTTCCCGACCGAGGCGACGCGCGCCCGGGTAGTGGCAGCTGGCGCTCTCGCCTATCTGGACAAGCCGGCCGATGGCGATGCAATCGCGCGCTTCACCGAACGCGCCTTCTCATAATTCGTCTCGGACTAGGCGGCGGCGCGAGCCGCCGCTTAGGCAGGCCTTGGACTGGCAGGATCCCGCAAGGCAGGTCGCATTGCGGCCTGAGACATACGCCAGGGATGCTGTTTCAAACCTTGGTATAAGCCGCCGAACCAAGCGTACGATTTTCCCGCGCCGCGCCTCTCCTTAGCTTCCCTCCTAAACAAGCACACCAACTGGAGGCAGCTACGAACGCAGGCATGCTCGAACCAGCGTTTCGGCTGAACCGTCGCGAACCGGTCGCGGGGGCCGCATGGATGACAATCGCGGCACTGCTTCCGGCCGTCGCATCGGCACAAATGACACCTCGGCTTTCGAAAGGAGAATTCGACATGGGCAGCGGTTACATCGCCACCAAGGACGGCCCTCAGATTTTCTACAAGGACTGGGGTGACAAGGGTGCCCAGCCCATCGTGTTCCATCACGGCTGGCCACTCAGCTCCGACGACTGGGATGCGCAGATGCTGTTCTTCCTTGCGAACGGTTATCGCGTCGTCGCGCACGATCGTCGCGGCCACGGCCGATCGACTCAGGTCGATACCGGAAACGACATGGACCACTACGCCGCCGATGCCTCGGCCGTCGCCGAGCATCTCGACCTCAGGAACGCGGTCCATATCGGCCATTCAACCGGCGGCGGCGAGGTGGCGCGCTATGTCGCCAAATTCGGCGAACCGCAGGGACGCGTCGCCAAGGCGGTGCTCGTCAGCTCCGTTCCTCCGCTCATGCTCAAGACCAAGGAGAACCCCAGCGGTACGCCGATCGAGGTCTTCGACGGCTTTCGCAAGGCGCTCGCAGCCAACCGGGCGCAGTTCTATGTCGACGTGGCGTCAGGTCCCTTCTACGGCTTCAATCGGCCGGGCGCTAAGGTTTCACAGGGCATCATCGACAACTGGTGGCGTCAGGGCATGATCGGTGGTGCGCTGGCGCATTACGAAGGCATCAAGGCCTTCTCCGAAACCGACCAGACAGACGACTTGAAGGCGATCACCGTGCCGACCCTCATCCTGCAGGGCGACGATGACCAGGTCGTGCCGTACAAGGACGCCTCGCTGCTCCAAGCCAAGCTGATCAAGAACAGCACGTCAAAGATCTATCCCGGCTTCCCGCACGGAATGTTGACCACCCATGCCGACGTGATCAACGCGGACCTGCTCGCCTTCATCAGAAGCTGAGTCGAGGGCGGGACGGATGCAATCATCCAAGCGTCCGTCCCGCGACAACGGGTTGCGCCGCTTCCGTTACACAGCAACACGGCGATCGGGGGAACCAACCATGAGTACTGCCAAGCAGAAATCCCAACATGTCGCATCTCTCGCGCGGCAGACGCCGCGTTTCGAAAGTCCCGAGGGCTCTGTCAGCCACGTGGATTCCAGCGATCTGCCGGTCCTGCGCCGGCTTTCGATCCGACGTCTGCTTCTCGGCGTGCAAGGCGTGCGCGAGCCCCATTGGCATGCCAATGCCCATGAACTCGGATACTGCCTGCACGGCCAGGCGCTGGTCACAATCGCCGGCAGTCATGCGCAGCGCGAAAGCTTCATCGTCGCCGCCGGCGAGATGTTCTTCGTCCCCTCCGGCGCCATGCACAGCATCGAGAACATCGGCGAGCACACCGTGGAATTCATTTTGGCCTTTTCACATGAAAAACCCGAGGACTTTGGCATGAAAGCCGCCTTCGGTATGATGTCAGATGCCGTGCTCGGCAATACCTACGATCTGGCTTCTGCCGCGTTTTCCAGCTTCGACCGATCTGCGAGAGCTAGCGAAATCCTCAGCATTCCCCGTCAGGCAAGCGTCGAGGACCAGGACCGCCACCTAAACGCCTATAAATACAGCATTGAGGCGACGCCGCCGCAGATCGATTTTCCCGCCGGCACTGCACGCACCGCCAAGGCTGCCCTCTGGCCGGTCCTGCGCGACATCGCGATGTATTCGGTGACCATCAGCCAAGAGGGAATGCGCGAACCCCACTGGCATCCGGAAACGGCCGAGTTGGGCTACATCGCATCGGGAACGGCTCGCATGACCGTCCTCGATCCCGACGGAAGCACCGACACCTATGTCATCAGGCCTGGCGATACCTATTTCGTCCCGCGCGCCTATCCCCATCACATCGAGAATGTCGGCGAGGGGACGGTTCATCTCCTCATCTTCTTCGACCAAGCCTCACCTGGCGACGTCGGCTACAGGTCGCTGATCAACGTATTTCCCCGCAGCGTGATCGCTGAGGATTTCGGGATGAAGGAATACGACCTGCCGGTCTTTCCCTTCACCGAGATCGACCCGCTGCTGGTGCCTCGCTGCAATCCAATTGATCCGGTGCCTTGAAATTTAACGCGCCCGCAGGCGAGCTTGAAGATTGCCCAGGAGAACAGGAACTGTCGGGCAACAAATCCAGGAGAAATCCATGAACGTCGTCATTGATCCCGCAAACTTGAAAGCGGATGCTTCGCGCCCGGCCTCTTTGCCATCGGAAAAGTCGAGCATGTCGCCCGTGCGTCGCGTGTTGTTCGGCGTCGCCGTGGTCGCGGCGCTCGGCGTTGGGGCAGGGCTCGGCTGGGAATACTGGACCGTCTGGAGGTTCGAGGAAACGACAGACGACGCCTATGTTCAGGCTGACATCGTCGCCATCGCGCCACAGGTTGCAGGATATCTTGCGAGCGTCGCTGTTTCCGATAACCAGCATGTCAAAGCTGGCGATATCCTGGCGACGATTGATCCTCGCGACTATCAGGCAGCCGTCGACCAGGCCAAGGCCAACGTTGCCGGAGCCGAAGCCACCATCGAGAGCGTTGAGGCGCAACTCGGAGAACAGCAGGCCCTGATCGAAGAGGCGAGTGCCACGCTCGATGCCGACCGGGCGACCGAGACCTATGCCGGGCAGAACAACAAGCGCTTCGGTACGCTCGCTGGCACCGGATATGGCTCGGTGCAGAATGCCGAGCAGGCGGCCTCCCAGACAGCTACGGCCTCGGCGGTGGTCGCCAAGGACAAGGCAGCGCTCGACGCCGCGCATGCTCAGGTCGGCACGCTCGCTGCGCAGCTCGCAGGCGCCAGAGCCACGCTGCAACGCAGCAAGGCCGTGCAGGCACAGGCCGAATTGAACCTTGGTTATACGGTGTTGCGGGCGCCCGTCGACGGAGTGGTCGGAATGCGCGAGTTGAGGGTGGGCCTTTACGTGCAACCTGGAACGCAGCTGCTCGCGGTCGTGCCGCTCGCAAACATCTATATTATCGCCAACTACGAGGAGACACAGCTTGCCAACGTGAAGCCGGGCCAGCCGGTAAGGGTCGACGTCGATACATTCGCGGGCACTCCGGTGCGCGGCACCGTCGACAGCATTGCGCCGGCGAGCGGACAGGAATTCGCGCTGCTGCCACCCGACAACGCGACAGGCAATTTCACCAAGATCGTGCAGCGCATCCCGGTGCGGATTGCGATCGACCGGACCGATCCGCTGGCTGGACGCCTCCTGCCCGGCATGTCGGTCACCATTACGATCGATGTTCGACAGACCCAGCGGGCGAAATAACCGGAGGATGGTATGGCTGGGTCGGATCAGGCAGACGCGTTACGGGCGATGATGCCGAAAGAGCGTGACGCCAGCTTCCGCGAATGGGTATCCGTTTTTGGTTGCATGGTCGGCGCGCTGATAGCCGTCCTCGACATCCAGATTACCAACTCGTCGCTGCCCGAGATCGAAGGTGGCATCGGCACCGGTTCCGACAACGGAACCTGGATATCGACCGCCTATCTGATCGGCGAGATCATCATGATCCCGCTGACCGACTATTTCAGTCGCGTCTTCACCGTTCGCCGCTTCCTTCTGACGAGCGTCTGGATGTTCCTCGCGTTTTCCGTCGCCTGCGCGTTCGCGACGAACCTGCCGCAGATGATCGTGCTGCGCGGCTTGCAGGGATTCTGGGGCGGTGTGATGATCCCCATGGCGTTCGCGCGCGTCCTGACCACGTTGCCGAAGCGCCAGCAGCCGGTCGGGCTTGCCGCGTTTGCGCTGACGGCCACATTCGGACCATCGATCGGCCCGACCATCGGCGGCTACCTGACTGAGAACTATGGCTGGCAGTACATCTTCTTCATCAATCTTGTTCCGGGCGCCTTGATGCTGGCGCTGCTCTATCCGACGCTCGAGCACCAGAAGATGAATCTCGGCCTGCTGAAGCACGGCGACTGGTGGGGTATAGCCTTCATGAGCGTCGGCCTCGCCTGCCTGCAGACCGTCCTCGACGAAGGCAACCAGGACGGCTGGTTCGGCTCCCCATTCATCGTCAGGCTGTCGATCATCGCCGCAGTGGCGCTTGCGATCTTCGTCGCAATTGAGCTGAAAGGCCGTAATCCCGCAGTCCAGCTAAAGCTCCTCGCGCACCGCAATTTCGCACTCGGCACGCTTGCCAATATCGGACTCGGTATTGCGCTGTTTGGTTCGGTCTATGTGCTCCCCGCCTATTTGCAACGGGTGCAGGGCTACAACGCCGAGCAGGTCGGCTTCGTGCTCGCCTGGGCAGGCCTGCCGCAGCTTCTGATCATCCCTTTCGTTCCTCTGCTGCAGAAGCATTTCGACGCGCGCGCCATTGTCTGCACCGGGCTCGTCATCTTCGCCGTCAGTTGCATCATGAACGCCCATCTCAGCGCGGACAGCGGTGCGGATCAGTTCATGTCGTCCAACATAGTTCGGTCGCTTGGCCAAGCGATCGTGCTTGCCCCGCTAGCGGGTATTGCTGTGATCGGCATCCCGAAAGAGATGTCAGGCGCGGCGTCGGGCGTCTTCAACATGATGCGGAGTTTGGGCGGCGCGATCGGCACGGCGGCGCTCGCTACAGTCATCACCAAACGCGAACAATATCATTCAAACATCATCGGCCAGTCCGTCACGGCTTATGACGCTACCGTTGAGCAATTCCTAGCGGAAGCACAACATAGGTTCCTGCAGCAAGGAACGGGCGATCCTGCCCTTGCCCGTCATCAGGCCGAGGCTCTGCTGGGCAGCCTGGTCGAGCAGCAATCCCTTGTCATGGCCTTTTCGGACACATTTCTCGCGCTGGGATGCACTTTGCTCGCTGCGGCGGTGGCGGTGGTCTTCACGCGCACCCGCGAAACGGTCGACTCAACCTGATGATCGTGCAACTCCGATACCTGCCGCGTGAAGCAGGTGGGGCGGATACGGGCTTTGTCGACAGCGTCGGCAATTGGGACGTCCTTGCAGCTCACGTACCGCGTTTGCTGCATGCCTTTGGCGCGCTTGTGGGGACCCACCAGCTTAGCTCATGCACTGCGACCTCGTTTTAGCAATTGCGCCTGCTGGACGTGACGCCGCAATCTCACCCTGCGATATTGAAATGGCAGCGGTGTTCTCAAAAGACGTGGGCGGCTCCTATGGCGAGTATCGCGGCAGCCCAGGCATCGGCATGGTCCACGCCGGAGAGCCCAAGCGCATTTGCCGTCCATCCCCAACGGCAAGAGCGATCCCCGCAGGAGCGCATCGCATTCCCCTCCCAATGCGAGTCTCCGTCCGACGGATGCGATCGGCCGATGCCTGAGCTACCGCTTCCTATGATGGGTTGCGGCCTGGCCTTGAAACAAGACAAGATAAGCCCGAGAAGAGCGTCGTCCATGCAGCTGATCTCGCGTCAAATCTCCTTGTCCCAGGAGCCGTCGGGCTCTCGCGCTCGCATCGTTCCGCAATCCCGACGCGACGGCCGAAGGCGCAATCAACGCCAATTCACGCCGCTCTAAGATCCAGGTCCCAAGAACCCTGGGTTCCGTCCTTTCTCCTGTGCGCAGTAGTGGAGAGTCTGGAACATTGCGACATAGAGCGCGGTCGAGTTGCTTGAGGGGTCGTCCCGAATGTGCGCTCATAATCCCGGCGCCGATCAGGACGACCGGTGCTCATGCGTGCGGCTCCTCTTTCGCGGGGACGAAGGCTCGCGCAGGGCAAAAGCTCCGCCAGCAACGCAGGCATGCCATCGGCGGCTCCGAAGGCGGGTCGATTGCGGAATGGCAGCTTGTTAGTTCTCCCTACCAAAGGCGACACTCTGCTTCCGGCCCAAAGCCGCCTGGCGGAAACGCGCTGTGAGATGACCTCTGCCGCCGGTAGTCGCCACCATGACCGGTGGGCGGCAAAGTGAAGTCGGCATCGTCGGCCATGACGGCATGACCGGAGTGGCCGTTATCCTCGGCCAGGACAGGTCTCCCAATGAAACCTATATCCAGGTCGCCGGCAATGGCTGGATCCTCCCGGTTGAATCCCTTCGCTCTGCGATTGCGGCGAGCCAATCCCTCCGCGAGTCACTGCTGCGCTATGCCCACGCGTTCCTTATCCAGTCCTCCCGGACGGCACTGGTCAACGGCCATTCGAAAATCGAGGAGCGGCTAGCCCGCTGGTTGCTAATGGTCCAAGACCGCGTCGAAGGAAATAGGATCTACCTGACGCACGAATTCCTGGCGACCATGCTTGGCGCTCGGCGTCCCGGCGTTACCACCGCGCTCCAGATGCTTGAATATCGCGGGCTGGTTCACGCCAAGCGCGGAGAGATCACGATTGTCGACCGCGTTGGAATGATACAACTCACACATGGTGCTTATGGCGAGGAGGAGCAAAGTCACTTCGGCCTGGCCTCCGCCTAATTGTCCTGAATCGGACAAACCCTTGCAGGCTGCCGAATTCCTGCCGTAAATCGTGTTGAGGGTTTTAGGGAGGCATTCTCGATGACCAGCACTTTTCACACAGTCACGGTTGAAAAGGCGGCAGAGGCCTATGTCCGTTCCAGAGGCAAGGCCCAGTTCCTGTCCATCGCACAGGCGATCCGCGCTATTAGAACTCTCATGCCCGCATGCAAGGCTACCGACCGCGACCTGGAGGAGTTGCTGGCAGCGGCATCCATCATTCACGGTGTGCCCGTCGCTTTCGATGCAAAAACAGCCGATGGCGTAGAGCCACGGCTCCATTCGTAGGCCATAGATGCCTGCGCTCGCGCAGAGGCCTACCTTGTCGGACGTTCGCCAGGCGATTGTCCGCTACCTTATCGACGGTGTCGTCAGGCCGTGCATTTCGATATCCGAGGTTAGCCACGCCGTAAGGGGAACATTTCCGCTTTGCGAACTTACGGATTGGGAACTTGGCGATCTTATTGCGCGAAGTGCCATCGACGCAGGATTCGCGATTGAGTTCGACGGGGATTCTTGAGACACCTGTTGAGGCATGTGTCGTCGACGATTTCGTGCGACAAGGGCACGATAGACAATGACCTCTCCGCCGCATCGGAATGCTAGCCTACCCATCGACTACATCAGGCAAAGTATCTTCGACGACGCTCAAATTTCGATCGAAAGCCTCGGTGTCGGATGCGTGAGCTCGGAGAGATCGCACGTTGTTCAGGATCGCCGCAACGGCCGCTTCTTTCTCGGGCGCTATGCTTGTTATCACAGCTTTGGCCGCCAACGCGGTAAAATCTATGGCGGCGTAAGCTGGTACGGCTGCAGCGTCGGTTACTTTCGGCCGTTCTTTTGCGATTGTGCGCCGGCCGCGCGGCGGAGCCATACGGCCGGCTTTTGCTGCGAATGTCGCGCCGCGCCGTACGCGGGTCTGCAAGAGGCCGGAGCGGTACGCAGGTGCTGTCGGCACAATCGTCGGGAGCGCAGGAGATGGAACCGCCGCAGAGGAGTCCAACGCAGGGCTTTTCGTCCGCGAAACGTCGGTAGAGGCGGGCAGGGGCATGAACGCGCGTTTGGCGAGCTGGCCGTCGGCGAAATAGAAATTTCGCGTGCCGAGGATCGGCAGTTCGCCGCGCGGCAATATGATGACCTTGTTCCTGTCGAGGGTGCGGATTTCATCTGGCCGCATCAGGGGCCGTCGCACTTCCTTGCGGTGCTCCGAGCGCGTGTAATAAGTGTCGAACAACGTTGCCTTGGTGCGCGTCACGTCCTTTTGCACGTCCGACGTTTCGCCGAGCTGCTCGGAAACGTAGCGCAGATCGTCAGCATCCTGCGCGCCGAAAAAGATCTGCACGCGAGCGGCGTTGATGAGCGTCTTGCGCCCTTCGTGGCGATAGATCTCGTCTACAGCCTTCAGCGACTGCACGAAAAACCACATCGAAACGCCGTTACCGCCGAGCACGCTCGCCATTTCGGTCACGTTCTCGAGCTTGCCGAGGTTCTGGAACTCGTCGAGCAGCACAAGCACCGGATGCTCGTCCGGACGCTGCATGGTTTCCGACATGAAGTTCATCATCTGCGTGATCAGGACGTTGAACAACGGTCCAAGCGACGTAATCTGCTCGCGCCGCACGTCGAGATAGAGGGAAATCCCGTCGCGCTTGAGCTTGCGAATATCGAACGTGCTGCGCGAGGTAGCTCGCATCAGGCGCTCGTTGAGAAAGGGGGCCATGCCGGTCCGCACGCCGGCGTAGATTCCGGAAAACTGCCGCTCAGACATCTCAAAATAGGGCAACAGGGTTTGCAGCGTGAAATGCGAACATTCGCGGCGGCGTTCCTCGCGCAGCGACCCAATGAATTCGAGGAGCGGCTGCTCGGCACCGTTCATGATCTCGAGGATTGTGGCAAAGGTCTTCTTCTCGTTTAGGATCGCAGGCGATTCCATGACGAAGGACGCAATGCCGGTAAAAAGGAGGCGGGCATCGTTGACCCAATAAGGGTCTGCATTTGAGGGTGGACGCGGAAACAGCGCCGCAGCGATATTGCGAAGGTCGATGTCGCGCTGGGCCGAATCCAGCGAGATGAAGTCCATGGGATTGTAGCATGCGGTATTGCCGTCCGGATCAGCCGGCGCAAAACGCACCACGCGGCTGATGGTCGAGCGGTAGCCTGCGGTCGCCGCATAGGTCTCGCCGCGCAGGTCGAGAACCACGAGCGAATGCGGCCAGGTCAAGGCGTTCGGGATGATGAGAGACGTGCCTTTGCCGGAGCGCGGCGGCCCTATGACGAAGCCGCCGACATCATCGCCATCAATCCACAATTTCTTACCGCCGATCAGCTTGCGCTGGGTCAAGCGGATCTTGCCTGAGTGCTGATCGCGGCGCGGCGACAAAATTTCGGCCAGCCTGCCGCCGGCTCGACCGACGAAGACGCCGCCAGTTTTTGTCAGGCCGGTTTTTGATACGTCGCTCATGGTCATGAAGCGAGAGTCATTGCGCTTTCTCGGACGCATGAGAAATAGGCCAACCAGTGGCGAGAGAAACCCTAATGCTCCTGCTGCAACGGCGTATTGGACCCGGCCAAAATCCCTCGCCATCGTGTCCGCCCAAGCCTGACGAACGACCGGCAACGGATTGGCGTTCAGCTGGTCGAACAGGACGTGGGAGCCGGTCCGGTACCAATCAGTCGCCGCATAGGCGACCGTGAAAAGCAGGACGCCCAAGGCCATCGCCATGAGCATCATGAAAATTGCTGTTGCGATTTTCTGCATGGGTGGCCCCGCTAGATCGTCTCCGCCTTGGTGAACTTGATCTCGCTGATGCCGCGCCGTCCGCCTTCGGTGCGGACCATCTGGACGACCACCGGAATGACCTCGCGCAGGTAGTCGAGGATTTCGCTTCGTGAGAGGCCTGAACTGCCCTGCATGACCATCAGTGCCAGCCGCTCGTAGGCGGACCGGGCGGAATTGGCATGAACGGTGGTGAGCGAACCCGGGTGGCCGGTGTTGATCGCCTGGAGGAACGCGAAGGTTTCAGCGCCGCGCAACTCGCCCAATAGCAGACGGTCGGGCCGCATGCGAAGCGAGGCTTCGAGCAGCTGTTGCGCGGAGACCTTGGCAAGGCCCTGGTCGCCCTTCGAGGTTATCAGGGTGACGTTATTGGGAGCCGGCAGCCTCAGTTCGCGGGTATCTTCGATCGTGATGATCCGTTCATGAGCCGGGATCTCCTTCAAGAGTGCATTCAAGAACGTCGTCTTGCCGGTCGACGTACCGCCAGAAACGACGATCGAGACTCGGTTGACCACCGCATACTGCAGGAACTCCATCGGCGATGTGTCGTGCAGCATTTCGACGAGGCGCTTTTCTTCGGTTGAAAGCGCCAGGCCGCTGCCCATCGCCGTGTTTTCGAATGCGCCAAGATCGTTGTAGGCAGCAAGGCTCATATCCATGATGACTTGCTTGCGGATCGAAACCGCGCCGCCTTCGGGAGCTGCGGGGGGCAAGATGCACTGGATGCGCTCGCCCGAAGGTAGAGCAGCCGACAGGACCGGCTTTTCTTCGTTGATGACCTGATTGGTCGCCGAGGCAACGCCGGTCGAGATATGCCTAATCCAGCCGGGCGTGACCTCGCGCTTGACGACGTGCTCCATTTCCTTCGCGCCGAGGCGTTCGATGAACAATTCACCCGGCCTGTTGATCGCAATCTCGGACACCGCATCTTCGTTCAAATAGGACCATATCGGCTCCAGATGAGCGCGCAGGACCGGGGCTCTCGCCCAAGGGTCGGGGAGGGGATGCACGGCGTTCATTTCACCGGGCTCCCATAGCCGGGATAGAAATGATCCTTCGGCGTGCCGTAGAGAGGCGTCGGATCGATCGCCGTCTTCGGCCGCCCGCCTGCCTTCAGGCGTGCAACTTCTTCCTGAACGGGATCGGCGTACAAATCCGAGAAATCGAGATCTCGCCGCACCAGCACGACGACCGATGTGCCCTGGTCGACGTAGACCGTCGGGCCAATGTTCTGCGTATCGCGAAACGCCTCTTGCGCGAGTTGCTGCAGGGCGGTCGATGACTTATCGAAGGCGATGCTGCGGGCGTCGCGCTGCGAGCCATTGCCACCATAAGTTACGGTCGTGGTCTCACCGGTTACCGGATCGACCGTCGACACCTGGCGCTGTTGTCCATTCTGGCTGCCATCGGAAAGCGAGGACAGATATTCAGAGACACCGCCAACGACGGAAAGCATGATGGCGTTGCCGTAGCGTTCAAGCCAGTGCGTATCGACACGGCCGCCCATGCCACCGCGGCCGAGCGCGTCTGCCCCGGGGGACTTGATATCAACGGAAATGCCGTCCGAGCGAATGACCCTGCTCCAGACGATGAAAACACGCTTTTGACCGCGCGCGAGCCCTGAGCGGTATTCCCCGGTCAGTCGCGAGCCCTTCGGAATGAGGATCCGCCTGCCGTCGAGCGAGAAGACATTCTCACGCACGACAGCGCGTACGGCGCCGGGAAGGTCGGTGTTAACAGCGGTTTCCAAATAGCCGCGAATGATCGTTCCTTCGGGGATCAACGCGTCGGTACGCCGGAAGGCCCTGGCTTTGACGATGCCGGAAGAACTTGCCTCAGACTGCGCCAGGAATGCCTTGTTGGGATCACTGTCGGCGCCGGGGACCGGGACGATCTGACCGTCGGGCGCGATTTCGACTTGCGTCGCTTGGGCGCCGGCATCCGTCGAGCCGGTTTGATCATTCGTCACCATCTGGTTCGACCGCAGGCGTTCCCACACCGCTTTTTCATGCTCGGCGGCCTCCGCTTTGCGGCGAGCCTCTTCGTCAGCCGCGGTCTTGCGTCGGGCTTCGTCCTCCTCGGCCTTGCGGCGAGCTTCCTCGGCCGCCATTTGCGCCTCCAGCGCGCGCCGCTGCGCATCGAGATCCGCGCCCTCCTGCACGGTCTGATCGACATTATCGGCTTGTTGCGTGCCGTTCTGGTCGGCGGCCGGTGGCGGCACCACGATCTGGTCGATCGTGCCGTCGGCAGGTTGCGGCGGTTCGTTCAAGGCCGGCGGGCGGAACTCGGGCGGGTTGAAGTTTTCCTCGCCATCGCTGCGAACATCGCGCGATACCGGCTCCCGGGGCCAGTTGAGCCATATCAGCGCGCCTACCAGCACTATGCCGAGGCCGACCAGTGCAATCCTGGTACCCACGCCCGCACCACGGCGCGCGACCGTCGGGCTCCCGTCCAGTTGGTTATAATCGATCTGGGACATCAGCGCCCTCCGCTGGATCCGAACAGGGTGGAACCGCGTGTCAGTTTCGTTGGACCGTAGACTTGCTCGACGGGATCGATGGCGTTGGGTCGCGCCCGGTTGTAGAGGCAGAGCGTCTTGCCATCGGCCCGCAAGGTGAATTGCCGTGCGACCTTGTCGATGACGGTGTATTTGCCCTGCGTGCGAACGTTGACCAGCGACTCCTGACGCTTGTCGTCGACAACGAAGATCGCCGGAATGTCGCCCTTGAACTCCAGAAACACCTTGGTGCCGTCGTCGAATACGGTGCGCGGCTTCAGGCTATCGTCGCCCTTGTAGGCGTAGTCGTAATTGAGATCGGCATAATTCAGATCCTTCAAATCCGGATCGGCGGCGCTCTCTTTGGCCTGTGAGAGCAGGCGCGCGTTGATATCCTCGTCCGGGTATTTGAACCGGACCTGGAAGGATGCCCGGTCACGGCTATTGTCAGTCGCCTGCAGCAGCAGGGAATAGACGCGCCGGTTGGTGACCACGTTGACGTTGGTCCACGCATCGCGCTCCAGCGGCTTCACGAAGAGGAATCGCGACCCGCGTTTGGGGATGATCGACCAGCCTTTCGTATCGCCAGCCGACACGGTTTCGATGACTTCGGTCGGGCTGAGCTCGACCATCGTGGAAATGCCAAGTGCGGCGCGCACCGACGTCACGTCGTCATTGTTGAAGGTGACATATCGGATGCGGCCGTCGCGCGCGGCCGCGCTGTGCATCGCGCCGAGCAGAAGGGCGGCCGACAGGGCGAGGCCCGCGCGCCATCTCATTGGAGGCTCCCCGCGGCCGGGACCGATTCCTGATCGCGGCGGTAATCCGTAACCTGAAATCCCAGCGGATTGTCGAAACGCCATTCGTTCTTGAGCGGCGTTGAGGTATAGCGGAATTTTATCACCGCCACCCAGTTGTCGGCCGTGGACGAATTGTCCCGCCGCGTCGTCGTGGCAAAGCGCACCGAGGCGGTGTTGCGATTGAGCAGGGAAACCGATTTGATCTCGACCGAGACAGTAACATTGCGGCCTAAAATCTTGTCCAGTGATTGCGGGTTTGCAGGCGTGAACAGCCATGTCAAATCCTTGGACGCGGCATCGGTGGAGTAGAGCTGCGCCAGGTCGTAATTCTGTTTCAGTTCACGGGAATCATAGGTTTCGCGGGCCCTGATGTAGCGCACCAGATTGGCCGCCGTGACGGCTTCGTTCTGGGACAAATCTCCAGGCTTGAGCGCGCGCATGATCTCGAGGTAGCCCGTCGATTTGTCGACCTCGACAACATATGGTTCGAACTGCCGGAGCGGCAGGATAAGCACGAGCGCCAACAGCGACAGCACAGCAACCAGCCCTGAAATGCCGCTGACGATCCAGGCCAATGTACGCGATCGACGCATGGACCGGTGCGTGTCGTCTTCCCAAGTCGCGCCCGCCCTGTAATAGCGCTTGTCGACGAGTTCGCTGCTGCGTTCAGCAGCTGTTTCCACTGGCATTATCACGTTACTATTGCCTCGTTTGCGCGACGATCCTGACCCAGAGCCGCGATTGGTGATCGTTGTGTTCTTGTCTAGGCCAGAGGCCTGGAGTTATCGCGCGCACCTTGCTGGATGGCGGTCCGGGTTGCGGCGTCCGCCCTGGCTGCTCGCGAAGATCGAAAACTGTTTGTCGCGAGCTGCCGGGCGCCCCGGGCGGCGCGGCCTGCGGCCCATCGCGCGCCGGAATAGCGCACGGCATTCCTGCCGAACGTCCCATATGAGTAGCGAGCGCCCATGGTGCTAAGATACCCGCCGCCATTCAAGATCGAAGCAATCGAAGGTATTTGCATGAGAACGTAGATGCCGATGATCGTCACCAGGACCAGAGGCAGCACCAGCGACATTTTGCTGTCCATGGTCGCCCCGCCGGACGTGGCGGTGTTCAGCGCCGCATTGACGAGCGAGAAGTAGAAACCGAGAAAGCCGTAGATCAGGATTTGCTGGATCATCAGGAAGGTGGTCAGCGAAAGAAAGCCTTCGCTCATGCGCGAGGACCATCGGTAAAGCCAAAGGATGATCCATATCGGCGCCAAGGCCAGCGTGATGAACAACATCACTTTGGCGGCGATGATCGCGGCAATGGCAAGCGCTGCGAAGATGATGGCCGACAGCAGAACGAGCAGCGACAAGAGCGCACCAAAAATGTCATAGAAGGATCCGCTGTAGACCTGATTGGCGACGTCCTGGGCCCCTTGGTAGAGGTTGTCGATAAGCGCTGGAATTGCCGCCTGGTCGCTAAGCTGATTGCCGGTGGCCCGCGACACGGCGCCGACGATCACCTTACCGACCTCGTCTGGAATGCTTTGCACGAGCTGATAGATCGTCGGGGAAAACGTGCCCCATCCGGTCAGCAGCAGATAGATGATGACGGCGCGGCCGAGCCGATAGGCCGCTTCGATTGGCGAAATCGACTCTCGCCCGCTCAGGATCGAATAACCCCACCACACGATATAGAGGGTCAGCATCAAGGTGAAGACGTTGCCCATCGCATTGCCCAACTGCATATAGACGGTGCGAACGAAGTCCTCGCCGATGTTGTCAATGCCACCGAGGATGCTTTCGGCAAGACCGTTCATGGATCCTCGTCAATGATGCTGGCGAACGGCGTTGAATTGACCGGCTTCAGCGCACCGCATTCGTCGGCGTCGGCATACGCCAAAGGCCCGCACGGCGCTTTCCGTTCGCGATTTGCGCATCCGAAAAGCACTGCGCCGAGCCCAATCACAACGCACATGAGCAGGACTCGCCGCGACAAGCGCTCAGCCTCCGCTCTTGCCGAATTCCGCGAACGGATTGACGGTGCGCGGTGTCATCATCTTCTGCACCTGGCTCTGGCGAAGAAGATCTCCCTTCAGCTTCTCATTCAGGGCCGCGACCGCACCGTTCTGGACGCCGATCAGTTCGTTGACGGCGCGCGCGTTTTCCAGCTGCATTCGTGTGTTCTGGTCCACCGAACCCTTGACGTCCTGCGACTGCCCGATCTGCCCGCTCGCTGACTGCAGAGACTGTTGGCGCTGGGTAACGCCCTGCGAAGCCTGGGAGGTCAATGCGCTTAGCAGCGAGGCCACATTGACGCTGCCGCCGTAGGCCGTGTTGACGGCGCTGGTCTCCTTGCCGGCAATCTGCTGGAGCTGCTTCACCAGCTGGAGCCCATTGATGACGGCGCCGGCGATTTTCTGGATTTCGGGCGACAGGCCACCAAACGAAAGAGCCCCGCCGTTCAGGATCGATCCGAACGACGGCGCCTGCGCAATCGACATGTTGCCGCCGAGGCCCATCTGTCCGATACCGAGGGAACCGTCACGACTGCCGCTGAGAGCCTGCAGGATCTCCTCGCTCTTTTTCAGGATATCCTTGTTCGAATCCATGATGGAGTTGGTATTGTCCGCATTCTTGCGGGCGACATCGAGATTGGCGCCATCGATGACGGCAATCTGTGCGTGGGCCGTGCTTGCCCAAAGCGTCAGACTGGCGGCAATTGCGAATTTCTTCATGTCAGCCTCCTATTGCTGTAGCGAATCGAGCACGCTGGCAGCACCAGCAGGATCACTGGTGATGATCATCGAGCGGCTGTCGGCTGAGCTTGCCCTCCGGTTCTCAAGTGCACATGGTAACCACCGGCCGCGATCGATCTTCGACTGTTCCAGTTCGGCGGGATCACAAGAGAACGGGTTTGGAGAGCCGCTCTTTGGCTGTTGCACCAGTTTGGCCGACTGCGATGCCTGAACGTTCTGCAACGATAGAAGTTGGCCCAGCAACGCCGTAAAATCCCCCGCCTGGGCGAGGTACTGGTTGGTGACATCGGCGTTGATCCCACGAGCCGACGAGTTCTGCTCCCATGCGTCCTTGTATTCGGTCACCTGGCCAACGTTGCCCGCCAGCGCGTCGATCGCCGCGGCGTTGGCGCCCATCTGCGATGAGCTTGCATCAAGGCCGCCAGCCGCCTTCCTCACCGTGCCCATGGCCGCGTCCTGAGCCGTGCCGCCTGCGCCGTCGGCCGGTACGATCGAGAATGGTGGCGGCGCGGCGGCCGGAGCCTTGCCGCTCCCTACATATTCGTTGAAGTAGCTGTTCCAGCGGCCGACACCGCCGGCCCATTGGTTTTGCTCGCCTGCGTTCGATCCGTTGTAGAAGGAGGCGAGACAGCTGTAATTCGTCGCCCCGCATTGCTTCACACCCATTCCGAGATATTTGACGCCGCCTTCGACATTCTGCTCGTTCACGTCGCGGTCCAGTCCCATGGACTTGCCTGTGCCCTTGGTCAGCTGCATGACGCCTTTGACGCCGGTGTGGCTCCCGGCGCATGTGTCGAAGCGCGATTCCTGATAGGCGACGGACAGTGCCAGGCCTTCAGGCACGCCGTATTTTTGCGCATAATAGCGGATCATCTTCACGTTGCCCGCGTCGCGCTGCAACGCTTCGGCAGGCGACCGGCGAAACATCTGTGAGCGGTATTTGTTCGAATAGGTGCAGACGACGCTTTTCTTCTTGTCGGTTTCGTCCTTCTTGGCCTCATCCGACTTCGTGCTGTGCTGCTCGTCCTCTTGCCGCTTGTCGAGGTTCGGCCCATCGATCACCGCGATCTGAGCGATAGCCACGCTCATGCCATCCGCCGTAGCGAGAGCCACGGCCAGACAAGCGCTGCTAAGCCGCTTCGTCATGCTCGTTCTCCCATCCGCAGAAGTATGGCAGCCACATCTCCGGCTCGTCGCCGAAGGTCTCCCGGAGCCGTGCGCATTCCTTGCTGTTGGCTTCGTTCGAGGACAAGACTTTGATGAGATCGGGCATCGCCGACAAATCGAGCTTGGCTACGATCGAGTCGCTGTCGTGCTTGACCAGGAAGGTGCGTGTTTCCTTGGCGGTGCGGCGCACGAACTCGAATTCCTTCGCTGTCAGCGAGAAGCGCTCCATGTAGGACTCCTTGCTCGCCTTCGGGTTGGGGAAGAAAATATTGGTCTTCGTTTGCTCGATCAGCGACGGCGAAATGGAGGAATTGACGACGTCTTCCGCTGTCTGCGTGCCAAAGCCGACGACGCCGTTGCGGCGACGAATGGTCTTCAGCGTCTCGTTGATGAAAGCGGCGAAAACCTCGTCGTCCAACAGCTTCCAGCCTTCATCGAGGAAGAGCATGATCGGCGAGCCGTCGATGACGTCCTCAAGACGGTGGAAGATGTAGAGCAACGCCGCCGAACGCAGCTTTCGGTCACTCAGGATCCTGGTCATGTCGAACCCGACCACCGGCTTCGAGAAATCGACCAGATCGACGGGATTGTTGAAAAGCCAGCCCTTGTCCTTGGGGTCGAGCCAGGGCTGTATTCGCGCGGCCAGATCATTCATGCCAGGCATGAGCGAGCCCCGCAGCACTTCCGGCAGCAGGTCGAAGGTCCGTTTTTCGCGTGGGATCTTGTAGATCATATCGACGGCGGCGTTGATGACGCGCATCTCCGCCACATCAAGCGCGCCGCCTTCCGGCGTCAGAATGTAGAGGAGCAAATCTTCCAGGAAAGAACGGTTTTCTGCCGTGTCCTCGAGCTGCAATGGCGCGAACCCGGTCGGCTGAGAAGGTTCCATCACCTCGTAACGACCGCCGAGCGCCCGAACGAAAATCTCAGCGCCGCGCATATAGTCGAAATAGACACATCGCGGCCGCGGCATGATGCGCATGGCCTGCGCCATCAGGAACGACAGCACGACGGTCTTGCCCGAGCCGGTCGGGCCGAACACCGTGAAGTGGCCGACATCGTGAACGTGGAAATTGAAATAGTAGGCCGTCTGGCTGGTCGTTTCGAGCAAAGCGATAGGGCGTTTCCAATGCAGCCGCTCACGTTGGCCGGACGGGAAATTGTGTCCTGAGAAAAGGCCGGCGAAGTTAAGTGACGAGATCAACGCACGTCGCGCGATGTAGCTGAAATTTCCCGGCAATTGCGCCCAGAAAGCCAGTTCCGTGTTCAGCGTCTCGCGAACCGGCACGATCGACATGCGCGAAAGCTCGGCCGTAATATCGGAAAGCGCACGGTTGAGCCCGGTCATGTCCGGTGCCAAGGCCATGACGCTCATGTGGTGTTGTCCGAAGACGACCTCACCGCCGGCCAGCTTGTTGGCGCCGTCGTGGACGGACTCCTCGACCGTCGTGCCCGCCTCGTCGGAACCCTCAACCTGGTTCGCGATGGTGTTGATCCGGCGCATCGCGGTTACACGGTCTTCGATCGCGAAACTCTGCGTCAGGACAAACTCATGTGGCAGGCGCAAGAGACCGTCCAATGAGCCCGGAGCGGTGAACGGTGGGTATTCCTTGATCGACACCATGGCGCCGAGTTTGGCGGCGTCCGGCCCCCGAAGTTCCAGCGCGGATTTGCCGAAAAATAGCTGTCGTGTCGCCAGTACATCACCAAGGCTCATGCGCGGCAAAGGCATTTCCACGTCGAGGCCGCCGGCCAGGATCTTCGCCAGAAATTCCGCCGGCTCGGAAAAGAAGCTGTCGCGGCGCTTCACGACGCCGAGAAGACGCGCCCCATAAGCCGTGAAATCCTTGACGACGCCGTCGAGAACATCACGCAATTCGGCCATCGCCTCTTCACGGGTTTCTTCGCCCGCGGTACTGATGCGGAACGCATTGAGCGCCTTGTCCACCCAGCCGACGCGGCCGACCATCGGTCGGCGTATGACCGTCAGATACGCTTCGTTGACGAAAAGGTTTTTCGCCCCAAGCTCATCCATGTAGCGGGCGTCGAGCTCGGCCACGAAAGGATTGTCAAAGTCGCCTTCGATCTCCGGCGTCACGTGGCGGCGGATGATCGTCGTGTAGACGGCAAAGCGAGAGGTCGAGAGATTGCGGAACGTCGTGTTGCGGTTGAACATTCGGCTGTTCAACTCGGCCTGGTCCATCGTCTGGAACGGCAGGCCACTGAGCTGGATGACGCCGACCAGAAAGCCGCTCTTCGTCACGATCAGATTGTCATCGGCATGGTGAAGGTAGGGGATGTGCATCGCCGCGGGCTTTTCGCGCCGGCGCTCACGGCCAAATTTCAGGTCGGCATCGAGGCTCATGGCGAATAGCTCCTCGCCCCCCAGAAAGTAAGGTTAGCCACCGCTCCGCGTTTGGAGACGCGCCGCTCGAAAATATGAAATATGTAGGGGTCGCGCTGGCACAGATATGCGCTGACCATATGCACCACGCCGAACACGCCAAGACCGAGCATGAAGCTGCTCGTGGCGATAAAACCGATCACCGCCAGGATGCCGTTCAAGGCAAAAACTTCATATCGCACCCCCCATTTCATAGGGGGGCGTGTCAGTGGCAGGCTGACAGGCTCGACATAGACCTCCTCGTCGTCCATGTCTCAGCTGCCTCCGGCGGTCGCGCGAACCGCATCCACAAGCTGGGCGGCGCCGAAGATCAGAGCGATGCCAATGATGATGGAGAATGCCATCATCCATGCCAGCCGGCCTGTCATGGCAAGGAAGCCGAGAAAACAGACCGCGATGATGGCGAACGAACGCGCTATGTTGCCCTGCAGAACTCCGACGAACCACTCCAGCACATTTTCGACTGGCGCTGCCGACTGGGCATACGCAGTGGCTGGCGCGAGCGCTATTCCGACCGCTGAGGCCAAGGCCAGTTTCAGGGCAAATATGCCGGCTTTCCTGTATTGCACCCTTGGCTCCTTTCAGTTGCCGAAATCCATGACATGACCATCCTGCCAAGCGTCCTCGCTTGCTGGCGGCGCGGCCGCGAGCGTCTCGGATTTGCTCAGCGCGGACTTCTTGACCACACCGCCGAACTTCCAGCGATTCAGTATTTTCACGATGTATTCCGCCGTCTCCGGATTCACCGGAATGCCCTGCGCCTTGTAGACGCTCTTGGGCCCGGCGTTGTAGGCCGCAAGCATCAGCAGCGGATCCCCGAATTCGTCATACAGTGACTTCAGATAACGAAGGCCAGCCCGGACATTTGCCTGTGTATCGCAACGGTCGCTCACCCCTAGATCGGCCGCCGTACCCGGCATCAGCTGCATGATTCCCAGGGCTCCGGCCTTTGAGGGACCCTGACTGGCGCCGAGATCGCTTTCGGCCCATGCAATTGTCTCGGCCAGATCGGCGTCGAACCCTTCCTCTTGCGCGATTGAACGCACAAGTTGGGAGACCTCAGCACGATTTGCGTTCTTACACGCTCCGGGCCTTTGCGCCCCGACCGCGGCAAGGGCTTGCGCCGGCGTTGCAAAGGCGATTGCCACGCGGTCTGATGCCAGGTCCCGGCCGTGCGCTTGCAACGGCCACGTGGCGCAAAAGAGGGTGAGCAGAAGAGCGAATCGAGTGTTCATACTGTCGCCAAGATTTAACACTTTACTATGGCTACACGCGGCCCTAGTAAAGTGTCAACGCGATATCGATCACAAGGACGAATTTCGATGAAACAGACGGCCCTTTGCACGGTCTTGCTGCTCCAGGGCACCGTGGCTTATGCTGCCGGCGCCGACGCCCCGAGCGCCTTCGCGCAACCCTCGGAGCACTACCTGCTCCAGTTTGCGAAGCCGGGCGAAAAGGTGTTCGTCTATGAACGCTACGATGGGAAAGGCGCGCTGTTTCAGCGCGATGCGGCCGCTCTCATCGGGCGGGTTAAGGTGCCGTCGGCGACCGAGCGCGTCGTCAACGGCGTGACGTATCGACTGCGCGGCCTTACCGGCTGCCCAAAACCGAAGATTGCGTACAAGACGCAGCTGTGGGACTGCACGAAAGCCGCGCAGGACTATGAAGAGGCAATCTACAACGATCGTGCAGCGGTCGTGCTTTGCAAAACACTTGTGCTGCAAAGCAAGAAGGGCGAGCCCGACGCTGTGTCGTGTTTCTCTCTCGTGGGTGCGGGAAATGCAAACGACCCGTACAACGTCGCCTACGACGACGACGAAATGGTTTTTTTCCACATGGCGGCGATCGGACGCAACAAGGACGGCAAGTCGCTGCGCCCCGATCTGGAGCATTCCGCCGACCTCGGTGGACAGTTCCAGGAATGAAAAAGGCGAGCTTCGCAGTGCTGGCGGCATTTGGTTTGTGTGCATCGGCACAGGCCCAGGATGCGTCGGAGTCTGCCGTGCCAACGCCCCTCGCAGTATCGAAATCGGCTCAACTGCTGACCGGAGATACCTGGCGTGACGGAGATCACCTTTTCCGCCTCTATGGCGTCCAGTCATGTCTTCGAGGCACATCAGCCGAAGAGCCAAATGGGAACAAAATCGATTGCGGGAACACCTCGCTGGCGCATCTGGCAGCGCTGTTTGATAGCGCGGCGGTTACGTGCCAGCCAATCGGCTACGCCCTGGACAAAGCGGTTTTTGTCGTGTGCGGTGCGCAGCTCAATGGCGCAACAATTGACGTTGGCACCGCGCTCATAGCGACCGGATACGCGTTTGCCGCAACGACAGCGAAGGGCAAAGCCGTCAATGAGAACTACCTCGTCGCGGAAATCAACGCTAAGATGAAACGTGCGGGTTTGTGGGGCACGACGTTTCAGCATCCTGTGCAGTTGCTGCTAAACAAGCGGTCGGAGAGACAACAATGAAGCACGACGATGATGCGCACAAATATTACTATCCCGTGGAAGGACGCACCGACGGCGCCATTGGCGATGCTATCGCTCTCATCGCGATCATCTTGGTGCCGGCGGGAATCTATGCGGCCTGGAATACCGTGGCCTCATGGATTTCAGCGCTCTTCTCCTAGGACTGCAGTTTCGCGAAAGTACCGAGCAACGCGCGAAAATCGTCGACATCAACCTCGCACCAGTCGTTCCCCAACAACCGCCGGAAATAAGCTGCCTTCATTTTCATCTCAACGACATCAGCCACCGGCGCAGCGGCCGCGCGCCGACGCGCGATAGCCTCTTCCGCCATCACCGAATCCAATCGCCGGCCGATCAGGGTCGCGTCCGGCCCTTCGGCTCTCATCCAGCGCCTGCCGAGACGTTCAACCATGGCAACTGCATGACGATGCGCCGCGAGCAGATTCGCGACCCCATCGGCCTCTTCCATCACTCCGTTATTACAGACCACTTGAATGGGCATCGACCGGCTCCATGCGAATGACAATTCGTAAATGATACCTGGGGAGGCGAGAAAAATCGGAATGGGTTCATCCCTCCGCTTCTCAGGCTCCCGAAGCCCTGGCTTCCCCTAATGTTCGTTCATGAGGTCACACTACCCTGCCACCAGACAAACGTTTCGGTTGGCCGGCGGTTTGCGAAACATCTCCCACGCAACTAACGTGTTCAGCCTCTCCAGCGGGTCACCCGTCATTCGATCTCTCCCGTGCCGGCCAAGATCGAGTTGATAAAAACGTTGATTGAGGACGAAGGCACGATAGGATACGAAGCCTAGCGAAACGGAACGAAACTAGAGCCTATAAGTTGTTGTTTAAGAACGGAAAGTTGTTTCTCCCTCCGCCGAGAGACGGGAGTGATTTCAAAGAATTATTCAAACGACTGGCGGCGGCGGGTGCGGGTCGACTGTTGGACAAAGACGGGTTTCCTGCTGGCCCATGGACGCCCGAACTCCTTGCAGAGGCGATTTCACTGATTGATTCCAACCGGGTTGGGGTCGATCTGCGAACGGTGCAGCTTTGGTTTCAAGAGAACGAGAAGGGAATTAGCACTGCCAACATTCGTTGGCTGGCGAGGATTTTTGGATGCGATGATGCGGTCGCAACTAGCGAATGGCAGATGGAGCTAGGTGAGGCGCAATCGCGGTTATCGGCCAAGAGACGAGAATGGAAGAGAGCCGGAAGCAGCGTTGCGCAGGAGATTCCAGATACGGCAGTGACTGCGACCATCGATGACGCGACAGACTCCCCGGTAGAGCTGATACTGGATACTGACCCCAAGGGGCCGAGCCGGCGCTTTAGTTTGGCAAGGGAATCGGAGGCATTTTTTAGTCGCGGATCTCCCCTGAATCTACCGGCGACGGTGTTTGCGGGCGTCACCGCTCTTGGGTTTTTGTCGTATCTTACGGGGATTCACAGCGTGACGTATGGCCGGGCGGATGGCGTCGTCAAGCAGGTTGGGTTTCTTTGGACAGCGAATTGGACATTCGTCTTCATGGTATTTTTGCCACTGTTTTTTGCCTTCGTGACCGAGCTGGTGACCTTTTGGAAAGATGAAGGCCGCCCAAAGCTTGTGGTGCAGGGCGACAAGATGGAAAGCGACGATGCCTGGGCACGCACCGTACAAGCTTCTTCGTATTCATATTGGGCGGTTTTTTTGATTTGTGTGGTGTTCGCCGGTCTTCTTCAGTGGATCGGCGTGTCTTTAATCCCGTTGCTCAAAGGGGGTGGCAACTATGCGACGGATTGGGGCTCGTTAGCGATTGTGCGCCCTGAGGTTATATCGGTGCCGGAAGCGGTCGTGTTCACGGGGCTCGCTTACCTGTATATGTGCCTCTGTTTTTATCTGTTCTTCGTAGGCCTGATTTTGCTTTATACGGTGATCCATGATCTTTGGAGTATTGGAGAAGCAGCGAGTAATCGGCCGGAGGTGGACTATCAACACGAGCTACATGAAGCCAGCATCAGGGTTATGCGTGCGATTTTTCGGTGTACTGTTTTGGGACTTTTGATCGCCATAGTCATGAAGCTCCAGAGTGCTTACCTGACATCGCGTGGAGAGAATATTGTGTCTTGGTTGGTCGGCGATATGTCTTCCGCCTTTTATGGGCGCAATGATGTGAGCGCCGGGATCATCTACCGTAGGCCGACTCATTACAGTAGCCTTCTTATCGCTATTTCGACCTGTGTGGTATTTGTGTACGGCTCCATCCGTTTAGGTGTCGAACGTCGGTTTTGTATGCCTTTGTGGAGGATCTCAGCGATCGTAGCGTTACTCGTGGCTGGCTACTTGCTGATCGATGCATTTGCTGGCTTTTCGATCCTTCTGGGCGTTGGAGTGCTGTTCGCGATATACGGCCTGTTTGATCCAAGGTTGGGGCGAGGGCAAGCGAGTAAGTTAGGAAACAATCAGAGTGTATCATAGTTGGCTTGATCGTTGGGATGAGCGGCGGGCGCGACGCGGTGAGGAAGGTAAGAAACCATCGGATTTCGCCCTTGACGCGGAACTCGCCTTTCCAGGTGCGAAGAAGATAACAAGTATCGAGGAATTCTGTGCCCTTGCGGACCAGGCCGTGGCCGATCCAGCCTTTTTCGATGACCCGAATCTGAGTGATCAGGGGTTTGAAAGGCTAGATGGGTGGCTCAAATTTCCATCGGACATTTCTACTGATATCGAACAGAACAATGTCGTCTCGGCGAAAATCACAGAAAGCGGGTCGTTCGATCAGGCGATGGTGATTTTTCACCATTGGAATGCAAGCTCCCGGAATCGTCAGATTGCCAACTTCTTCTCCCAGCGTGGCACCGCGGTTGTCGAGATTGCTATGCCTTATCACTTCGAACGCAGCCGTCCCGGCTCCGTGCACGCCGACTATATGCTTAGCCCTAGTCTCGGTCGAACGATCCAAGCTGTAAGGCAAGCAGTGTTGGATGGGCGAAAACTCATACGTTGGTTGAAGATCGAAGGCTATCGAGAGATTTCGGTTCTCGGTATGAGCTTAGGCTCCTGGGTTGCGGGGGTGGTCGCGGCGCACGATCCGGCTGTATCAAAAGCCTCGTTGTTTCTGACGGCCGGGAGTCTGGCGGATATGGTTTGGACGGGTCGCGCGACACGATTGATACGTGATAGCCTTGAGCCTGAGATTGAGCTGACCGATCTCAGAAGGGCCTGGGGTCCACTTAACTTGGAGAATTATGCACATAGTTTGGCGCGGCCTGATCTCGATCTTCATGTTGTGTTGGCTAAGAGAGACAAAGTGGTTTTGCCAGAGCTATCGGAGAGGTTCATGCAGAGGCTGAACGACGCCGGAGCTAGGCCAAATATTTTGAAATTAAACTGTGGTCACTATTCGCTCGCCATGCCGCCTTACATTTTGTTGGCCGGTTTGAGCTTGAAACGGTTTCTGTCGCGTGCTGACAAGTCGGCCCGGCGAGCATGAGTTTGGCTTTGGCCGGTCAGTTCATCAGCAAATTCTCTGGCAGGCATCACGACACAAAAGTGATGAATGTGGGGTCGCCACCTACCGGGACCGACCCCTGGAAGTGGGCCGACAAAGGCGCGGGCAGGACACCGGCAGTCGAAAAGGCCACGACACCCTTCTTCTCTACGCGCGCCGGCAGGTTTGACGGCTTGTTCTCATATGGTTTCGACCGTCAAGGGAAAGCTCTTCATCAGTAGCATTCCCCGGCGCCGGCACAGTCATCCATGTCAAAGTCCCGTTATCATCCCCGCCGCTAACAGCCGACGATGACGCCAGCGGCCCGACAGCCGCGGCGGGGGGCGCTAGTCGGCCGCAGGGCCTGACCGGCAGGGGCATAGGAGCGGCGCCGGCCGGCGCGAATTATAGGCCCTTTAGGAACACTCGTGGGGCGGCTAGGTGTCGGCTCTGCCAGGCGGGATCTTTTCGGAAAAGAGGAAGGTCGTTGGATCAAGTTTCAACGCCTTGGCGATCGCGGCAATCGTGTCCACGCTGACGTTGCCGCTCGCCCGTTCCAGTTTCGTGAAAGTCGCCTCCGCCACACCGATGAGTTCGGCCATCTCATAGCGGTGCAAAGTACGTCTTTGCCGCTCAAAATCGATGATGTGCGCCAGCCGCTTGCGGATCGCATTGTCGTCCAACCGATGCGCCCATTCCGGAACTTTCTTACCGCCGGCGAGCATTCCTGCAAAAGACAATTGCAAGCCGTTTGCCATAACCTGCAGCGTCGTCAATGTGACATTATTTTTCTGACGCACAGTCTGAATGTAGGTTCGATAGGCCAGTTTTTCGCCCTCGGCGGTCCGAAACAGTTCCGCCATGTGCATATGGGATAGGCCGCGTTTGGCTCTCTCCCGCTCAAGCGTCAGAGCAATGTTGGCGCGCAACGGGTTGTTGACCACGCCTCCGTCGTCTCGTTTCATAAATCGATGTAGTCGCACAAACCTGCCTTTTCGACCTGTCCTTTTTCGCGCGGATCATCCATAGTAAACTGTCAAATCTGCAGCGAGGAAAAGGCTATGACCATACTCAAATTCCTACTGGGGGGTGCCGTCGCCATCGCGGGCGCCGCAGCTCTTCCATCCCAATCAAAAGCGTCGGAATGGGGCTGTCAGGTCCTCCTATGTCTTTCCGGCGAATGGCAAGGCACCCCCTCGTGCCACCCGCCAATTTACAAGTTGATTGCGGCGATGGAAGCCCCGGGTTTTAATTGGCCGACCTGTCCGCAAGCCAACTCCAGCGCGGCGAGATTTGAGAAGTATGAGGATTGTCCGTCTGGCTGGCAAGCAGTTGGCAGCTCCGAATCCGATCGGCCGGGCTTAGGTCAAGAACGAAACATCTGCCGCATCGCGGCCGGTAGGCTCTCCTTGCCCGTCGTTTTCAAAAACAACGCCCTCGGCAGACATCATGGAGACGGATCACGTCAGGTCCAAATCGAAATCGACGGTAAGGTGGTGACGGCAAAAATCCAGACCGCGGGGAACGATCGAGGGCATTCCCTTGGTAATGGCCCCACCTACTACACCATCCCTCGACCGATGCGCGGAAAGCCCTGGTTCATCGAGTATGATGACGCGAACGGCATGCGCCAGAAAAGCTGGTTCGATCTCAACATGCCATAAGCCAGGAGATCACCAGGCCAAAACCCAAGAGCCACAATTCAGGGAGGTTTGTAGTGTTCAAGGCGCTTCTCCTATCCACAGTGATTGTGAACACAGGCGCAGTGTTGACGGCGGCTGCTCAGAGCGACAAGCCGCGATCAAGCGTGGACAATCCTATGTGGCCCGCTTCACTGAAGTGGGACTGCAAGACCGCTGCCAAGATTGTATGCGAGCGTGATGGCGGTTGCTCAGTGACTGAGGAACGCTCTGGATTTGTGCTGAACTACGGCAGCAACGAAGCCGAATTCTCAGCTGGCAATGTCAGGATCAAGCGCCACTATCAACAGACCGTGCAGGCAAGCCCTTTGCAGCAGGAAGTTAAAGTCGAACTGGCCGACAATCGCGTTCTTTGGCTGACGGCCGTGGACGCCAGCCGCACTTATTCGGAAGCGTGGGTCGGCGCACTGAGCGAGTTGAAGGGTGGCGCGGTACTGATGCAATCCGAGGGGGTATATTGCATGCCGCACAAGTGAGTGCGCCGAGAGGGGAAAGGTAGCGAAGGCCGATGGTCTGGCCTCAACCGCCAGCCACTGGCGGTTCAGAAAAGCCCCGGGGACAATCGTCGGACCCTTGCTGCTGAGGCGCTTCGGAAGGGCCGGCTGGGGAGTATTCCGCTGCACCGCTAGGCCGATCCTTCGAAAATCGCGGCGGTCATCGTTCACCTGCTTTCCGAGTATGCCAGCATGTCTTCGGCTAGATCTTTTACGGTTCCATCACTGAAAGTGCACCGTGCGATGGCAAGCGCGGTGCCAGTAAGCGTCCTCGCGAGCTTGACACGCTGATGTACGGGCTTGCCAGTGCTCAGGTGCGCCAAACACTCATTCTCGGATGAGGCAAATTACTGAAGCGCTACCGTCGGGCAGGCGGGGCGAAGATCGGAAGCAGCTTAGCCGCTCCTGCATCGTGGGCGTAGCTACCCAACGTGGTTTCTACTTCGAAAAATCTGTATAGGGGCTCTTGTAACCGAGAGCATCAAGTCACATCTGACGACAAAACTTTGCGACTGAAGGAATTTCCAGTAATTCAATGCACCCGGAGGGGAGGGGACCAACAAGTGGCTGACTATTTTGAAATCGATTTTCTTGGCGTAGAAACCAAGAAGAGCGGCGACGCGATTGCGCTTCGCTACGAAAAAGACGGTGCAACGTTCATCCACGTCGTTGATGGCGGCTATGCCACCACCGGTGAAACCCTGCGCAACCATGTGCTGGCACACTACGACAATCCCAAATTCATCGACCATGTAGTTGCCACGCACAATGATGGCGACCACGCCCGCGGCCTGGTGGCGGTCCTTGAGCATTTTGAGGTCGGCGTCCTGTGGATGCTCCGGCCATGGATGTATGCGGACGAGCTTATTGGACGGTTCGAGACCTACACCAGCATCGATCGTTTGCGGTCCACTCTGCGGTCGGCCTACGCCAACTTGGCTGCGCTTGAGGATATCGCGGTCAAGAAGGGCATAGAGATCCGCGAGCCCTTCCAGGGCGCGTGGATCGGCGCATTCCACGTGATGGCGCCGACCCGGGCACGGTTTCTCGCTCTGATCGTCACGTCCAACAAAACGCCGGAGGCCAAGGCCGAGGAGGTTACGGGCGGCGGGATCTTCACGACGCTTCTCGAGAAAGCGATCACGGCCGTCGCACTGATCAGGGCTGCGTGGGGGGCCGAAGCGTTCCCGGCAGAGGACACCAGCAACGAAAACGAGATGAGCGTGGTGCAGTACGCGGAGATGTGCGGCGAGAAGATCTTGCTTACGGCGGACACCGGCCGGGACGGATTGGCGGAAGTCATTGATTATGCGCCTGCTGCAGGGCTCTCGCTCCCTGGCATCAGTCGCTTTCAGGTCCCGCATCACGGCGGGCGCCGCAACCTCACGACTGATTTGCTGGATAAGATCCTAGGTCCACGCCTCGAAAACCCTCCTGCGCAGGGCCATTTCACGGCGATCATCAGCTCGGCAAAAGAAGACGAGGATCATCCGCGAAAGGTGGTCATGCGCGCCGCGATCCACCGCGGCGCGAACCTGCACATGACCGAGGGCAGAGACATCCGTTCCTCCTCCGCCGGTGCACCCGCCCGGAGTGGATGGAATGCGCTCACGCCCGCAAGCTATCCTGACGAGTACGAGGAATAGCCATGGCGATTCCTCTCACCACTGACATCGCGCAGATGTTCGACGGCTATGGTCGCCAGGCCCGACTGTTCCCGGGCCTGCTGACGATCTTTCCGCCTTTGCTGGCAGTCATGGCTTGGTTTCCCTGGCTGATCGTGTCGAGTGTCGCAGCAACTTTGCTCACGATTGCGACGTCATGCGGCCTGCTCTACGCGCTCGGGTCATGGGCCCGAACCAAGGGGCGACGGATCGAGCCTGGACTGCGCAGGCGGTGGGGCGGATGGCCTACGACCATCCTGCTGCGGCACACTAGCGAGCTCGACGTGCATACCCGCCGTCGCTATCACGCCTTCCTGGGCGCTGCCGTGCCGAACATTCCGGTTTTCCCGACCGCCGAACAGGAGGCGGCAGATCCCGCCGCCGCCAATGCCGTTTACGATTCGGCCGTGATTTGGCTCAAGGAACGGGCGAGGGGGAAGGAGTTCGCAATGGTGAACCGCGAAAATGCCCAATACGGCTTTCGCCGCAACCTGCGCGGGCTCAAGCCGATCGGCATCACCGCCTGTGCCATCACCCTGCTGGCTTCACTAGGCGCCATCATCTACAGCAACCCCGGCTTCATTGACCTCGTGCAGGCGCACGCATGGCGTTCAGCGATCGCAATCCTGACCCCGCTGGGTCCGGCGGTGCTGTCCGCCATGGTAGTGAACGCGTTTGCGATACTGATCTGGATCTTCGTGGTCACGAACCGCTGGGTATGGGAGGCTGGAATCCAGTACGCCACGGCCTTGCTCTCGACCTGTGACAAAGTCCAGCTGCAGCAAACGCCTGCGGTACGGAATGCCGCGAGCACGGGCAACTGAGTCATGGACCTCAGGATTTTCGATGTCGAGCACGGACAGTGCTCGCATATCGTCACCAGCACCAACAGGCACATCCTGATTGATGCCGGCCACAACTCAAGCACCAATTGGCGGCCTTCGACCTATCTTCCGCGCCGGGGCATCTCCCACATCGACAAACTCATCATTTCGAATTTCGATGAGGACCATGCGAGCGACCTGCACAACCTGGTGGAGACCGTCAGCATAGGAACGCTGATGAAAAATCCCTCGGTGTCGCCGCACAACCTCCGGCAACTCAAGGAAATCGGTGGCATAGGCCGAGGCATTGATGCGCTCGCGGATTTGATGGCGAGGTACACTGCGTCCGTCAGCAGCAATATCGACTACGGCGACTTCAAGATCCGCAGCTTCTGGAACCGTTATCCGGCCGAATTCGAGGATGAGAACAACCTCAGCCTGGTCTCGATCATTGAAAGCCATGGCATAAGGATTTGTTTTCCGGGCGATATGGAAGTTGCTGGGTGGGAGCGTCTGTTGGCTCGCGAAAGCTTCCGCGCGGCCATGGGCGAGGTCGACATCTTGGTCGCCTCCCACCATGGCAGACGCAACGGATGCAGCGAGCGCCTTTTCGATGAGACAGGCCTCTCCCCGTACTTTGCTGTCATCTCCGGCAGGGAATACGCATCGCAGGACACCGTGCGCTGGTACCGCCATCGTTGCCGCGGATTCGAGCTGAACGGGGAACGACGGCATGTCCTAACCACGCGAAGGGATGATCGGGTCCGGATACAAACAAGCCCGCAAGGGGCAGTAGTCGACGTGTTCTGACCTGTGGCAGGACAATATATCCTTCGTGTCGTTTCGCTTTGCAAAACGGAAGCGCCCCGATCTGTCTCGCGGCGCCCGTGAAACGCTCCAGTTGATATCCTGCGCAGCCCGCCCCTTCGCAAGCGGGAATATTACCATGAAGGCGCTAGCCGCGACGTGAAGCGATGCCACAGATAGTCTGCGGCCTGTTCAGCTGTCATCCGTTTCACGTTGATTGACCTTTCGAATTCGGACAGTCCCATTGCCATCGTCGCTGCGAAATGCAGGCCGTCTTCTTGGTCGATCGTCAAAAGCTCGTTGAAGCTGTTGTCGTTGCTGCGTAGGCCCTCGGAGAACTGAATGCCGTTGTCCGAGAAGGGACCGCCCATCCAAACCCTGCACGCACATTTGCTGCCGCCGTCGACGAAAAGCTCCGCGCGGAAGTCGGTGGTAACGGCCTGAAAATCGGTCTCGATGCGCGGATCTTGCTGAGCAAGGTTGAGATTCTTTTCGAACAACGCCCGGATGATTTCAAAGCCCTCTCGGATGAAGCGCCGTTTTTCGGCGTCGGTAGGAATTCGTTTGAGGTTCGGGAGGATAGTCGTCAGGCGCGACCCGCCCGCGCTGTCCTGTCTGTCAGGTCCCGGGAAATCCTTATGTGGGACACTTCCGGCGAGGCCCGGAAAGTTCGGTCGAGTTAGAGGCTTCGCACGGTTGCTATCGATACCGGCCAGCAAGGTTGCCCGAGCCGTTTCTTCTGGCATGTCGATGATACGGATTTGAACGAGCGACGTCAGGAGACCAATCGGTTGGCAAGGGCGCACCAGTACAGGAACCAGCTTACGGTTCAGCCCCTGTGGGTCGCTTGTAAAGGCCGCAGCCCATTCCGGAGAGGTGAACTGCGATTTCAGGTAGTCGGGTGACAAGACCAGAATTGTGCGGACTGCTTCCGCGGCCGCCCGTTGCATCTCGAGCACAAAGTTGCTTCCCGGCCGGAAATCCCAAGCCTGGATGGTGACAGTTAATCCGGCCTCCTCGAGCACGTAACCAATCCATTCGGCCCAAGCCGTATCGGCATGCGTATAGCTGATGAAGAAGTCAGTCATGATGATTCCAGCCTATTCTCGGGCGACTCATAGAAGCATGGATTGCGGGTAATGCGAGAGATCCCATCGCGTTCGTCGGGGCACGGGTTCAGGGGGTCCAAACCCTAAAAGGACAATGTGGCGCTGCTCTTAACCTCAAGGGATTATGGAGGGCCACGAGTGCTGTGAGCGGCGTCCTTGGTCCGCTTTCGCAAACGTCGCGCGCGGTAGCGTTCGCTCTCAACAAAAGTATGCTCATGGGTGCGGAGCTTCGAAACCAACGCCTGCAAATTAGGGCTTTTGTCGATCGAATTCAAAATGCCGTCGATGCTGTGTTGGAGGAACTTACCGCTTCGACCGGCAAGAATTCCGTCGGCCTCGATCCCACAGGCGATCTCCGTAAGGTTCAGGACTTCCGCTAAATGATCCTCTTGGTCGTCAGGAGAGGCTTTATCAAAGGCCCTCCACTCCTCCCGCATCGATTGGACGACCGCAAGATAGATAGCGGCTGACGTGGCACGACGGTTCGCCCTGGCTTCCCAGAATGAGAATAACAACGTTACCACTGCGACAGGAAGGCCCGCGATGGTAATCACGTCAGCGATGGTCTGAATTTGGCTCAAGCTAGAAAGCTCTATGAGCGCTTCTTATCCCCCGACGCACCACCACCGGCGCCGGTTTGTGTAGCGCCGGCGTTGTCGGTGCTCGAGCCAGACGGTTTCGAGCCCCACTGGTCGAGGCGATCAGTCACCCTGGCGTTCGATGTTGTCCTGGTCGTATGTGCATCGCCGATTTTAGTGGTTGATAGGTTCGAAGGCTTTTTCTCTTTGTTTCACATTTAAGCCTCTGTTTTCGCGAGTTGGGTGTAAAGTTTTTCCAGGGCTACAGCGCCGAGTCGCCATTTAATAAATGCTAGACTAGCACAGCTTTTTCAGCAGAGCAGGGGACATGGGCAATCCAAAGCGTCTTGCGGTTTTTCTCGACGGCACCTGGAATACGGTCGGAGACAACACCAACGTCTGGCGCCTGAAGTCTCTTTGTGATCCCGATGATCCGGCACAACTGGTCTACTACAGCACGGGCGTAGGTACGCAACTCGGGGAGAAAATCCGTGGTGGCCTGTTCGGCCTTGGGATCGACCATGAAATTTCCGAAGCCTACGAATGGTTAGTCGATCACTACAATAAGGGAGACAAGCTCTACATTTTTGGTTTTAGCCGCGGCGCCTACACCGCCCGGAGCTTGTCCGGGCTCATATCCAAATGTGGACTGCTCAAACCGGGCTCTCCAATCTCCATAAGGCAGCTCTACGATCGCTATCGGCGGCGAACCGACAAGACGATTCGTGAACTGCTTCAGGTTCTCGAGCGGGCAGGAGGAGATGCGACCGCTGTCCAACTCGAGGAGCGCTGGCTTCTGCGGTATTCCAATCCGATCAATATTGATTTTGTTGGCATCTGGGACACCGTGGGCTCCCTCGGAGTGCCGATCGGCGCAAAGCGCAATATTGCGAAATACAGGTTTCTTGATACGCATCTCAGGCTCAGCAACCTCAATGCTTATCATGCGCTGGCGATCGATGAGCATCGCGCTTCATTTGCGCCGACGCTCTGGACCAGGACGGTGGCGGCCGGTGCTTCCAATCCAGCACCAGCTCGAGCGATCGAGAACGTGGAACAGCGATGGTTTGTGGGTGCGCATGCCAACATTGGCGGGGGTTACCCAAGTGATCTGCTGGCCCAGATTCCATTGAAGTGGCTGATGGCCAAGGCCGAGTTCCATGGACTCAAATTCCGATCGCAGGTCGATGTAGACCAGGGCAATGCTCTCCCAACAGTTGCCGACTCCTACGCCGGCTTTCTTGGTGGAATTTATCGCTATTTTACAAAGCCCTATAATCGGCCGATAGGCGCACCGCCGCTTGCGGGCAGCGACGCCACGACTTCAACGATCAATGAGACGATCGACGGCAGTGTTTTCGACCGTTGGCGCGCGCAGCTTACCTACAGACCCAAGAATTTGCAGGACTGGGCCGCCAGAACAGGTGTTGATCCGGCAACCATCAACCGCTCAGTGCCGGCGGCTGACCCGCTTCGTGGCGAGCCTATTCCTAGGTAAGCATTTATTCGCGGCTCAGGCGGCACAGAGCTTTGCTCTTGGCGGTCTGCAGCGCTGGAATGATGCACGAAGAGAGGGTTTTTTGTAAGCCGCTACACGCTAAAGTAGCATAATCTATCTTATGGAACTATTGCAAATTCGTCTGCCCAGCGGTTTCTCTGCGACCGGCGCTCGACATATAAGGCCACAACAGCGGCGTCCAAGACATCCGGCGGAAATCGTCGCGCCAGACGCCATCCTCGCTGAATGGGCACACATTGAGAAGCGGTTGGGCGGCAGCGGCGGCACCATAGAGGCAAAATGCAACATCCCGCTTATCCAAAGCGAGAACGACCTAATCCTCGTCGACATCGGCGGGGGCGGTAAATTCCAGCCAACGGAGGGACAACTGGAAACCGCACTTTCGGCCGCAGGACACAACCCTGCCGCCGTCACCAAGGTGCTGCTCACCCACGCGCATCCAGATCATCTGTGGGGCATGCTAGGCTCCACGGGCAAGCTGCGCTTTCCGAATGCCACCTACTACATCGGCGCAGCGGAGTGGGACTTCTGGATGACCCCGGACTACGCGTCCTCCATGCTCGAAGTGCTACATCCGTTCGCGCAAGGCTTGCAACGGGATCTTTCCGCGATCCGCGAGCGTGTAATGACCGTGAAGGATAAGGACGAAGTCTTACCGGGTATTCATGCGATAGCCACGCCGGGACATACTCCCGGACATTTCTCCTATGCGCTTACCGGATCTGAGACGCTTGTCGTGACCGGAGACGTCGTTACCAACGAGATCGTTTCGTTCGAGGATCCGGCCTGGCGCTTCGGCAATGACACCGACAAGCAAGCCGCTATCGCCAGTCGCCAACGCTTTGTCGACCGGTCGGCGACAGATCGCTTCCGGCTCCTTGGCTACCATTTCGCCTATCCTGGGCTTGGCGCGGTCGAGAGAATCGGCAGTGCATTTCATTTTGTCGCGAATGCGCAATGAAGGCGATCAACTTTCGGAAGGCTCCTGAAGTCCTGGCGCTTACATCGTCGTTCCCGAAGGTCTGCATTCCGGCGTGTAACCAAACGTCGGCAACTGGCGCTCCTTGTCCTGCTGGTGCAAGCGTTTCCCCACCCCCGCACCGTACTGCGGTCGGATTCAGGCATCTTGCCGGAACTCACGATAACCGTCATCCTTGCCAGCCCGACGGCCAGCGTTCCGACCGGCCGTCACGGAGTGCCCGCCCTTGCAAGAAGACGACGCCGGAAACGCATTCCACGAGGCGATCCTCGCTTCGGTGGTTCGCTCATCGCTCGACTGCGTGATCGTCATGGACGAAGCCGGATTGGTTGTTGAATTCAACCCGGCGGCCGAGAAGACCTTCGGCTATTCGCGCGCTGAAGCGGTCGGCAGCCAGATCTCGGAGCTCATCGTCCCGCCGCATCTGCGCAAGGCGCACGCAAACGGGCTTGCGGCCTATCTTGCGGGTGGCATCCCGCTGTTGCTCGGGCGTCGTACAGAGCAGACTGCCATGCGAGCGAACGGCACCGAGTTTCCGGTGGAACTCACGATCACCGAAGCCCGGAGCGGCAAACGTCGTTTCTTCACGGCGAGCTTGCGCGACCTATCGCAGCGCCACGCTGCCGACGCCGCTCTGCGTGCCAGCGAAGCCCGATTGGCGGCGTTTATGAAGCATGCTCCCGTAGGCATGTACCTGAAGGATACCGACGGGCGCTATCTGGTCGCCAATCCGGAAATGGGAAAGGTCTTCGGCCGGCCGGCCGAGAGCGCAATCGGATTAAGCGCGGCCGACATTTTCGGGCCCCAGGAAGCCGCGATGATCGCGGAAAACGATCGCCGCGTCCTGGAATCAGGACAGGCGATTGCAATTGAGGAATTCCTAAGCAACGCGGCCGACTATGCCTGGAGCCTTGTCGTCCGCTTTCCCGTTCTGGGAGCCGATCGGCAGCAGGCGCGCATCGGCGGCTTCGATATCGACATAACCGAGCAGAAGCGCGCAGCCGAGCGCCTGCAGCAAAGCGAGCGGCGCTTCCGAGACCTCACGCACCATCATCCGGTTCCGGTCGTGTTCATAGACTCGCGAACGAGGCAGCTGATTAACGCCAATCCCGCCTTCCGCGAGATCATGGGCATAGGCCCGGAGGACGAGGACAGCTTCCGGCAGCACCGCTGGTTCGCCACACGGGAAGACTATCGGCGCCTCAAAGCCCTGTCACGTCAGCAGCCGCGCGCCGACGGCGTGGAGGCTCAACTTCGGCGTCTGGACGGCTCCACGTTTCCCGTGTCGCTGAGTTGGCGCCACATCGAGATGGACGACCGACCGGTGATCGTCGGCAGCATTCTTGATCTCACCGCAACCAAGGCGGCTGAAGCCGAACTGGCGCGGTCGCGCGAGGCATTGGCTCAGAGCGAGCGGCTCAACGCACTTGGTTCGCTGCTTGCCGGCGTTTCGCACGAACTCAACAACCCCTTGGCGGTCGTCGTCGCACAGGCCCAGTTGCTGGAAGAATTTCTAGGCGGAACCGCCCACGCACAGCGGGCCGGCAAGATCAGACTCGCCGCCGAGCGCTGCGCGCGCATCGTGAAGACCTTCCTGGCAATGGCGCGACAACGCCAGCCGGAGCGCCGCAGTATCGACGTCAACGATCTGATCCGCGCAGTTCTCGATATCGCCGGCTACGGTTTGCGCACGGCAGGCATCGAGGTGCAATGCCGGCTCGCCGAGGGCCTGCCGGCTCTGGAAGTCGACCCTGACCAGATGCATCAGGTGTTCTACAACCTGATCGTCAACGCGCAACACGCCCTGCAGGAGATACCGGCACCGCGGCGGATCGAGATCGAAACGTCGCTTGAAGGCAATGACCTCCAGATCGTGATCGCCGACAATGGCCCCGGTGTGCCCGCCGAGATCCGGAATCGCATTTTCGATCCGTTTTTTACCACCAAGGCTCAGGGTGCGGGCACCGGGATCGGGCTCGCCTTCTCGCTCAGCGTGGTGCAGTCGCACAATGGACGGCTGGCCCTGCTTGACCGTGCGGACGGCGCGCATTTCCGGTTGCTGTTGCCGGTGGAGGCCTGCACTTCGTCAGATTCAGTCGAAGGTGTTGCGGCGCACTCGGTCGCGGGCATCGGGTGTACCGCCCTTGTGGTCGATGACGAGCGGGAAGTTGGAGAAACGATGGCAGAACTACTAGAGGCTGAAGGTTTTGCCGTCAGGATCGTCGAGGACGGCGCCGGCGCCAAGGCAGCGCTGATGAGTGCTGTTTTCGATGTGATCTTTTGCGATCTGCGGATGCCGAACATCGACGGCCCCGCCTTGTTCGACTGGGCCTGTCAGGCAACCCCGGGCATAGCGGAGCGATTCGTTTTCGTTACCGGGGACACGCTCGGCGGCGCTGCGGCGCGCTTCCTTGAACGGGCCGGTCGACCAGTTGTCGAGAAGCCATTTTCGCGCGATTCTATCCGCCGGGCACTAAGCTCGTTGGGAGACGTTCCGCGCTAGCCAACGACCCTCTTTGCGCGCTGGCGCCTTCGGACAACACCGCAGCGTCAGCGAACACGCATCGCAGTCCAGCTTGCTCGCGCAATACCGCATAAAGGCTTTTTCTTCGACACTGCGTTGGCGCATGGGCTCGGATTATATCGCGATGGAGCGTCCTACGTCTCAATCGGGTCGACTCAAAGCCGTAGCGCGAAGGTCAGGTTTGGAGAAGCGCCGGGAATGGCAGCTCCTGGCGCTACCCGGGCGGCGGGCGATTCAGCTGCTCTGAAGGCCGAGGTGAGCGTCAAAGGGCCGACTCGGGTCAGTGCTTGCCTTAGAAGTTCTCCGAACGAAGGGCAGAGAAGGGTCGGAACGTTGCCATTCGTCTCATCGATGGGAACGAGCAAGTGGCGCCATTTCTTGACGTTCCCCGGTCCTCCGAAGCCGACCTTCGCGCTCCGGCTGGAGTCGACCCTTCTCTGCCCTTGGGTCGAGAAAGCTCTCGGACAAGTCGTGCCCCATTTCGGAAGTTTGTTTGTGCCACAACGCCAGCCCCAACGATCTGGAAAACCGATCGTAACGCTACGCGACCCGGTTATGCAGAGCCAAGAAGGCAGCCGTTTCCTCGAAGAACTGGTCGAAGGCGGGAGTGCCTTCAATGAGCACGTGGTTATTTCCCTGCATTTCGACAAACATCGCCCCCGGAATGAGCTTGGCCATCAGGTGGCCCTCCTCGATCGGCGCGACGCGATCGCCCACGCAATGCAGCACGAGCGTTGGGACTTGGACTCTCTTTGCCAACTCGGTCGCGTCAACTTCGCTGTTCATTTCCCAAAGTCGCAGCGCGGCTTCGGGGCTCGTGGCAATGCGCTGCAGTTCGTCAAAGCTCGCCACAATTTCCTGTGGGGCGTCGGGGATGAACGTCGAAGTAAAGAAGTGCCTGAAAACGGGATTCGGCGAGCCCCAGCCGTTGCGGATCATCATCGCCCCGGCTTCATATAGCTTCCTTTGATCGAGATCCGGTCGCATTAGCCGGCCTCGGAGAAATCCGCCCAGCAGGATGAGGCATGTCACCTGCTCCGGGTGCTCCACAGCATAACGCACGGAAAAGGCGCAGCCTTGCGAAATGCCGAGGAGCGCGAACCGATCCAGCTGTGCAGCGGTCGCGACTGCGGACATGTCGCCGGCCATTGCATCTTCCGATACTGTCTCAACCTCCCAGTCCGAGAGGCCGTTTCCGCGTTGGTCGAACCGCACGAGGTGGCAAAGCTTCGCGAACTTCGCGAGAATCGGACGCCAAATGGGTGTGTGCCATTCATACTCAATATGGTTCAGCCAGTTCGGACCCTTCAGCACAGGCGCTCCCTGGCCAATGCTGGCCCAAGCGATCTGCGCGCCGTCCGACGCCGTCGCAAACTGCACCCGCTGATGCAGCGCCGCTTCGACCGGTCTCGTCGTCTGCGGCGACGCGTCGGGCGTCCAATGCCAGACACGAATAGGTCGGGAGATGTTCTTCACCCGCTGGTTGCCCATATCACGGAAGGGCACCTGGATCCGATCCGCGACTGCCTGATGCACAATGTCCGACACGCACACGCCGCCCGGCTTGGCGAGCCCCTCAAGCCGGGAGGCCACGTTTACACCGTCGCCGAGGACGTCTCCGTCCTCGAAAATGACGTCACCGAGATTGATCCCAACACGGTAAAGGATTCGGCTGTTCTCAGGTTCACCAGTGTTTCGCTCTGCCATCGACCGCTGGATTTCGACAGCGCCCTCAACCGCCTCAACGCTCGCGAACTCTACGAGCAGGCCGTCGCCCGTGGTCTTGACGATATTGCCCCCATGCGCCGCGATCCTGGGCCTGACGACCTCACCAATATATACCTTCAGGCGCGCAAGCGTGCCGGCTTCGTCCACCTCCATCATCCGGCTGTAGCCGGAGACATCCGCGGCAAGGATCGCCGCAAGCTTCCGCTCGCTAAGGTCGGCCAAGTCAACCATACCGCAGCGTACGGGTCTGGCAGCCCTTTTGTCGAGCTGCATTCCTAGCCACCCGCTTCGATCTGCTGCAGCGTTGAGCTTCCGAGGAACGCACGAGATCAATCGAGCTTCAAACCCATGGCCAGATGTCCGTTCATCGCGCGCCAATTGAGAACACAGCCGGCACTACCGCATTCCATACCAAATGAGCCCTACCGTACCGAATGAGAATAGAAATCACGGTGAGGTCGACTTGCGGCTCGATCGCGCCATTAACGGACTAAGAGTGGATTCTTAGCCCGCACTTAGGGTCCGTACAGAAATTTTCGAATCGATTAGGTTCATTAGGCCGCGGCAATTGGCCGAATCCCGTCAAGGAACTGAAGCAGTTATTGCCATACGGGCCCTTAGTAGCCCCGCTCAAGATTTACGAGATTGGTGATGTCATTGCCCAACTTGATCTGCTCGCACAGACCTGCCACCTGCGCTATGCCCGAATCGACCCAATAGCTTGCCACATGTGGTGTGATGGTCACCTTCGGATGGGCCCATAGCGGACTCGCCTGGTCGAGCGGTTCCGAGGTAAAAACATCGAGGCAGGCGCCTGACAGTTGCCCAGCGTCAATGGCGTGCAGAAGTGCAGCTTCGTCGACGTGTGCTCCGCGTCCGACATTAACGAGGTAGGCGCCGCGCTTCATCAGACGGAAAGTTTCGGAATTAAGTATTCCTCGAGTTTCGGTGGTCAGCGGCAGCGCGCACACGACGAAGTCTCGTTCAGCCAAGGCCTCCTTAAGCGCCGGGGCACCAGCGTAACAGGCCACATCGGCGATTTGCTTAGGGTTGCGGGACCATGCCGCCGTGCGATATCCCAGCTCGGCGAAGAGTCGCGCGGCCCATCCACCGATACGCCCAGCCCCAAGGATAACGATGCGGGTCTCGCTGGTCTTCCGTGGCGCGATCGGGCGCCATCTCTTCTGGGTCTGTTGGAGAGCATATTCAACGACATGGCGTTGCCGGCACAGTACTCTGAGAACAATGTACTGCACAACCTCAGAGGCAAGTTCGCGGGTCGCCAAACGTACGACGCCAACGCCCGCAGGCAGCTCACCCAGTTGCAAGCCGTCTATGCCCGCCCCGAGATAGGCAACTGCACGCAATCGCGTCATACCTTCAAAAAACCTGCGCGGCGTACCCTTATCGATCAGCACCAAGTCAATGTCGCCGGGATCGCCGTGATGGGGCCATAACCGGAAGTCGAGGCCCGAAACGCGCGCCTTGAGAGATCGCGCCCACTCCCCCGCGTCGATATAGTCGGGGTAATCATTCACCATCAGTAAAGTGAGTGCTTTCACCACTACCTCCTAAACACTCTGTTCGACGTACATCAGCCGGAATGGATCGAAGCGGCTATCCGGGCACGCCAGCCATGCGCATCGCCTCTGCGAAGTGATCACGATCTTCTTGACGACGGAATGGGTTGTTGTCGAGCAGAAGCTGAATGCATCCTTTGGCTGCTTGCTCAACGCCCCCCGGCCTTGCTTTCAGCCTCGCTACTGCTTTTTCCGCCCATAGCTTTGCCTCGGCAAGCCTATCAAGCTTGGCAAGTATAGCTGCGCCGAAAAAAGTCGAATCGATAAAGTAGTCGGGGACTCTGATCCGCGCGGCTAGGGCCTCGGGATACCGCCTTGCGGTAAATAGGGCAGTCGCCTGAAAGGCGATATACCAATCGGGGTATCGTGGATTGAGACGCATTGCCGCTTCGCCGCAGGCAACCGCCTTTTCCCCTTCTCCATACATTGCGAGCATGTAGCTGGCATTGGCGAGGCTGTCGGCATCGTTAGGGTTGAGCATGATGGCGCGATCCACATGTTTCTTCATGCGCTCATAGTCGCCCCGATAGAGGCAAGGCCATGCCAGCGCGATGTGGGCTTGATAATCGGCTTCATCGAGCGCGAGGGCCCGTTTGGCGCAATCAAAGGCCATGTCATAAGCGCCTCTACCTTCTGCCGCAATTAGCAAATCAAGCGCTTCCATCTGGTAGGTCACCGCTAAACCGGAATAGGCGCGCGAAAAGCTTGGGTCTGTGGCAGCAGCCTTTTCGAAGTGTTGGCGCGCTTCAAGATTGTTCTGACCCACCGTCCACAAGAGATGTTTGCCGCGCAACCAATGGTCATAGGCGATGAGGTTTTCAGGGTGCTTACGCTTAGCGCGTTCCAAGGAATCGTCTTCGAGGCCCACCGCCAGCATGCCCACGATCCTCTGGGTTATCTCGTCCTGAACCGCAAACATATCGGCAATTTCTCGATCATAGCGCTCCGCCCAGATGTGGCTGCCGGTCTCAGCGTCGATGAGCTGCGCGGTTATGCGCAGACGATTCCCGGCGCGACGAACGCTTCCCTCGAGTACATAGGTCACGCCCAAGTCGCGTGCCACGTCGGGGATCTTCATCGTCCGTCCCTTGTAGGTGAACGAGGAATTGCGGGCGAGGACGGACAGCGACCGAAAGCGCGAAAGTTCGGTAATGATGTCCTCTGTGATGCCGTCGGAGAAGTACTCCTGCTCTGGATCGCCGCTCATATTGACAAACGGCAAGACGGCGACCCACGGCTTATCGGGTAGCGACAGTGCGCGACGCACCAAGGCAGAGGTATCGGCTGGGCGCACTCGGCAAACGCGCACCAGCTGCTCGATGTTCTTCAGCGCCTGCTCGCCCATATCCTCGAACTGCAGATCGAGCCGGTTGCCCAGGTGGTCACGCACTGTGCCCGACACCGCTATGCCACCGGCCGGCGCGACGCTCTCAAGCCTAGCCGCAATATTCACTCCGTCTCCGAAGATGTCCTCGCCCTCGACGATGACATCGCCCAGGTTGACCCCGATCCGCAGTCGGATCGCGCGGTCCTCTGGCATGTCGGCGTTGCGCGCCTCCAGCCGCCGCTGGATGTCGACCGCACAGGCAACGGCGTTAACAACGCTGGGGAACTCAGCCAGAACCCCATCGCCGGTCGCCTTGAAAATCCTACCCATGTGTTCGGCGATCTTTGGATCGACCAGCTCGGCCCGCAGCGCCCTCAGCGTAGTCAGCGTGCCCATCTCGTCATGGCCCATGAGCCGGCTGTAACCGACCACATCGGCAGCGAGTATGGCGGCCAAACGGCGCTGCACGGCGCTCTCGACCACGCTCGGACTCCTCCCACGTGTGACGGCTCCGCTTTGGAGCCCAATCAACTACACAATACCAGCGCCTTATGTCAGGGCAATCGGGCGCTCGGATATGACCCCTCCCATCGGCAAGCCATTAGAAGCTACGACACGTACGGGCGGAATGACAGCTCAGGGTCAGATCGCGTCATGCGACGCTCGCAACTGAACGACCGCCAAAAGGGTCGAACTCGGTCGTTCAGAGCGATTTGGATGGTTTTGGCGGCGAGAGCAGCCGGCCATGAAGAGATCCCGAACTTTGAACGAAGTTGTCGGCCGGGCGCGCCTGATACGGCCCCTCCTCTCGAACCCGACCTTCGACCCTGAAACGGGGATGGTGATACACGCCCGTCCTTCTGGTATAGTGGCACGATCACCCAGCGGAGACGTTGCCATGTCTAAGCACTTCGTTCATGGGGCAGTGGTCGCATTGGGGCTGTTCGTCACCAGCGCAAGCGCCGAAACCCTGAAGCTTCCTGACAATCTGGCCGGCTTTAGTTCTGATATTGGCGAAAACTACTTCGTCGAAAGCGATGCACGGGAGGCCTATTTCCCTCTCGCAAGCAACTTTCTGACGCAGAAGACACAGTCCTATTGCGGTGTCGCCAGCATCGTCATGGTGCTGAACGCGCTCAATGTACCGGCGCCTTCGGTTCCGGAGTACGAGCCATATCGCACTTTCACGCAGGACAATGTCCTCGATGAACGAACGGACGCCATTCTCGCCCGAGATGTTTGGCGAAGAAAGGTATGACCCTCGATCAGATCGGTGGAATTCTTGCGACGCAGCCGGTCAAGGCAGAAGTCCATCATGCCGCCGACAGCTCAGTCGACGAGTTCCGCAAGCTGGCGAGTTCCCATCTCGGCCAGTCGAACCATTTCGTGATCGTCAACTACCTCCGCAAGGCAATCGGACAGGAGAAGGGCGGCCATATCTCGCCGCTAGCAGCCTATGATGGGAAATCAGACCGCTTCCTCATCCTTGATGTCGCACGATATAAATACCCTCCAGTGTGGGTGAAGACATCTGAGCTTTTCGATGCCATGAACACCCAGGACTCCCACAACGAGAACAAGACCCGCGGCTTCGTCCTGGTATCGGCGGCTTCTGTTCAATAGTGATCACCGCCTTCAACGCGATCATCCAGTCTGTGAGCGAGGGGTCACGCGCATTGATGCGGGGCCCCACAAACCATCCCGCCCCCGCCCGCCGATGAACCCGGTGGGTGCCGACCCGGCATGCGCTCGCCCCGGCGGCGGTGGTCTCACACGCTGGCGTTCTAGGGTCAAACTCTACCAACTGGCTGCCGCCAATGGCCGAGATGGATGGTTTGTTGCTGTTCGCCTCGTCCACTGGAACGAGTAAGGTGCGCCAGTAGCAGGCAGTCAAACGTGTGTTCTGGAATGACTGCAATTGGCGCGACCGCGCCCGTTGAACGCGCTGCCCCTTCCACCAACTAACGGCCAAGGCTATTCCCGCCGAACCGAGGGCGTGTCATATAGCGTAGCACGCTCCAGCTCGCTGAGCAGGGCCTCGGCCTCTCTGACGTCGGCGGTTTCGGAACCCTCGGTGAACCAGTCGCGAACGGGTGTCAGAAAACTGTGGGCTTTCTCCCCGGCGCCTCGCTCTGCCCACAGGCGTGGGGGGGGGGGGGGGGGGGGGGGGGGGGGGGGGGGGGGGGGGGGGGGGGGGGGGGGGGGGGGGGGGGGGGGGGGGGGGGGGGG